>DATKUU010000300.1:0-16264 GCA_035530455.1 Phycisphaerae bacterium | reverse complement strand
GGGCAACTACCCCGGCCGGGCGCGCAACGCCGACGAACTTCGCCGCGACCTTGAGGAGGTCCTCTCGCTCGTGCCCGGCGTCCACCGCGTGAACGTCCACGCCATCTACGCCGAGACGGGCGGCAAGAAAGTGGACCGCGACGCGCTCGAGCCGAAACATTTCGCCGGATGGATCGCCTGGGCCAGGAAGCGGGGCATCGGCCTGGATTTCAACCCGACGTTCTTCGCGCACCCGAAGGCGGCGGACGGACTGACGCTCTCGCACCCGGACCCGGGCATCCGCGCGTTCTGGATTGCGCACGGCGTCGCGTGCCGGCGGATCGGCGAGGCGATGGCCCGCGAACTCGGGACGCCCTGCGGCGTGAACCTGTGGATTCCTGACGGCTCGAAGGACCTGCCGGCCGACCGCTGGGGGCCGCGGAGGCGTCTGGTCGAGTCGCTCGACGCCATCTATGCCGACGCTCTCGGGATCGACCGGCGTCTCTGCCTCGATTCGGTCGAGTCGAAACTCTTCGGGCTCGGGAGCGAGGCGTACGTCGTCGGCTCGCACGAGTTCTATCTGGCGTACGCGCTCGCGCGCGGTCTGGCGGTGTGTCTCGACATGGGCCACTTCCACCCGACCGAGGCGGTCCACGACAAACTGTCGGCCGTCCTGGCGTTCGCCGATTGGCTGCTGCTGCACGTCAGCCGGCCGGTCCGGTGGGACAGCGACCACGCTGTTCTGTTCGACGACGACGTGCGGGCGGTGTTCCAGGAACTGGTGCGCGGCGAGGCGCTGGGGCGCGTGAAGGTGGCGCTGGACTATTTCGATGCGAGCATCAATCGCATCGCCGCCTATACAATCGGCGCGCGGGCCACGCGCAAGGCCATCCTGTATGCCCTCCTGGACCCGAGCGATCGCCTGAAGGCGCTCGAGGCCGAAGGCAATGGCGCCGGGAAACTTGCTCTGATGGAAGAAATGAAGACGATGCCGTTCGGCGCCGTCTGGGACATGCTCTGCCTGCGGGCCGGGGCGCCGGTGGGCGCCGCGTGGATTCCCCAGGTCGAGCGCTACGAGCGCGACGTGCTTGCCCGCCGCGCCTGAGGAGAAAGCCGCCGTGACACCCCTGGAGGAACTTGCGTGGCTGGGGCGGATGCTGGCCCAGCATGGACTGGTGGTCGGGGCGGGCGGGAACATCAGTGCCCGCGATGGCCCCCGGATGATCATCAAGCCCTCGGGCTACGACATGGACAAGTTGCGGGACGACCAGTGGGCCGTCCTGGAGATCGCGACGGGCAAGCACCTTTCGGGTCCGCGACCGGCGAGCGAGTGGGAACTGCATCTGCGGGCGCTCCGCCTCCGGCCGGAGGCGAACGTCGTCTGCCACGCCCATCCGCCCCTGGCGACGGGCCTCATCAGCGGCGGGGCGGACCTGGAGGCGTTCACGCCCGACTTCGTCGCCTTTGTGGACCGCGTCGAGCATGTCCCGTTCGTGATGCCCGCCGGGCCGGAACTTGCCCAGGCCGTCGAACAGGCCCTCGCTACGGGCGCCCCGGCCGTGGCGCTCCGCAATCACGGGTTCGTGACGCTGGGGCGGACGGCCCGCGAGGCGCTGGTGCGGATGATGTGCATCGAGGACGGGGCAAAGACACAACTGGCGGCCATGGTCGCCGGCAAACCGAGACCTCTAACACCCGCCGAGCAGGACGCCATCCGAAACATGGATGTCGAGGCCTACCGCCGAAAGGTCCTCGGCGGCGAGTAGGCGGCGGACGCCTCAGAAAACCGCGCGCTGGAACGGAAACTTCTCCGCCAGGGCGAGCGTGCTCTCCAGGTCGCGCGCCGCTGCCGTGCAGGACGGGTCCGACAGGCACACCGCGGCCGCCGTCACCGCCAGGCGCATTGTCCGCTCCAGGTCCCACCGTTCGTGCAATCCATAGAGGAGGCCGGCACAGAAGGCGTCGCCGGCGCCCGCCCCGCCGCGGATGTAGCCTTCCGGCAATTGGAGGCTGGGCTGCCAGAGTTCCTCGCCGTCGGGTGTCCGCGCGTAGCCTCCCTCCGGCATGTGGATGCACACCAGGCGCGCGACGCCGAGGCGGAAGAGGTCCTCGGCCGAGGCGCGGATCGCCTTGGGGTCCGGCCGGCCGGCGGGCCTGAGGTCGCGTCCGGTGGTCCGCCCCGCCTCCAGTTCGTTCAGGATCGCGTAGTCGGCGTGCCGCAGGGCGGGCTTGACGACCTTCGGAAAGCGGTCGCTGTCCTCGCTCACGACGTCGAGGCTGGTTTCGATGCCGGCCGCCCGGACCCGCGCCAGAAGCCGTGCCGCCACCGTTCCGAATTCCTCGTCCGGCTCGTCGAAGCGGTCCAGGAGCAGGAGGTACCCGAAATGGAAGATGCGGGCGCGGAGCGTTTCGACCGGCACGTGCTTGGGGCCGAACAGGGCGTTGGCGCCGCGGTTGTGGAAGAACGTTCGCCGGCCCGTCGGCTTGTTGACGATAACGAGGGTGTACGAGGTGGGGGCGGCGTCGGTGACGGCGAGGGCCCGCGCCTCGATGCCGAGGCGTTCCATGTGGTCGCGGATGAACCGACCATCGGCATCGTCGCCCACGAGTCCGACGGCCTCCAGGGGAATGCGTTCGCCGCCGGGCGGCGGCCCGAACGTCTCCACGTCCACGAGGCAGTTGTAGGGCGCGCCGCCGGTCCCGCGGGACTCCTGGAGGATATTGGCGAGGGTTTCCTCCTGCGGCCAGCGGTCACAGATGTAAAGGCGGTCAATGATCCAGTTGCCCGCACACGCGATACCGCGACGTTCTTTGGCCATGGGGGTCCGCCTCTCGCAAGGTCCGCGACGCCGCCATGATATCGTCCGGCGCGCGGGTCGGCAAGCGTCGCGGGACCACTCGCCCTGGGACGCCGGCCGGCCGTTTACGGCGAAACTCCGGACGGGGGTGCTCGTTTACCCTCGGGGGGCCGCTGGGCCCTTGTGGCCTTTGCGGCCCGCGCCTATAGTATCGAGTGCCCGGCGGGTCTATGGCTGAGGATGCGCCGCAGGCCAGTCAAGCCGGGTTTTTGGAACCTCGACGCCGAGCCGGCGTCTAAGGGATTGGACGGCCAGCCGTGGCATCGCGAGTGACAGCGCGGGGCGGTCCGACCGACACCGAGTTGGTCCGCCGGGTGGTTCAGGGCGATTCCTCGGCCTTCGGGCCCATCGTCCAGCGCTACCAGGACCGCATCTACAACACGGTCTATCGGATGGTCGGCTCGGCCGAAGACGCCCAGGACCTCGCGCAGGACGTCTTCGTCAAGGCGTACGAGAACCTGGCGGGTTTCCAGGGGACGAGCAGCCTGTACACGTGGCTCTTTCGCATTGCGGTGAACGCGAGCCTCAGCCATCGCCGAAAGCGCAAAGGGATCCGCATGGTCAACCTCGGCGGGGGGGAGGACGGTCCCGGCGCGCCGGGAGACGGCTGGCCGGACCGCGACCCGCCGAACCCGGCGGGGCGGATGGTCGCCGCCGAAACCGAAACGCAAGTCCAGCACGCGCTGGACGGCCTGGATGAGGAATATCGGACCGTCGTCGTGCTGCGCGACGTCCAGCACTGCGACTACCGGGAGATTGCGGAGATCGTCGGCGTGCCGACGGGGACGGTGAAATCGCGGCTGCACCGGGCGCGGCTCCTGCTTCGGGACAAGTTGCAGCCGCTGCTGGAAGCCTAGCCCGGCAGGCGCCGCCGTGAGGTCGGGCAGTGGAGTCATCGGCCATGTTGTGCGAACACGTGCGTGAACATTTGTCGGCCTACGCGGACAGGGAACTGTCGGCGGAACTGTCGGCGGCGATCCGCGCGCACCTGGCTTCGTGTCCCGCCTGCAAGGCGCTGCTGGCGGACCTTCGGGCGACGGCCGACCTGGTGGGTCGGCTGCCTGCGCGCCCCGCGCCGGAGCGTCTGGCCGAGGACATCCTGCGCGAGATCGAGCGGCGCGTCCTCCTGCCGGCGTCGGAGGCGTCGGTCCACGAGCCCCAGCCCCAGGAGCGCTCGATCGCCCTTCGCCGCGCGAGCCCCTGGCCGCGCGCCCTCGCCCTGGCCGCCAGCATCCTGCTCGTTGTCGGCATCGGGATTCTGGCCTACGTTGGTTCGGACAACGAACCGGCCGTCGCCCCCGCCGTCCACCGGCTTGGGGAGACGGAGCACGCCCCGGCATCCACGGAACTTGCCGCCGCCAAACCGTCCGCGCCCGCCCTGGCCGGGAGGAAGGAAGGTCCGCCTCTGGTGGCGAAGCGCGCCGCCGACGCCGCTGGCACCTGGGAGGGAGAGGTCGGGAAGAAACTCGCGGCCGTTCCAGAAGTCGCCCCCGCCGAGGCCCCCAGCCGGACGGCAAAGGGCGAGCGCGGGAGGGGTGAGGGTAGAGACCTTGCAGCCCGCGGGCCAATTGCCCTCGGGCTCCAGGCCAACATGGCGATCCTCAACAAGGCCGAGGTCCAGGTTCAGGAGACCATGAACCGCGTCGCCCAGAACGAAGCCAAAGTGGAGGAACTTGCGTATGTCGCCAACACGGACAACCTCCGCCAGGTCCAGAACACGCTCGTGATCGAAGCCGACGCGCCCGACGAGGCCAACCGGGACCTGGAACAACTCTTCGGGGCGAACGATTGGCAGCCGGTGGCCGAGGCTCAGGCGCAGGCCGCGCCGCAGTGGCTCGGCCGCGAGGGAGCCGGCGCCGCGGCCGAGCAAAAGGTCGCCTCGGCCCAGGCCGCGCCCGTCTTCCGCGGCTACTACTTCCGCGCCCACGCGGACGGCGAGACAACGTGGGTGGTCGTGGCCGACTGGGACGATGTCTCGCGCTTCAGCAGCCAATTGGCGAACGTGGACCGGCTGACAGTGAGCGAGGCGTCCAGCCCGCCGTTCCGCGCCATCCGCGCGCTTCAGCGGCAGGTGCGGAGCCAGGTCGCCTCCGATCGGCCGATAACGCGGGCCGAAGAAGAGAAACGCGGCACGGACGCGGTCGAGGGCGAAACGCTTGGATACCTGGCGAAGGCCGGTCCGGCCGCGACTCCGTCACCCCAGGAGCAGCCGCAGGCAGAGGCCCCCACGCCCCCGGCGGCGCCGAAATCCGCCCAGGTGGCGACGGAACTCGGCGTGCCGGTCCAGGCCGATGTGGCGATGGAACGGGCGCGCGAGTCGGGCGCGGCGGAGGAGAGCGTGCAGACGGCCGAGCAAGCCAAGGAAACGCCGCCCGCCGAGGGCGGCAAGGCCGCAGCCGACCACGGGGGCCGGACGCTCGGCGACAAGGCGGACCTCGATGATGCGCGGGACCGGCGTGACCTCGGCGACGGGACGGTTGCCCTGGATGAGTCCGCCAAGCAAGAGGAAGGCTATCTTGCCCTACCGGGACAGGAGCAGGTGCTTCTGGTCATCCGGGTGCAGCAGTCGGCGGAGGCGACCCGTGCGGCCGAGTTGATGGAGCCCGAGGCGACCCGGCCCGCCGCCGAGCCCAGCCCCTAAGAGCCCATTCCGAAGAATTCGAGTGCTTCCTTCTTGGCCTTGAGGGTCTGGATCTTCTCCTCCAGGCCGTCGGGCCAATACTTCCGGTCGAACTTCTTGACCGCTTCCAGTTTGGCGAGGGCCTCGGCGAACTTTTCCTGCTTGTCGAGGGCGTCGGCCTCATCGAGGAGTTTTTTGACGGCCTCCTGGATTTCGGCGGGGGCCATCTCCTCCGGCAGGGGCGGGGGGGGAGGCGGCGGGGGCTGAGCGCCCGCCTCAAGTCTCGCCTTCAGGTCCGCCCGGACGCGCTTCAGGTCCACCTTCTCGCTGACGAGGCGCGCGGGAAAGTCGGCGGCCAGCCGATCGTACAGGGCGAGGGCCTCGGCGAGTTTTCCGCTGCCGGCCAGTTGCTCCGCTTCCGCCAACCGCGACGCCAGGTCCCGCCGCTGCTTCTGTTCGGCCTGCCACTGCCGGGCGTCGCCCTCAATCGAGAGCGTCATGCGGGCGACGCTGATGTTGATGGCGGCCAGCAGTTCTTGGTCCTCGGGGCTGATGTTCCGCAGGACCGCCAGCGCATCATCGAAGCGGCGTTCGGCGGCCATCTGTTCCGCCAGCCGGAGCCGCTCTCGCAAATCTTCCAGCCGCCGCTGCTTCTCGTCCTGGGCGATGTGCCGCCGCAGGTCCTGGATGCGGGCGTTCCAGGTCGCATCGCCCGTCCGCTGGATCAGTTCCTCATAGATGCGAATGGCGCGGTCGAGGTCTGCTTCGGCGACGGCCTGGTCGGCTTCCTTCAGCCGGCCGTCCACCCAGGGGTCTGACGGATCCCGGTGCGCCGGGATCGGCGTCTCGACGGCGGTTTCCCCACCCAGTAAATGGGTCCGCCAGGCGACAAACCCTTCCTCCGAGGCTGCTGGCAGGAGAACGAGCGGCAGGTCGGTGAAGAGCGCGAGCAGCGCCAGCGGGATAAGTGCGGCCCAGGTGAGAAGAAAGACGGCCCAGATCTTGGGCCGCGGACGCGCGGCGACCGCGGCCGGCGGCCGGCGCTCCGGCGTGGGGGTGGGCCTTTCGGTGAAGGCCGCGGTCGCGGCGACCGCGGCCGCCACACCGGCCTCGCCCGCCGCCGACACCTGCCGCGACAGTTCCTTCTCCGCCTCGTAGGCGGCCTGATGGAACGGGGCCTTGACGAGGTCCGGGGGGACCCCCGGCCGGGCGTCCGCCGGACGCTCGTTCATGTTCAACTGGCAACTGGTGCAGTACGTGTCCTCGGGCTTGGCGGGGGCGAAGCAGTGCGGGCACAGGCCCACGTACTTGGCGAGGCGAGGCGTTTCGGCGGCGTACATCCAGTCCTGGTGCGTCGTCGGGCCGCGCACGACCGAGTCCGGCCTGAGGCGCCCCTTCTCAATCATCTTGACGAGCATCTCGAACGTGACGCCCCGGCCGCTCGGGTTCCGCGGGTCCAGGTAGAACCACGGGCCGAGGATCTCCCGCGACGCCTGGCGCACCGCGGGCGAGAAGGACGTCCGGCAGTGGGGACAGCGGTCGCTGGCGCGCCCGATCACCTGGCCGCAGTACACGCACGGGGCCTGGTCGCCGCGCCACGTGGCATCGCTGGAATGTGAACTCGCCTTGCCCATGGTAATTCTTGCCTGAGATGGCCGAAGAGTCCGGTCCAGGCGAACGCTGCCGCCGGTTCGCCGGCCGGGATTATAAAGCCCCCGGCGTCTTGCGTCAATCGCCGACTGCACGGCCTTCCAGACCCCTTTTTCGGCAGAACCGGGCCCCCGAGGTCGGCCTTTTCCGGAGGTAGTTCCTTGCTTTTCCGAAAAACTGTGTTATACTGCGGTTGGAGATTAGGGGGTTGGGTTTAGGCAAGGGCGCCTGCATCGTTTTCTGGCCCACCTGTCTGATCCCGACCGAAGGCAAGAGGTGCAGACTTTGTCTGCACCGGGTGCCGCATCGAACGGACGGGGAGGGTGTGCTATGAGACTCTGGTCCCGAACATTCCTGTTGGGCATTGCGGCAACGCTGATGATGGCTTCGGGGGCGGCCGCCATCACCATTCACGACGTGATGCGCACCGGTTTCAACCCGGGTGCAAATGATGTCCTGCTCTCGTACGGCAGCGGAGGGCATTACATCACATACGACCCGATTGAGGGCAGCGGCCTGTTCAATTCCACCACCGGCGCTCCCGGCGCAACCGGCACGTGGCAAGACAACCCCGCGTGGTTGGACTTCTTCGCCAACAGCGGGACCGGCGGCACCGGCGGGACCGGCGGGACCGGCGGCACCGGCGGCGGCTTTACGAGCACCCTCTCCTACACCCTCCGCACCAACCCCAGCGGGCCGTCCTCGTTCGATTTCTCCGTCCTCTTCTATAACCCCGCTTATGATTCCTCCGTAGTTGACACAACCGATGTCGCTCAGGTCATCCTCACGGGAAGCGACGGAACGACCTTTGCGGGCACGGCTGGTACGGGCGATAACGAAGCCCTCGTGACCGCAGGCGAACTGCGAGCCGGCATCATGCTCACCTGGAGCATCTCGGCCGACGCCGGCGTGGACCTCAACGTCGTCATCAAATCGCTCGGCATCGGCGCGTATTCCGCCGGTTTCTTCCTCGATAACGTAAGCACGGTGCCCGAGCCGGCGACGCTCGGACTTCTGGCGATCGGCTTGGGCGGCTTGATCCTTCGCCGACGTGGGCGCTAGTGCGTTTTGATTTGGCTTGAGAAAAGTTGTACGCGCACAGGGGGGGGCGGAAGGTGTTTTCGTCGGAGGGGCCGCCTGATTCGTCTCACCCTTACAATGGGAGGATGAGCCGTGAAACGTATCTTCCGAATGATTCTGGGCGCGGCGATGGCGATTCTGTTGACGGCGGCGGCGGCTCAGGCGATTACCGTCCACGATGTCCTGCGCCAAGGCTTCGACCCGAGCACTAGCGATGTGCTGGCCATCTACGGCCAGAACGGGTACTACCTGACGTACGCTCCGCGGGATCCGACGACACACCTTTTCGATCCCGCCGGGATGCCGCAACGAAGCGGCGCGTGGCAGAACAACCCCGCCTGGCTGGACTTCCACATTGACAGCACCGGCGGCGGAGGCGGGGGCGGCGGACCTTTCGGACCGGGCGCCAACCAGGTCTCCTACACCCTCGCTTCCACCGGCAACGCGCCCTCGTCGTTCGACTTCTCCGTCCTGTTCTACGATCCGGCCTATGATCCGGCCACGGCCGACGCAATCAATGTCGTCCAGGTTGTCCTGAGCGGCAGCGACGAAACTCTCGTTACCAGTGACAAAGGCAACGAGGCCCTGGTCGCCGCCGGCGAACTCCGAAGCGGCATCCTGCTCACCTGGAACATCGAGGCCGCTGCCGGCGTGGACGTCACCGTGACCATTAACTCCATTGACACCTATGCCGCCGGCTTCTTCCTCGACAATCTCGTCGGCGGCCACGCGCCGGAGCCCGCGACGCTCGCTCTTGTGGCGGCCGGCCTGGTTGGCGTCTGGCTCAAGCGGCGCAAATAACGCGCTGACGCATGCAGCGACCCCTCCGGGGCGGTCCATAAGGGCCGCCCCTTCTGTCTTTCCTCCGCGCCCCGTATAATGCACCGGCTCCGTTTCCGTCCGGGTGAGCGTATGGCCCACAAGAAGAGCCGTCAGTCGGCCGCCGGCCCCGCAGAGACCGTCCGCCGGCGCATCCGCGTCCGCGGCATCGTCCAGGGCGTCGGCTTCCGGCCGGCCGTCTATCGCTTGGCCCTCGAGCGGGCCCTCGGCGGATGGGTCCGCAACGACGCCGAAGGCGTCCTCATCGAACTCGAAGGTCCGCCGCAAGCCGTCGAGTCGTTCGTCTCGGCCCTGCAGGCCGATCCGCCGCCCCTGGCGCGCATCACGGCCCTGGAGTCCGAGACGGTCCCGGCGGAGGGAGAGACGGCGTTTCGCATCACTCCCTCGGCCGGGGGCGAGCGGACCGCCCTTGTCTCGCCCGACATGGCCACCTGCGACGACTGCCGCAGGGAACTGGCGGACCCCGCCGACCGCCGATACCGCTATCCCTTCATCAACTGCACCAACTGCGGCCCCCGATACTCCATCATCCTGGACATCCCCTACGACCGTCCCGCAACGACCATGCGCGGCTTCACAATGTGCCCTGCCTGTCAGGCCGAGTACGACGACCCGGCCGACCGGCGCTTTCACGCCCAGCCGAACGCCTGCCCGCGGTGCGGCCCGCACCTTGCGCTTCACGACGCGCAAGGTCGGCCGGTCGCGGCCGACGATCCGCTGCGCGCCGTCCGCGAGGCCCTCCTCGCCGGACGCATCGTCGCCGTCAAAGGCCTGACGGGGTTTCATCTGGCGGCCGACGCGCGGAACGATTCCGCCGTCGCGCTCCTCCGCCGGCGAAAAGGACGCGACGAGAAGCCCCTGGCCATGATGGCGTCGAGCGTCGAGGCCGTCGCCCGCCGGGCGCGGCTCAGCCAGATCGAGCGGGCGCTCCTGGAATCGCGGGAGCGGCCCATCGTGCTGGCGCCCAAGCGGCCGGACCACGACCTTTCGCCGCGCGTCGCCCCGCGCAGCCCCTACTTCGGTTTCATGCTCCCGTACGCGCCCGTCCACTACCTGCTCTTTCAGGACGATTTCCCGCCGATGATCCTGACGAGCGGCAACCTGTCGGAGGAGCCCATCTGCCGCGAAAACGACGAGGCGCTCGAGCGACTCGGCGCCATCGCCGACCTCTATCTCCTGCACGATCGGCCCATTCAGACGGTCTGCGACGATTCGGTGGTGATGGTCCAGCGAGGTCGGCCCCTGATGCTCCGGCGCGGCCGAGGCTACGCGCCGCGGCCGCTCAGGCTTCCGATCGAAGCGCCCGAGCCGATCCTCGCCGTCGGACCGGAACTGAAAAACGCCGTCTGCCTCGTCCGCGGCGCGGAGGCGTTCGTCAGCCAGCACATCGGGGACCTGAAGAACGCCTTTGCCGCCCGCTACTTCGAGGCCACGATCGAGAAGTTGGAGCGGCTGCTCGAGGTTTCGCCCGCGGCCGTCGCCCACGACCTCCACCCCGCGTACCTTTCGACCCGATATGCGCGACGACGAGGAGACTCCGACGGCCTGCGCCTCATCGGCGTCCAGCACCACCATGCCCACGTCGCCTCCGTCATGGCCGAGAACGGACTGGAAGGCGAAGTCATCGGCCTGGCGATGGACGGGACCGGCTACGGGACCGATGGGACCGTCTGGGGCGGCGAGGTGCTGCGCGCCAGCGCCGCCGACTTTGAGCGCCTGGGCCATCTGGCCTGCGTCGCCCTGCCGGGCGGCGATGCCGCCGTCGAGCACCCCGTGCGGACGGCCTGGGCGTTTCTCCTCTCGGCCTACGGGGTCGAAGAGGCGCGCCGGCACCGCGTGGGCCATCTCGCCGACGCACGCGAAGCGGACCTCGACCTCTGGGCCGACATGGTGGCCAAGGGCGTCAGCGCCCCGCGGGCCAGCGGCTTGGGCCGATTGTTCGACGCCGCGAGCGTCCTGGCGGGCGTGTGTGCCGAGAACACCTACGAAGGCCAGGCGGCCATCGAACTGGAAGCCGCCGCCGGCGACCGACCCGACGACGCCCCCCCCTATGCGCTGGCGATCTCCGAAGGCGACGGCCCGTGGATTCTGGAGACGGCGCCGCTGGTGCGCGACGTCGTGGCCGACGTCGAGGCCGGCTGCGACAGCGCCGCCGTGAGCGCCCGCTTCCACGCCACGGTGTCGGCGATGCTTCGCGCGGCCGCGCGGCGCGCCCGCGAGGAGACTCATCTTGCGCGCGTCGCGCTGTCGGGCGGCTGTTTCGCCAACAACCGGCTCGTGCGCGGGCTGGCCCGCGCGCTTGAAGCCGACGGCTTCCAGGTGTATGTTCACCGCGACGTTCCGCCCGGCGATGGGGGCGTGGCCCTCGGCCAAGCGTACGTTGCCACAGCACGAATGCGTAAGGTGCCATCATGTGCCTAGCCGTGCCCGGACAAATCGTTGAAAAGGATGAGGCCGTCGGCATCCTCGACGTCCGCGGCAACCGGATGCGCGCGGGTTTGGCCCTCGTGCTGGACGCCCGCGTCGGCGACTGGGTCCTCCTGCACGCGGGATTCGCCATCACGAAAATCACCGCCGACGATGCCGCCGAAACCAACGCCCTCTTCGACGAAATGGAGCGCCTCGGGGGCGCTTGATCGCGTCAGACGGCGAACGATATGAACCGTAAGAGCATCGAACGCTTGAAGGCCGAAATGGCCGACGCCGCACGGGCCGTCCCGGGGAACGCTCCCATCGTCCTGATGGAGGTCTGCGGAACGCACACGGTGGCCATCCGCCGGACGGGACTGCGGAGCCTCCTGCCCGAGCGCGTACGGCTCGTGAGCGGTCCGGGCTGCCCGGTGTGTGTCACGTCGCAGGGCACGGTGGATGCGCTCGTGGGCCTGGCGCGGCGCGCGGGCGTCACCGTGGCGACGTTCGGCGACATGGTCCGCGTGCCGGGGTCCGAGTCGAGCCTGGAGGAGGAGAAGGCCCGCGGAGCGCGCGTCGCGGTCGTGTACTCGGTCCTCGAGGCGCTGGACCTGGCGCGGCGGCTTGTCCGCCATAGCCCGGGGGGCGACGGCGGAGGCGAGGGAACGGTGGTCTTCGCGGCCGTGGGGTTCGAGACGACGGCGCCGGGGACGGCTGTCGCGCTCCAGACGGCCCGGCGGGAAGGGCTTGAGAACTTCGTCGCGCTGTCGGCCCACAAGTGGATCGTTCCGGCGATGGAGGCGCTCCTGGCGGGCGGCGAGGTGCGGATTGACGGGTTCCTCTGCCCCGGCCACGTGAGCGTCATCATCGGCAGCCGGGCCTACGAGCCGCTCGCGGCCCGGCACAAGCGGCCGTGCGTCGTCGCGGGCTTTACGGCCGAGCAGGTCCTGGCGGGCGTGGCGGCGATCCTGAGGCAACTCGTCGCCGGCGAAGCACGCGTCGAGAACGTTTACCCGGAAGCCGTCCGCCCGGAAGGCAACCCCGAGGCGCTTCGGCGGATCGAGGAAGTGTTCGAGCGGAACGATGCGGAGTGGCGCGGCCTGGGACGAATCAGCGGCAGCGGCATGGCCTTGCGGACCGAGTACGCCGGCTTCGATGCCGTCCGGCGCCTGGACCTCGCCTGGCCGCCGAAGGAAACCGCGGCCGATGCACACGGGTGCCGCTGCGGCGACGTCCTGCGCGGGGTCCTCCAGCCGCACGAGTGTCCCCTGTTCGGGCGGCGGTGCACGCCGGCCCATCCGGTCGGACCGTGCATGGTCAGCCGCGAGGGCTCCTGTCAGGCCGAGTACCGCTACGGTTCGCCCGGACGCGAGCCGGCGCCAAATGGCGAACGGCGCGTGCCGTGAACATTTAGCCGCCCACCTTGGTGGGCGCGTGCCGTTCAATTGTGCGGCGTGCGGCGAAGGAGGAAGTCGATGACAGCTTGTCGAACGAGACGCTGCGGCTGGCTCGCGGCGGCGCTGGCGCTGGCGGCGGTCGGCTGTGCGCCCCCCGCGCCCGTCGAAATCATCGAGACGCGCGAGGCGATGAGCACGGAGGTCACCGTCCGCGTCGTCGCCGTCTCCGACCCCGCCGCACGCCGCGCCCTCGACGCCGCCTGGAAGGAAATGGACGAGGGCATCAAACACCTGGACCGCTACCTGCCGGACTCGGACGTCGCGCGCGTCAACCGCGACGCCGGCCGGTTCAGCGTCGAGGTGGACCCGCTGGTCACAAGTTGCCTGGCCGCCGCCCGCGAGGTGTATGACCTGACGGGCGGGGCGTTCGACCCGACGGTGGCGCCGCTGGTGGACCTGTGGCGGCAGGCGGCGGAGCGCGGCCGGGAACCGACTGACGCGGAACTGGCGGCCGCCCGGGCGCTCGTCGGCATGGACCGCGTGGAGATACAGGCGTTTACGGCACAGAAGTCTTCGGAGGACCTCGAACGCTTGCCGCCCGGCCCTGGGCCGCATCCAACCGAGAACCTTACGAGGCCGATGCATCTTGTGACGCTTCCGAAGGAAGGTATGGCGCTGGACCTGGGCGGCATCGCGAAGGGCTACGTCATCGGCCGAATGGTCCAGCGCATGGCCCAGCAGGGCGTCGTGGCGGCCCTGGTGGACGCGGGCGGCGACGTCCAGACGATGGGCGAGCGGCCGATGAACCTCGCCGGGCCCGGCCGCGACCGACGCTGGGCCGTCGGAGTCCAGGATCCGCGCTATCCGCTCGACCCCACGCGCCTTTATACGGCGGTTCATGTCCGCGACCGGGCCGTCGTCACGAGCGGACACTACGCGCGCGGCTTTTCGATCGGGGAGCGGCGCTACAGCCACATCCTCGACCCGCGGACCGCCCGGCCGGTGGACACGCGCCTGGCGAGCGTGACGGTGGTAGCGCCCGATGCGGCAACGGCCGACGGCCTGGCGACCGGCATCGCCGTCCTCGGCATCGAGAAGGGCCTGGAACTGGTGGAGCGGACGGACGGAGTGGAGTGTCTGCTGCTGGAGACGGACGAGCAGTCACCCCCCGGGCCGGACGGGAAGCCGGCGCTCGTGGCCCATCGGTCCAGGGGGTTTGCGGCGATGGAGTTTCGGCCGGGCGAGGAGGTTGCCCCGCCGGCGTGTCCGGTGTGTTACTGAACATCGCGCTCCCCTTCGGGTCGCGGCTAAGAACCTCTAACAAAATGGGTGGCACTGGCGGCTTGTCCGCCAGTGCATACCTTCTGTTGTCACGCACTGGCGGACAAGCCGCCAGTGCCACCCGGCCACGATCATTTTGTTAGACGCTCTAAGCATTGGCGCGGCGGTCGGCCGAAAATTCCCTTGCATCCCTCCGGCGTCCGCGTAGGCTTCCCCCTTTGCACCGGAACCCCAAGGAGAGGAATCCATGGCGAAGATGGCAAAGCGGACGAAAGGCAAATCGGCGGCAAAGGCGGGTGCCCCAACCGGTCGGAAAACGGCCCGGGCCCGCGGCGCGCGGAAAATCCTCATGCTCGTCGGCGGGCCGACGTTCCATCCCACCCAGGACGCCGCCAAGGTGTTCGAGGGGTTGCTCGCCTCGGCGGGGGGGCGATGGCAGGTGACCGCGACGAGCGATTTCGACGCGCTCGCGTCCCTGCCCGGCGGCTACGAGACGGTCCTCATCTACACGACCGGCTTCCGCGAGGACCTCACCGCCGCGCGGGAGAAGGGGCTCCTGGATTTCGTTCGCGGCGGCGGGGGGCTGGTGGCCGTGCATTCTGCGGCCGATAGTTTCCGCGGAAGTCGTGCGTATATTGACATGATTAACGCCGAGTTCCAGACCCACCCGCGGTTCCAGGAAATCCCCGTCCAGATCGCGGACCGCAACCATTACCTGACCGCCCGTATGCCGGACTTCACCGTCGAGGACGAATTGTACATGCTCCAGAGCTACGACCCGGCCCGGAGCCGGGTGCTGGCGCAGACGACGTGGCAGGGACGGACGCTGCCGCTCCTCTTCGTGCACCCGTACGGCAAGGGGCGGGTGGCGTACCTGGCGCTGGGTCACGACCTGCGGGCGTGGCGGCATCCGGAGTTCCAGAAGTTGCTCCTGCGGTCGCTGGAGTGGACCGCCGGCGCGGAGTTGGAGACGAAACGCGAGATCCGGTGCGGCCTGCTGGGCTACGGCCCGGCGTTCAACATGGGCAAGACCCACTCCTCGTACATCAACGCCCAGGCGGGGATGCGGACCGTGGCCGTCTGCGACGCCGACGCCGCCCGCCTCGCCGCCGCCGAGGAGGAACTGCCCGGCGTGCGCACCTTCCGGTCGCTCCAGGAGATGCTCAAGTGGAAGGACCTGGACCTGGTGGTCAACATCCTGCCGCACAACCGCCACGCCGAAACGTGCCTGGCGAGCCTGCGGGCGGGCAAGCACGTCATCTCCGAAAAGCCCTTCTGCATCACCACCGAAGAGGCGACGGCGATGATCCGCGCCGCCCGCCGCACCGGTACGATGCTCTCCGTCTTCCACAACCGCCGCTGGGACGGCGACTATCTGACAATCCGAGACGTGGTGGCACGCGGCCTTCTGGGCCAGGTCTTCCACATCGAATGCTTCATCGGCGGATACCACCGGCCGGGGACCTGGTGGCGGAGCGACAAGACCATCTCCGGCGGCGCGCTCTACGACTGGGGCGCCCACTTCACCGACTGGATCCTGCGACTCATGGACAAACGCGTCTCCCAGGTCACCGGCCTCTTCCACAAACGCTGGTGGAACCACGTCACCAACGAGGACCAGACCGAGGCCGTCATCCGCTTCGAGGACGGCGAGGTGGCGAACCTCCAGGCCTCAGACCTCGCCGCCGCAGGGAAACCGAAGTGGCGGATCCTCGGCACGCAAGGGGCGCTCGTGATGGAGCACGGCGACACGAAGAGCGTCCGCGTCACGAGTCACGCCTCCGGCGTCCCGTTCGAGGGCGACATCCCCATCGCCAGGAGCACCGGATGGGTCGAGTACTACCGCAACGTCGCCGACCACCTGCTGATGGGCGAACCGCTCGTCGTCACCGCCGAGCAGGCCCGCGAGGTCATCGCCGTCATCGAGACGGCCGAACGCTCCAGCAGCCTCGGCCGCAGCCTGCCCCTCCCGGCCGAAGTGTACGAAACCTGAGCGGTTTCAGATAAGTTTTGCGCGGTGGGTCTGGAGACCCGCCGCGCTGGCGAGTTGACAGGGTTTACCTGAAACCGCTAGAGGTACTGTTCGAGATACTTCTTTCCGAGCAGGACGCCTTCCCTCGCCCCGATCGTGCCGTCCTCGTGTTCGATGG
>DATKUU010000299.1:0-3645 GCA_035530455.1 Phycisphaerae bacterium | reverse complement strand
CGTCGAGCCGCCAGGGCAGTTGCCGCATGAAGCTCTTGCCCAGTTGCCAGCTCGCCGCCTCGCCCGCGAGGTCGATTTGCCCGTCGTCCCCGACGGTCGGCCCGCCGGGCAGTTTTCCCGTCGGCACGCGGAAGGTGGTGTACACCTCGGCGTATTCCTCGCTGAGCATATCCTCGTCGGACTCGTTGCGGTAGGCCGTCTCGGTCGACTCGTTCCAACTGGCCTCAAGGGTCTCGGCGGTGAAGGAAAAGCTCCCGGCCAGGACGAGCGGCTCGCCGCGCACGACGATGCGGTCGTATCGCGTCTCTTCTCCGGATGCTATGCGCAGGGCGCTGACCTTCTCGTCGGTGGTGGGCAGCCGGAAAATGGCCGTCGCGGGTTCCAGGCTCTTCGACCCGGCCGCCACCGGCTCGGAAAGCAGGGACAGCATCTCCACCGCGACCGTCTCGGTCGGGTTGCCGTCGTCATCGGTCTCGGCGGTGATGGTCACCCGCCAGGCGTGTCCGCGTCGGTGGTTGGCCAGCATCGAGAGGCCCTCGTGGACGTTGGCGGGCGCCGGGAGGATACTCTCCAGCATGGCCAGGTTGGCCGTGGCGCCGGTGAGGGCGAATCCCGGCTCGGTCGGTCCGAACCGCACGAGCAGGTACTCGGCTATCTGATCGCCCGTCCAGACCTCCCCGTCATCTCCGAAGACGTAGGAGCCCGCCGTGGTGGTGTCGTCGGCGGCGATCGCCGTGCCGTCCACGTCGTATCGGCCGGCCGATCGGTTGCCCGCAACGGACTTCCCGTCCGCGGCCCGGAGGTTAAAGGGCAGCGCCCGGTCGATGGCCACCACCGCGGGCGTCTCGTCGTTGTTGAGCATAAAGGACCCGTCGACTGCCGAGCGGGCCAGAAGGTGCTCCAGTCCGCGGGCGAGGTACTGCTGGCCGCCGGTAGCCACGTCGGTCTCGCTCCCGCCGACGGCGTGGGTCTCGGCGGTGATCACGCCGGTGAACAGCGTTTTCAGGAGCGGGGCGTCGGCCCCTTCTTCGGCCGCTTCCTCGGCCTGTCGGATTCGCCGCACCCGCACGAAGGAGCCGAGCACGTTTTCGCCCAGCGGGCTGAGTGTGCGGAACAGGCCCGATCCGTCGTTGACGGAGCCATACCGCCAGGACAGGCGGGCGGAGGGCACGTCGGGGCTGCAGGTGAGGTCTACGGTCTCGGCGAAGAGTTCGGGCACCGGCTGCCACGCCCCCGACCATTCGGCCTTGATCTCCACCAGGGGCGGCGGGTCGATGGTGTAAGGTGTGCCGGTGGTCATGGTCTAGTCCGCCTCGCTCCCCGCCTGTTCGGCGGTGATGTAGTCCACCTCAGCGGGCCCCTCGGCGTCGATCAGGACGGGCGAGAGGGTGAGCGGCTCTCCGCCCACCGAGCCGCTGGTGACGGCACGGACGGCCAGTGTAACCGTCGCCCCATGGTCGAACTCGGTCGCCAGGTCCTGGCGGCGGATAACGGTGCCGGAGAAGCTGATCGTCTCGATCGGACTTTCCCAGTCGGCCGCGCCCGCTGTGACCTGGGCGACTTGAAGTGCGGCCGCCCCGCCCCCGGTCGGTTCATTGACGGCCGAGTAGCTGAACGCCAGGCGGACCTTGCCGCCGGCGATCGGCTCGGCCGTCGCCCAGAGAATCGGGTTGGGCCCGGGCGTTATCATCTCCCCGTCGCCGTCGAAGGCCACCCGGCAGACTACCGAGCGGTTCGCTTCCTCCACGCCGCTATCGGTCACGGCCCGTATCCCGTAGGTGTAGACGCTGGATGCTTCGTGCCCCAGGCCCACCAGGTCGATGGAGTTTTGACCGGCTCGGGCATAGCCCACGGGGTTGTCGTAGTCGATGTTGTCCTTGCCGCCCTTGCCGCGATAGAGGTTGTATCCGCCGAGCTGGAAGGCGGCGGTCATCAGCGGCCAGCCGGCGGCCACCGACACCGAGTCCAGGTAGGGAACCGCGACGGCCGCCGCTTCGGCAAAGGTTCCGCCGATCCTCAACATCTCGAAGAAGGCTTCGGCGTCGAAGCTCTGGGCCGTTTCCGCACAGCCCAGTGCGGCGGCGTAGGCGCCCGTATTGATGGCCGTATAGCAGGCCGCGCTGCCGGTTCGCAGTGAGGACGCCGACGAGGCGGTATCGTCCGCGAAGGCCACGCGGCTGCCTGCGCTGCCGAAGGTCGGGCTTCCGCCGTCGCCCAGCGCGAAAGCGTCATTCACAAAATCGCCGCCCGGCATGGCGGCCGTGACGATCCGCAGTCTCCGGCAGGGGAGTGAGCTTAGATAGGCCGACTCGTCTGAGTACAGCGTATCGGCGGCGGCCAAGGCCGAAAGGGCCGAGACGGCGGCGGCCCGGGAGATGAGCGTTGCCCCGTCGGCGCCATCGCAGCGGGCGGCCAGATACTTTCCATCCAAGAGGGTCTTGGTGAGGCGCACAACCGTCGTCGGATTGTACAGCGGGTTGGCCGTATCGCTGCTGAACGCGGTGCCGAAGTTCATCAGTCTGGACGTCGCCGAGTGCTTTACGCCCCCAGAGGTGAAGCTCCCCGGCACGTTTCGCGAGAGCAGAAAGCCCGTGCAGTTGGAGGCGATGGTCGGGTTGTTCGTCAGAAAGGTAGTCAAAGAATTCTCGACTTCGCTTTGGAAGGTGGCGTAGTCGGCGAGGTTTTCGTTTGTCGTGCAGGCCACGCCCAGGCAGTTCCCGCGCGGCACGCCGGCGGTGATAGCCGCGTCTACGACGGCGTGGGAGTCGGTATTGTAGCGGCGGAAGATAACGACCGTTCGGCGGGCAGAGGGGTTCTCGTCGGCGGGCGTGGGGACGTAGGGTTCGATATCGCTCAGGGCGTCGCCGACCTTGATCTCGTCGTAATCGGCGACATACTCCGAACCCGACGGCAGGTACGTGACCCCCATCTTCATATCGTAATCATCCCCGGCGGTCTTGGCGAAGTTCTCATATGCCCCGGTGCTGCCCAGCAGCAGGCCGTCGGCGTAGAAGCTGGCCGACCCGTCGGCCACACCCGGCCCCGAGGCCCGCGTGATAAACACCTGGAGGTAGTGCCAGCGGCCCACCGTACAGATAAAGCCCGTGGTGCTCGGCCCCCCCCCGGTGTCTTGGGCGAGGGCCGGATAGACATACCCCCCGGAGGTGATGAGCATCGTCAGGAAGTCCACTGTTCCGTTCATAGTGATTATGATCGAGTTGCCGTCCGGCTTGGTGGTGAGCCTATACCAGAATCCCAGTGCTACGGTCTCACCGGCGGCGGCCGTCGGGCAGATGCCGTTCTTGAAGCAATAGGTCCGGGCGGCTTCTTCTCCCAGGCAGGAGCATCGCAGACCAACCGCCCCGCGTTCCGGCCACGCGTAGGCCGCGCCTTGGAGCATATTGGAGCCGGCCGAGCCGCTGAAGACCTGGCCCGTCCACTCGCCAATGACGGGCACCTCGTTGTCGATGTAGGCGTGGAGCGTCATAGGTTTTTCGCCTCGATCTCACCGGGCGGGGGTTTGGGGACGGACCTGACGGCCTCAGGAATCGGCGCCAGTGCGTCCTCGGCGATCCCGGTCAGGATCGCCTGATCGCCTTCCGGCTCGACCCAACAACCGTTGATCTGGACGGGGATATTGATGAA
>DATKUU010000298.1:0-3133 GCA_035530455.1 Phycisphaerae bacterium | reverse complement strand
GCCAGGTGTTCGGTCGCCTTGTAAAGCCCGTCCTCGCCGAGTTGACATGCGGCCGCGTGGCCTTCCGCGCGGTCAAAGTTCGGTTGGTATGCGGCCCCCTTCCACGTTCTCGGCACAGGGATTCTCCGAAATGCGGCGGTGAGGGGCAGGCTAACTCCCTGCCCCTCGTCCGCCTAGTTGTCACTTATCGGAAGCCGATTAGTCCGGCTTGCCGCCATACAGCCCACCGTTGAGGCGCGGCAATTCGATGAGGGAGTTCGTCATCACCTGCCGGTCCGCGCGATACACATCGGTCCGGTTGCCTGACGTATCCTTCTCGTTTTGCCAAATTGCGCCCTGGTCGTTCCAGTTCATCCACTGGATTCCACCGGGCTGAATCATGCGCAGCACGCCCGGCTGGAGCAGGTAGGCACGGGTTTCGTCCATGCCCTTGATGCCCTGCACGGCAACGGCCGTTCCAACCGACGGGCAACGAATCATCGTCCCGTTGAATCCGTAGTTGTTGACCAACTTGGTGTTGGCCTGCGCAGCGCCATCGAGGAACCGATTGGCGACGCCGACCTTCTCGACGATTTTCTCAGCCATCCGAACGCCGCAGAACAGAACGTACTCGGTCAGTTCGGGCATGTTGAGGCGGTGTTGACTCACCATCGTCAAGAGTTCGGTGATGTCGCTCAGTTCGATGACGGCGGAACTGAGGTTCTTCATCTGCGGCTGAGTCCAACCTTCACCGACCGTAGTGCGGGTATGGTTGTAGATGACGCCCGCAGTCGAACCCTCACGGAACCAGTCCGTCAAGCCGTACATATTCGTCCCGGTCGCAGCATCCACAGGGGCCGCGCCTGGCTTGACCGTGCTGTCGTACTCGCCGTGGAGTAGCAACCAGTATGCGGAACTGGCCTTCGCGGCTGCCACATTGACGGCCGTGGTATTCCACGTCGAGTCGTTGCCCGCAGGGTTCGGAACGCAATCGAGCCAACCGTACACGTTAGTCGTGCCACGGTCGAACCCGGTGTCCTTGACCTCAAAGTATGTTGAACCCGCCGTAGTGCCGAGTATTTCGGCGTAAGTCCCGCTGGCGGAAATCATTTCCAGCAGGTCTCCCTTGCGGAAGAGGGCGGCCGAGCCGTCTTTCAGCCAGATGCGGAACTTCGTCGAAGAAGTCGTCGGCGTATCGGCATACGCACCCTGGTTGTTGGTCATCTTTGCAACTTTGGCCAGAGCGCCGGACTGCCCGGTCAACAGGGCGATTTCCAACCGCTCCATCACGTCAGCCATGCTCTCCTCGGCCAGGTTGCGCGAAATCGGGCCAATGTCCGAAGCGCCGATGATGACGTTCGACTTGAACCGATAACGCACCGGACACAGATAACTCATCAGGTCGTCCTGCCCGATGGTCCAGTCTGTGTAGCCGATGGTCTGAGCAGGATTCGGGAGCGTAAAACCAGTCGAGTTCGCCGTGGCCATGTTGCCTTTGGCCCGCGTCGAACGCAGCATCTGGTCTTTCACTCGGATATGCACAAAGTCGTTACCGGAAGGCCACGGGGTCGTCACAGGCTTGAAAAAGCGCGTGATGACACTCAGGCGATGGTACGCATCGAGAATCCGTGGGTCCCAGTATTCCTTCAGCGCAGCGGCAATAGCCGATTGCGCGATTGCAACACTTCCATCAAACGGGGCAGCCATACGATGTTACCTCCGACCCGCTTCTAGCCGCCAAACGTCCAGTTCTGGGGCATCCCTTCTCTGGACGGAGGCTGAGTCGGACCCATGACCTTTTCCGCTTTTTCCCGAATGACCTGATTGACTTCATCGTCGGTCATTTCGGCAAGCGTTCGTTTGGGCGGTTGGCCCCCAGGTCCGGGTCCGTTCATTGCTGGCGGGGTTGTTGGTTGTCTTGCGTCTTGCCCTTGGGCGGCCTGAGCGCCCGATGCGCGTAGGTTCCCAAGGAATTGTTGCACGGATGGTGCGGCGGCGGCGATGTCTTCGACGGTCAACTCGCGTCCTTTGGCAAGTTGCTCCGCCTCGTAGCGCAAGAGGGCACGACACCGGGCTTCAGCCGCTTCGTCCGCGTCGGCAAGACCGAGCGCACCAAGCACCTCACCCGCGACACCCGAATAGGCATCGTTGATTTGTGTCTTCTGCTCCGACTGGGCCATAGTGTCCCGAACCAGTCCGAGGATGTCCTCTCGCGTGAGACCGACGGGCGGCTGGGCCTGCGCCGGGGTTCCGCCTTGTGGCGGGTTCGCCGGTGTTGCTCCATCACCCAAGACCTCACCGTAAAACTTGGTGGCTTCGCGGATTTTTTCGAGTCCGCCGAGTTGCTCCACTTCCGACTTCAGGCTTTGCACTTCGCGCCACTTCTCATGTAGCGCTTTCGGCCCGCCTTCTTTGGCGGCGTCCATCAGGAAGTCGTACACGCCGCTCTGTTTTCCGCGTGTGAACTCGGCCTGCCACCCCTTGTAGGTCTGAAGGGTTTGGTTTTCGGCTTGGAGTTCTGTCAACTTCTGCTGGAGTGCGGCTGCATCAACGGCGGGTTGTCCTGCGCCCGCGCTGGTTCCCTGCGCGCCCGTCGGGGCCGCTGGGGGTTCAGACGCTGCAACTGGGACTTGAGACATAAGGCACCTCGCGCAGGACTGGACTGCGCCACAAAGTAGAGGGTGTGCCACAGGACCAGCCTGGCCTGCGGGCGAGGTTCAGGAACGCCCTGGTTCTCGCAAGGGGGAATGGTTCTAAATACTTTGGCTCCCCAGGCAGGACTCGAACCTGCAACCGGGAGATTAACAATCTCCTGCCCCACCATTGGGCGACCGGGGAATGGTTACTTTTTCTTCGACAGTTTGCGGAGCGTTTTTGCCAACCGCGCCCTGCGTTTCGTGGTCGCGCTGGCGCGAGTCTTGCCCGAAAGCACGGCGTTGGCGTAGGCCGAAACGCTCATGCCGCGCTTCTTGGCCTGCGCCGTGAATCGCCCTTCGTGCGATTTTGGAATCGCCTGCTGAATCCATTTCTCAGCCATGCGTCACCCCAAGATTCTCTACTCTCCGAGCGGAACCGCCTCGTATCGCACGATGTCCGCTAGGATGCTTCTCCAGGTTTCCTCTGAAAACGGACCATCGGCCAAGTCGTTCCCCCT
>DATKUU010000297.1:0-3031 GCA_035530455.1 Phycisphaerae bacterium | reverse complement strand
TTGGGACCGTGCGTCGCGTACTCGACCGACAGGACATTGAGTTCGATGGTGGATGGAAGGTCGGTGGCCAGCCTGTCGCGACGGACCATATACGGGGTCTAGTGACACAGAAGGCCGGTGCGCTGGCAGCCCACGCCCTTGCCGGCCGGTCCGAGGAACGGGTGGGCGCTGAAGCCCGGCGGTTGCCGTTGCCGCGCGGCCGGGTGCCGTCGGCGGACAAGTGGGACGTGCGCGGGGCGCTGCTCGTGAACGAGGCGACGGGGGAAGTGCGGACCCTGCCCCTCAACGACGAGCAGTTGGCGCAGACTGCCAAGGTGCATCGCGCCCAGACCGGCGAACGGGCCACGACCACGGGTTATACCGTACACGGCGGCGTGGCCTACACCAAGATCGTGGACCAGGACACCAAACAGGTTTCGCTGATACCGATTCCGAACGTGCCTGCCGTGGCGGACGGACAGTACTTCGAGCGGACCGACGCCAAGGGTGTCAGCCACACCTACTACATCGACAACCGGACGAAGCGGGCAGAGGAAATCGAGACGCTGAAGACGCCGGGTCAGGTTCCCGGCGCGGACTACATTCACAAGTCGCTGGGCAAGACGCAAGACGGTCGCTGGGCGCTCTACACGTTGCGGCAGGACGCGGACGGCCAGATTGTCGATGACGTTCAGCCCTTGCCGGAAGGCTGGAAACCCACGACCGAATGGGAAAAGGAACAGACCAAGACGCCTTCGCGGTTCTGGTCGGCGTGGGATTACGTCTACGAACTGGACGCGGAAGGTAAGCCTGTCCGGGACGAGACTGGCAATGCTGTCCCGCGCATCGGTCCGGACGGGCAGCCGGTTCGGCGCCTGCGCACGGTCGAGCAGAAGGTGGATGCCAGGGGTCGGGCGCTGGGGCAACCCACCATGCGGGTTCCGCAGGAGACCGCGGAAGCGCCCGCAGAGGAACCGCCATCGCCGGAAGAGGCGTATGTGGACCAGTTGGAACAGCAGATGAAGGCGCTCAAACCGGCGGCTGATGCGGGCAATCCGAAGGCCAAGGCCGACCTTGAACGGTTGCTGGCGATCTACAAAGGCATCCGTGAAAGCGGGGGGACATAGTGCCCAACGCGCTCAACGACCGGATGGACGCGTTCCTGGAAGAGATGGGCGAGACACCGCCCAACCCTCTGGCTTCCCGGATGGACGGGTTCATTGCGGAGATGGAGGCCAAGCCGCCGAAACCTGCTGCTGCGCCCAAGGCCGGGGCGGGTGCGGTTGCGGCGCCGACCGGGGCCGGTCCTGCGGCGGGCGCGGAACCTGAGCCTGACGACACAAAGGGCTTCTTCGAATCGCTTGGCCACGGTCTTGCACGGGGTACGATTGAAACCGCCCGCGCTGCCATCGAAGCAACTCCGCGCATGGCAACGGAGCAGTTGGAAACTCTCGCCAAGACGTTCCCTGGCGTGTCTGGCATGGCAGCAGGGCTTCAGGTTCTCCGCGATCTTGGCATCGAAGGCATTCCCGACGTTCACAACATCACGCGGACGGCCATCGAGAAGGTCTACGGCGTCGGGTTCAACAAGTGGACCGCCGACAAGTTGCGGGAGATTAAGGACGCTCACCCCGAATGGGAACCGCAGAAACTCGCCTCCATTGAAGACCTCCTGAGCAACCCGATGGCGCTGGTTGAACAGATTGCAGCGACTGTCCCCTACATGGGCGGCTCGATTGTCGCCCATGCTCTTGGCGGACCCGGTCTTGCGTTTCAGTTCGCGTATGCCATCGAAGGCCAGAACGCTTACGAAGAAGCGATACGGACTGGTGCCACGCCCGAACAGGCAGAGGCGCAGGCACAACTGGTAGGTGGCATCAACGGCCTCATCGAAATGATGCAGGTCCGGCAGGTGATCAACTTCAGCAAGGCCGGGAAGCGGCTCTTCATCGACGCGGCGCTAGCAGCGGCCCGGAAGAAGTTGGCCGCCAAGGGCGTTCTCGCTGTGGCTGGCCGCGTGGCAAAGGGGGCCATTGGGCTTGCCATCGGCGAGGGCATGGAAGAAGTCCTACAAGGAACTACGGAAGAACTTGCGGCACGCGGCATTCAAGGCAGAGAGATTCCCGAAGGGTTCTTTGAACGACGTGCCATCGAAGGCATCATCGGCGGTCTGGCAGGTCTCATCTTTGGTGCTGGTGGACGGGCCATCAGCACGGTAGCCGGACGTGGCGCTGCCGCACCGCCTGCCGCGCCGGAGGCTGAAGCGGCTCCCGCTCGTGAACTTGTCAGCGAAGAAGACCTCGCTTTCTCCGATGCCACAATCCGTTTTGCCGAACGAGAGGAACTGGAACTGGCGCAGGCACAGCGTCGGCAGGCGGAGCAGCGCGGGCGCGAGGCCGAGGCCGGGGAAGCGGAACGTGCAGCGGGCGAAGCCGAACTCGCGGCGGAACAGAAGTTCGAGGAAGCCGCCCCGTACCACGCCCTGCAACGAACGGCCGAGGCCAGCGAAGCCGAACGGGTAGCCCAAGAGCGGCAACGCCAGGAACTGGAAGTGCGCGATGCGCTCGATGAACTGGCCCCGAACTGGCAGGCCGACCGCGACGAACTCATGGCCGTGTTGCCCCGACTGTCGGAGACCGGGTACATCGAGGGCTACAACGTGACGCCGGAAGGCGTGGCGCGGACGCAGGAACCTTACGCGGTCTCGACGCAGTTCACCGACCCGCGCGAAGCCGCGCTGATAACGGCCCTGTACCAGCGGATGCGTGAGCAACTGGCGGGGCAGGCCCGCGAGGAGTTGCGGGGGGAACTGGCGCAAGAGGAAGCCGCCGGTGCCCAGCCAAGCGAAGCGGCTGTCGAGAACACGCGGCGACTGGTCCAGGCTGCATATGATAAGGCGCTGCGTGAACTGCACCAGGACCTGGAGGCTGAGAACCCGATTCTGCTGGTTGGCCGGCAAGAGGTCGGCATCCCGGAACCGCCGTCGTGGCCGATGATGCGGTTCATGGAACGCGCGGCGGCAACGCAGGAAGCGGTTGCCGCAGCGGAAGCC
>DATKUU010000296.1:0-23785 GCA_035530455.1 Phycisphaerae bacterium | reverse complement strand
TCGTCCACCAGGTACGTCCCGACGAAGCGCGTCTGTCCGCGCTCGAGTATCTCGACGACCCGGCCCGCGTAGCCGCGCGGCGTCTTGCGCGTCACCTGGGCGAGGACCGTGTCGTTGGTGACGGCGCCGGCGGTGTCGGTGGGGCCGATGTAAACGTCCTCGCCGCGGGTGGGCCCTTCGGGCGAATCGGGTTCGACGAATCCGAATCCGCGGGCCGACAGGCTGAATCGCCCACGGACCCCGGCGCGCCGGGGTTCGGCCTTGGCCCCACCGGGGCGAGCGCGGCCGGGGCGGGGTTTGGCGGCCCGTTCGGGGAGGACGAGTTTTCCGTGGGCGCCGATGACCACCTCGCCGTCGCGGATGAGACTCTTGACGAGCGTGTGGAACTTGGCATAGTCCTCCTCGGTGACGTCGAAGAAGCGCGCCAGGCGCCGCAAGTGCAGGGGGCGATAGTGGTGCGACCGCAGATGGGCCAGAATCTTCTCTCGCATGGCCGTGGATTCTCCCGTTCCGGACGAAGGGGGCCATCCGGACGTCGGACTTGTCCGCCGACTCGTG
Organism: Phycisphaerae bacterium; assembly: GCA_035530455.1. Taxonomy (GTDB): domain Bacteria; phylum Planctomycetota; class Phycisphaerae; order FEN-1346; family FEN-1346; genus JAPLMM01. The sequence goes on along the minus strand of DATKUU010000296.1, from coordinate 23,227 downwards.
GGCCGTAGCCTTCGGCGAAGGCCCAAGCCCGCAGGGCGAAGGCGGACAGAGAATCAGTATAAGAGCGCCGGGGCGGATTATCAATCGCCGCCCGCAGCCGCCAGTGGCGGCCTTGCGTTTGGGGCGGCGGGCGGGTACGCTGGACGCGAACCGTCAGCCAAGGAGCCTTTCGATGGACGACATCCTCCGCCGCGCGGAAGAACTGGGACGCGCCATGCGCGAGCACCCCCGGTACAAGCGCCTCTTGGAGGCGGACGGGCGCGTCCGGGCCGACAAGGCCGCCACCGGCGCCCTGGAGGCCTACAACAAGGCGGTCCTTGCGATCGCCGAGAAGCAGCATCGCCAGCAGCCGATCGAGGTCGAGGAGAAGCGGGACGTGGAGCGTCTGCGCCAAGCGGTGGTGGCGAACGAGACCGTCAAGGCGTTCATGCGGGCCCAGGCGGACTACGCGGAACTGATGAAGCGGATGAACGACGCGATCTACGGGGAACTGCGTCCGCCGGGCGAAGGGGCCGACCCAGAAACCGAGCTGCACGCAGACGCTTAACAGGCCGCTAAAAAAGTTCGGAAAAGGGGACAGGCACCTTTTCCGGCCCCGCCGCGGCCCCCTCGCGCAATCACAAGCCCAGGGATTGCCATCCCTGGGCTTGCAACTTCAAGGCGGACAGGTCCGTCCCCGGCTCACAGGTTTACTGTTCCTCTTCGGCGCCGGTTTCGGCGGGGCCCTTGTAGAGCGGGGCCTCGAACATGCGGTTCCAGGCGGTCCATCGGCGCTCGGTGTCGGCATCGCTGCCGACACCGCGCCAGAAGGCATGGAGTTTGGCATCGACGTTGTCCAAGTGGTGGAGGGCGAAGGCCTCGGCGGTCATGGGCAGTTTCGGGCTGCCGAACGCGTACTCCCCGTGGTGCGCCAGGATCATGTGCCGAAGCACGTCGGCCAGCGGTTCGGGGAACTCGGCGCCGGCGGCGCGGACGGCCTGGATTTTCTCGTCGAGCATGGCGACGCCCTGGATGAGGTGGCCGACGAGCCGGCCGGCGTCCGTGTAGCCGAGCGCCTTTTCGTACGCCAGTTCGCGCGTCTTGCCGAGGTCGTGCCAGAGGACACCCACCAGCAGGACGTCGCGGTCGAGTTTGGGATAGTGGCGGCAGAGGAGGACAGCCACTTCGGCGACGCTGAGGGTGTGTTCCACCAGGCCGCCAAGGTACGCGTGATGGAGTTTTTCGGCGGCGGGGGCACGCTTCAAATCCGTGAGGAGTTTTTCGTCGGCCCAGACGGCCTCGACGATCTCCCGCAAGGCCGGGCGCTCGATCTCGTCGAGGATGCTTTTCAGGCGCGCCAGGTCCTCCTCGGGGTTCCCTGGCCCGACGGGCAGGAAATCGGCGGCGATGATTTCATTCTCGCGCGCCGGGCGCATGGCTTCGATGACAACCTGAAGTTCGCCGGCGTATTCGCCGACCCTTCCCTTGACCAGCGCGTAGCCGCCCTGGGGGATGGCGGCGAAGAGGGCCTCGGTGGCGTCCCACATGACGGCCCGGAGTTCGCCCGTGCGGTCGCGCAGGCGCGCGGAGATGAAGTACGTCCCCTTCTTGGTGGTCCGGAGGTCCTTCTCGGCCATCTGGTAAACGTCCTCGACCATCTGGCCGGGGGTCCGGAGTTGTTCGATGTACGTTCGCGCCATTATTTCTCCTATCGGCCGAGGCTCTGCAGTGTCTGCTGGTAGAGACGATCAAACTCCGCGACGGCAACGTACTCGACGTGGCCGTCGGCGAAGAGGACGTTCAGGCCCTCCGCGGGGGGCGTTTCGCCAGGCGGGAGAACCTCGTAGGCGAGGACCTTGGCCCACGGCTGTTTGGCGGCGGCCGCCTTCGAGAGCGGGACAAGTTGATAGTCGCCGCCCGGAAGATGGTCCGTCCGCGCAGGATTCAGAAAAAGGCCCACGTCCGCCACATAGGCACCGATCGCCGCCAGGGTGGGTGGATACTCCCACCCGTGGTCCGCTCGATACCTTTGGACCGCCCGGCCGATCTCGTGCAGGTTCATCGCGCTCGAGAGATGCGCGTCCCCGCCGCCGGCGCCGGCCGCCATCCAGCCGACAAGTTGCTCGAGCCCCGCGCAGCTCATGGTGAGGCGGATCTTGCGGCCGTCGGCCTGGACGAGGTAGAGCGGCTCGGCAGGGGGTTCCGCGAGGGGCGCCCCGCCGAAGAGAGCGGGCAGGGCCATGGCCAACGGGTCGGCCAGCGCCTGGGCCACAACAGCCGCGGCGGGGGCGAGGCGACCTTCGCCGAACGCGAACGTGGCCTGGAGCGCGGCCTCGGAGTCGGAGAGGTTCACCGAGCCGACCGCCGAATCGGCATCCAGCGCGAGGGCGACAAGATTGTAGAGGAGAACGAATTCCAGGACGCGCCCCAGGTTCGCGTTCGGCTTCAGGTAACGGCGGCGCCCCTTTTCGACAAACTCGGTGCGGATGGCCGCTTTGAGTTTCTCTGGCATGCGGCCGGCGAAGGTGATTTCGCCCGGCGCGGCCAACTCGCGCTGCGGCCAGGGCGGCGCTGTGTGGAACGTCGTGGCGGCGGTCAACATCGGCGCCAGGTACGCCGGTGGTGAGGCAATCACCACGGTCCGCGAGTCCGGCAGCGCCACCAGCGTGTCCGGCGCGATGCGATAGACGGGCATTGAGATGCCGGGCGTTGGCACCGGCTGCGAATCGCCGACGTTCCTAAAAAGCGTCTGCGGCGTCACGTCGCGCGCCAGCGCCAGGATCCCGCCCGCCAGCGGCTCGGCCGGCTCGCCATTCTCCTGGTAAACGATCTGGAAGCAGAAAACGCCCGCCGAAACGTCCTTCTCGAAATCGAGGGCGAGGTGGAACTCCTCGGCGAACTCCTCATGAACGCCGAGGCCCCTGAGCTGCTGCCAGAGGTCGCTCGCGGCAAGGGCGTCCATGCGCACCAGAATCGCACAATCCGCATCGGGAGGAATATGGTTGAGGATGCGGAGGGCGGCGTCCGCCTTCGCCCTTTGGGCTTCGGCGGACAAGTCGCCGGCCGCGGGCGGCGCGAGCGGCGGGACTTGAGCGTGAAGCGCGCCGGAAAACAACACGAGGACAAGTCCAACCCAGACGGCGGTTTTCATGGCGGTGCCCCCTTTGCATGAGAATGGCCCGGCGGTCGGCCATTATAGGCGGCGGCACCGACGGCCGCCAATCAAGTTTTCCTTGCTCAAGCGCCGGGGCGGTCCTATGATTCGACCGTTCCCGAGCAGCGCCGGTTCCTTACCTCCCGGAGCGCGCGAGCAGCATGCCGAGCGAATACGAAGAACAACGGCGAAAGAAGGCCGACGCCCTGCGGGCGATGGGCCTGGACCCGTTCGGCGGGCGGTTTCCGGACGCCGTCAGTGCGGCCGAGGCGAGGCGGCGGTTCGAGACGGCCGGCGAAGGCACACCCGCGCGCGTCGCGGGACGACTGATGGGGATGCGGGAGTTCGGAAAACTCATCTTCGCGGACCTCGTGGACTGGACCGGCCGCATCCAACTCGCCTTCAACCGAAAAACCCTCCCGCCCGAGATGTGGGAGCGCGTCAAGCAACTGGACCTGGGCGACTGGGTCGGCGTGGACGGGCAACTGACCAAGACACGGACGGGCGAGATCACGATCGGCGTCGAGGCGCTCCAGGTCCTCTCCAAGGCGCTCCTCCCGCCGCCGGAGAAGTGGCACGGCCTGGTGGACATCGAGACCCGCTACCGCCAGCGGTACGTGGACCTCTTCGCCAATGTCGAAGTGCGGGACCTGTTTCTGGCGCGGTCGCTCATTTTCGAGGAGACGCGGCGGTTCCTGAAAGAGCGCGGCTTCGTCGAGGTCGAGACGCCGGTGCTGCAACCGATCTACGGCGGTGCGGCCGCCAAGCCCTTTACGACCCATCACAACACGCTCGACGTGGACCTGTACCTGCGGATCTCGCCGGAACTGTACCTGAAGCGGCTGCTGGTGGGCGGGATGGAGCGCGTTTTCGAGTTGGGGCGGGTCTTCCGCAACGAGGGCCTCTCGACCCGCCACAACCCCGAGTTCACCATGCTCGAGGCGTACCAGGCCTACGCCGACTACACCGACATGATGGAACTGACCGAAGGCCTGGTCGAGAGCCTGGCGCGGGCGGTCTCGGGCGGCCAGACGCACCTGCCCTTCGGCGATCAGGAGATCGAGTACAAGGCACCCTGGCGGCGGGCGAAGTACGCGGACCTCCTGGCCGAGCACGCCGGCGTTCGCCTCGGCGACGAGCAGGCCATCCGCGCCAAGGCCCGCGAACTCGGCCTGGAAGAGTCCAACAAGCACGCCGACGTCGTCACGCACGACGTCTTCGAGCGCACGGTCGAAGAGCACCTCGTGCAGCCGACTCACGTGTGCGATTGGCCGGCGCGCCTGTGCCCGCTGACGAAGCGGAAGGCGGACGACCCGACAATCGCCGAACGCTTCGAGCCGATGGTCGCGGGGATGGAACTCGGGAACGCGTACACGGAACTGAACGACCCGGACGTGCAGGCTTCTGCGCTTCGGCTCCAACTGGAAGGCCAGAAGGAGACGATGGCGGTGATGGATGAGGATTTTCTGGCGGCGCTGAAACACGGCATGCCGCCGGCGGGCGGGCTGGGCATCGGGATGGACCGCCTCGTGATGCTCCTCGTGGGCGCGCCGAGCATCCGCGACGTCGTGCTGTTTCCGCAACTCAGGCCGCGGGCGACTTAAGGGATCGCCGCGGCGAGGGGCGGGCGGAGGGGACAGGGAATGGGCGAGTACCTGGCTTGGCCGTGGTTCTGGCCGGCGGCTCTCGCCGGCGGGGCGGCGCTGGTCGCCCTGGCGGCGCTTGTGCTTCTTGCGCCCGTCTACAAACATATCGTCTGTCTGAAATACCTCTTCGGCGGATGGAAGGCCGTCGTCCCGATCGTCTCGGCCCTCCCGGCGGCGCTCGGCGTGTTCCTGCTGATCCTCGTCTTCGCCATCATGGACGGGTTCGTGATGGAAACTCGCGAGATGACGCGCGGAACGCTCTCGGACATCATCGTGGACGCGCACCTGGGCGGCCTGCCGTACTACGACGACTTCGCCGAACGCATCGAGCGCATCGAAGGCGTCGAGGCCACCACCCCCATCATCCAGACGTACGTCATCGCGCGCATCAAGTCGAGCGGCGGGCGACTGAAGCCGATCGTGCGCCCCTGCGTGCTGATCGGCATCCGCCCGGCCGAGAAGGCCAAGATGGGCCGGTTCGTGAGTTACCTCGAGTCGTGGCGCACGATCACGGGCGACTTGGAGGACGAGAAGGAGAAGATGGAACGGTTCCTGGAGTACCTCCACCGCCTGTACGCCGTCGACGCGACTCCGGAGGCGCTCCAGCGCCTGCTGGACGTTCCGCCCGAGTTGCAGAATCCCGGCGGGCCGCCTCGGGCGGGTACGATCGCAGGCTCGGCGGTCGTCGGCGTCCCCATGACCGACTACCTCGTGGAGACGGTCCAGGTGGGGGCGGGCCGGCGCGTCCTCGCCTGGTTCCTGGCAGCGGTGATGATGGTCGTAGCCCTGTTCGTCTGGCGAGCCCAGGTCCACCGTCCCGGCCGCAAGGGATGGGTCCTGGCGACCGTTCTGTGCGCCCTCTCGGCCGCGGCCTTGGTCGCCGCCGCCGTCTTTATCCCGGTGCGTCCGGGGCGCGTGCTCCGGCCGGAGGTCGTGGACTATCCGATCCTGGCGCGGGGGGACGACCTGGTGGTCTCGACAATCCCGGTCCGGGCGTCGGGGGCGCTCGAGACGGATCCGGGCGGCATTCCGAAGGTCTCGAGCCGGGCGTTCGCGCTTGTGGATACGTTCAAGAGTAACTATTGGGAGGCGGACTCGACGCACGTGTATGCGGACTTCGCCGTCGCCCAGCAGATGACCGGTATGGAAGGCGACGAAAGCCGGGGCATCCCCGCCCGCGCAAGCCAGATCCAGGTCAAGATTAGCGAAAACGCCCAGGCCGACGCGATCGTCGGGCGCATCGGCGAGGCCTGGGAGGCGTTCCAGGCCGAACGCCCCGACGCCGACCTCCCGACCGTCAGCATCAACACCTGGGAGACCCAGCAGCAGATGATCCTGACGATTGCCAAGGTCCAGCGGAACATTACGACGCTGATGCTCGGGCTGATGTTCGTCGGCTTCGCGGTGCTGATTGCGCTGATTTCCTACGTCATGGCGTACATCAAGAGCCGCGACGTGGGCATCCTGAAAGCCGTCGGCGCCAGCGACATGGGCGTCGGCAGTCTCTTCCTGGGCTACGGGTTTCTCATCGGCCTGGTGGGCACGGCGCTGGGGATGATCGGGGCGCTCCTGATGCTCCACTACCTGGACGGGATTGAGCTCTGGGTGAACCAGGCGCTGGGGGTGGACGTGTTCCCGCGGACGATGTACTACTTCGACCACATACCGCGTCACCTCTCGCCGTGGTGGTGCGTCGGAGTCGGCGGGGCGGTACTCGTGCTGGCGACGCTGGCGAGCATGGTGGGCGGCCTGCTGGCGGCCATCCGCCAGCCCGTGGAGACGCTGCGCTATGAGTAGCCAGGAGACCATTCTTCGCGGCGAAGGGCTCGTCAAGGATTACCGCATGGGCCCGGCGCGCCTGCGGGTGCTTCACCGTGTGTCGCTGACGGTCCGGCGGGGGGAGTTCCTGTGCATCCTCGGCCCGTCGGGGAGCGGCAAGAGCACGCTCCTGCACCTTTTGGGCCTGCTGGACCGGCCGACCGAAGGACGAGTGTTCTTCGAAGGCGAAGACGCCTTTGCGCGGGCCAAACGCTGGCGCGACCGGATGCGGAACGAGGCCATCGGCTTCGTCTTCCAGCTGTACTACCTCATGCCGGACCTCTCGGTCCTGGAGAACGCGCTTCTTCCGGCAATGATCCGGACCTCCCTGGCCGCGTGGCCTTTCACCCGCTCGGCCGAACGGGCCCGGGCGCTCGAGGTGCTTGGCGACATGGGCCTGGGGCACCGGGTCCGGCACCTGCCGAGGGAACTTTCGGGCGGCGAGCGCCAGCGCGTCGCCATCGCCCGGGCTCTCGTGCACCGCCCGCGGGTCCTTTTTGCCGATGAGCCGACCGGCAACCTCGACTCGGCCACCGGCGAGGATATCCTGCGGCTGCTTCAGCGCCTGAACCGCGAGACCCAACTCTCGATCGTCATGGTCACGCACGACGACCGCCTGGCCCGCCAGGCCGACCGTGTCCTCCACCTGAAGGACGGGAAACTCTTGCAGCACGCTTGACCATCCGCTAAAGTCCATCGGCTCCGCTTCCAGGAAGGACCCGACCGATGGGACAGAAAGTCTGGCTGAACGGCGAACTGGTGGACCGCGAGGACGCGAAGATCTCCGTCTTCGACCACGGCCTGCTGTACGGGGACGGCGTGTTCGAGGGGATCCGGTCGTACGGCGGGAAGGTGTTCCGCCTGAAGGAACACATTCGGCGGCTCTTCGACTCGGCGAACGGCATCCGCCTGGCCATCCCCATGACGGCGGACGAACTGGCCAAGGCCGTCACCGACACGCTCGGCGCCAACGGCCTGAAGGACGCCTACATCCGCGTCGTGGTGACGCGCGGCGTGGGAACGCTCGGGCTGGACCCGAACCGCTGCCGCGAGCCCAACGTCTTTATCATCACCGACAAGATCGAGCTCTACCCGCCGGAACTGTACGAGAACGGTCTGGAGATCATCACGGCGGCGACGATGCGGAACCACCCGAACGCCGTGAACCCGCGCATCAAGAGCCTCAACTACCTCAATAACATCCTGGCGAAGATCGAGGCGATTGACGCGGGGACCCTCGAGGCCGTCATGCTCAACCACCAGGGGTTCGTCGCCGAATGCACGGGCGACAACCTGTTCATCGTCCGAGACGGGCTGCTCCTCACGCCGCCCATCGGGGCGGGGATCCTCGAGGGCATCACGCGCGACGAGATCCTCGCCATCGCCCGCGAGGCAAGAATCGAGATCCGCGAGGAGAACCTTACGCGCTACGACCTCTACGTGGCCGACGAGTGCTTCCTGACGGGCACCGCCGCGGAGGTCGTCCCCGTGGTGCGGATAGACGGCCGGACGATCGGCGATGGGCACCCGGGGCCGGTCACCAAGCGTTTGGCCGAAGAGTTCCACCGCCGGACGCGGGCCTAGGCGCTCCGCGGAGCCGATTGTTCGACGAGAAGAGGCCGCCCCTGCAAGCGGATCGCGCCTGCAGGGGCGGTTTTTCGTTTTCGGTGGTCTCCCGGCGGCTCAGCCGCCGTCGGGGACGTGGCACAGACGGGCCGATTCACCCGCCGGCTCAGGCGCGCTCGACGTCAGCGTTTCGCGCTGGGCAGTCGGCGTTTCATGCGTCGGCGGCGCTTCAGCACCGCTCGTCCGCCGCGCGTCTTCATCCGCGCCCGAAACCCGTGACGCTGGCGCGCCTTGCGCTTCGAGAGTTTTCGTCCTGGAATGCCCATCCGTCGCTCCTCCGGCTAGAGCGGCATGCCGGTAATCCGCCCCTCAAACACCACGTTGCCTTTGACGGCGCCCTGAGTGCGGAAGCGGGCGCGCCGGTTGCGAATCTCCTCCGCCACGCCGAGGAGAATCAGGCGGTCGCCCGGCACGACCTGCCCGCGAAACTTCACCTCGTCCACACCCCCGAAACCCAGGAACCGCTCGTCCTCCGTCACCACCTTGTAGTACAGGCTGCACATCTGTGCCGCCGCTTCAATCATCAGAACACCCGGCATCAGCGGCCGGCCGGGAATATGCCCGCGCACCCAGAACTCGTCCGCCCGCACGTCCTTGAAGGCGACGATCCGCCCCTTCTGGCGGTCCAGGTGGAGGACGCCGCCCAACTGCTCCATCTCGTAGCGGTGCGGATTGTAGCGGCGGATCTGGTCCGGTCCCAAAAGGACGCGCTCCAGGTCCATCCCCTCCAGGTCGAACAGTAAAGACGGAGCCATCCGCGCTCCTCGCTCGTCCTGCGCTTCCCCATCCGACAGAAAGACCCGCCCGAACCGAGGCGGGCTTTTCTTCGTCTGGCATGGGCGGCGCCGGCGTCGGCTGCCGGACCGCCCTGGAACCCCGCGACGACTCCGCGCCTACGACGGCGTGCCGCGCATCGTCAGAATGTTCTGCCGAATCTCCTGCGCGAGTTTTTTGACGTCCTGCATCGCCTTGCGGACACGGGTTCCGGCAGCCTTATTGCCGGCCTCGGCCCTGGCCAACTCTTCCTCGACACCGGCCACCGCCTGTTTCAGCCTGTCGAACGCCTCCATGCTGTGCTCCTTATGGAAAAGGGCCCCTTGGATTGCCGGCCGACCCGCATCCCGTCAGGAGATACTGTATCCGCCGACCCCGAACGCTGTCAAACGGAAAAAAGGGCTCTGCGGGCCGTTCGCAGCCGTTCAAGAGCGGTTCGCCGACCGCCCCGCCCTCGCCCGCGAAGAGCCCGAAAGGTAGGTCTCCAGCAGCACCGCCGCCAGCAGGGGCGCCACAAACCATGCCGACGCATCCCCGCCCGACGCCGATGCCGTGCCCGACCCGCCGAGAACCTCTTCCGGCCGGACCAGGCGCGACCGCTCGGGCGCGAACGCCGACGCCAGCCGCTCCGGCCGCGGCACAAGGTCCGCCGTCTCTTCCGCCGCCACGTTGACCGAGAAAGGCCCTTTCCAACCGCCTGACGCTCCCGCCGCCGACCCTGCGAAATGGCCCGGACCCAGGTCCCCCTCAGCCGGCCCCGCAGCCCGACCGACGACCCGATTGGCCGCACGCGGACTTGCGCCCGGCGCCGACGCCTCCACCAGCGAGTGGGCCAGGACGACAAACTCCGGCCGGGTCGCCAAGTCGCCCCACCCTTGAGCCGGCCCGACGGCAAGCGTCACGGCTCGCCCCTTGCCCAGCCGACGGTCCGCGATGGCGCAAAGGCCGTCCATAAACCGCACCGCCACCGCCGCCTCGCGTGGCCGGAGCACAAGCCGACGCCGGAACACCGGCCGCGAAAGGTCCCCCGACGTTCCGCCCTCCAACGCCGCCACGAGCGCCGATGTGTACGCCCCGGGGTCCATCGTCACCCCCTGGACCGCGTCCTGGACACCTCCGACCTGGACCCCCAGAAGGTCTGCGAGCGGCGGCTCGGGCGCAGCCGCCTCGGCAGGTACCCAGACCACCGCCCCGCCGCCCGCGACGTATTCCCGGAGCGCCCCCGCGCGCCCTGCCTCGCTCGGACCCACCCAGAAAACCACGTCGGCGGACTTCAGGTCCTCCTCGGCAAGCGCGTCGGCTGCCATGCCGCGCGCCTCTTTCGGCGCCGCCGGGTCGCGCCCCGCGAACGTCGCTCGCACAAGGTCCGCCGACCGTGCGCCGCCGCGCTCGTCGGAGGCATCCACCACCAGCACGCGGACGACAACCGGCGCGACGGCCGTGAAGAACCGCTCGTTGTCCAGCGCCAGGGCATCGCGCCCGTCCATCCAGAGGCGGCCCTGCCATGGGCCGTCACCTTCGATTGCCACGACGAACCGCGCGCGCCCGGCGCCCGGCCCCGCCTCGGCCGTGAACGTCTCCGCCGCACCCTCGAGCGCCAGGTGAACCGTCGCCCCCCGCGAAGGGTCGCCGGCCACGGCCTCCGTCTCGACCAGGAGGCGCCGGCCTTCGGGCGTGTCGAGAACCTCAACGCGCGGCAACGCGAGGTGACCGTTCTTCGTCTCCCCCCCAACTGGCACAAGGACCACCTCTGCCGCCAGGTCCTTGAACTGCCCCTCGCCCAGGTCCCGCAGGGCCCACGGCGTGGCGTCGGTGAGCACCACCAGGCGCGCTGGCGACTCGGCGCCAGCCGCCGGGGCGATCGCGGCAGCGGCCCGGGCGACGAGCGACCCGATCGGCTCCAGGTGCGCCGTCGGCAGGGCCTCGGCCTCCAGCACCGCCCGAATGTGCGCCGGCGACCCGCGCCGCACCTCCTCGCCCGAGCACACCAGGACCACTTCCTCGCCGTCGGCCAGCCTCGCCAGGAGGCCCGCGGCGCTTTGCTTCGCCCGCTCGTAGCGGCTCTCGCCGTCATCCGCGGCGCCCATGCTGGGCGACGCGTCCAGGCAAACGGCCCAGACGCCCGCCCTGTAGTGAGAGGTTCCCTCTACTACAGGGCCCGCCGCCCCAGACCCGTCGGCCCGGCCCAGGCGCGGTCCGGCAACGGCCAGCACCAGCAGCGCGACGGCCGCCAGACGCAGCGCCAGCAGGGCCGCACGCTCCAGCCGGCGCCGACCGACCGTCTCGAGGTGCGCGCCCTCGGCAAAACGGGCGGTCGGCAGGACGACGCGGCGGGGCCGGCGCCGCCCCCACAGGTGCACAAGCAGGGGGATGGCCAGCGCGGCGAGCCCCACAAGAATGGATGTATCGGCAAACGTCATATTGGCGCCTCAGAACCGCCGCTTCCGCTCCTGGAGGAACCGCGAGAGCGCCTCATCGAACGGCGTCGAGGTGGTGATGGCGGCGAAGTCGGCCCCGATCTGGCGCACGCCCGCCTCGTAGCGCCCGACGAACGACGCCATCCGCTCGCCGTACGCCGCCCGGATGCCCTCGGCCTCGGTCGCCACACGCAGGTGCGTTTCCGGGTCCTCCAGGACGACGGGGCCCTCCAGGTCCAGGTCGCGCTCCAGAGGATCGAGAATCTGAAAGACGATCACGTCGTGCCCCCGGAACACCAGGTGCCGCACCCCCTCCAGCACCGCGTCCGGGTCGTCCACCAGGTCCGAAAGGAGGATCATCAGGCCGCGGCGTTTGGCGCGGCGGGCGACGGCATGGAGGCCGGGCGCCAGGCTGGTCTCGCCCTCGGCCCGGATCTTGGCCAATTCCGACAGCACGCGGACCAACTGCCGACGCGAACCGTGCGGCGGAAGCAGCGTCGAAAGCCCCACGCCCAAGAGACCCAGGCCGACCGCATCGTGCTGGCTGACGAGCAGGTACCCGATCGCGGCCGCCAAGGCGGTGGCGTACTGGAGTTTCGTCATCTCGCCCTTCGACTCACTCAGGGCGGGGGCCGAAGGGTGCTGCGTAGAAAAGACACCTGAAGTCTTTTTCGGCCCGGCAGAGGCGTAGGCCATGCTCAGGCTCGTGTCCACCAGCAGGTAGGCGGAAAGGTTCGTCTCCGCCTGGTAGGTTTTGACGAAGAGCCGGTCGCTCTTGGCCCAGGCCGTCCAGTCCAACCGGCGCGGGTCGTCGCCCGCCACGTACTTGCGGTGCTCGGAAAACTCCGAGCTGAAGCCCCGGTAGGGCGAATCATGCAGCCCCGCCAGGAACCCCTCGACGATGAACTTGGCCCTCAGGTCCAGACGCGTCACCCGCCGCGCCACCTCCGGCCGCAGATATTGTTCCGGTCGCACCATGGTTGAAAGCCGATGCGCGCCTCGCGCATGACCGCGGCCGTACCGGCCGCGGCTAAACATTTAGCCCCGGCGCACCGGGAGACGGCGACGGCCGTTCACCCGCCGCGCCCTGCCACAGCCTCCGCGGCCGCGGGAACGCCGGCGTATCGTCGGACAGGCGGCTCGGGAACGGCCGACAGGAGCCGCTCAATCACCGCCACGGAATCCAGCCCGGCCGTCTCCGCCGCAAAGTTCGTCGCCACACGGTGGCGGAGCACAGGGACGGCGGCGGCACGGATGTCGTCGGCGGCAACGGCGGCGCGGCCGGCCATGGCCGCCAGCGCCTTGCCCGCCAGGATCAGGTGCTGGCCGGCTCGGGGGCCCGCGCCCCATTCGACCATTTCGCGGATGAAGTCCGGCGCGCTTGGGTCGCCGGGACGCGTCGCGCGGACCAACTTCGCCGCGTACGCCACTACGTACCGCGACACGGGCACCGAGAGGACGATGCTCTGGAGGTCGCGGATGCGGTCGGCCGACAGGATCGGCGCCGGCGCGTCGCCGGACTGGCCGGTCGGCACGAGGAGGATCCGCTCCTCCTCCGCCGCCGAGGGATATCCCACATGGATGCAGAAGAGGAACCGGTCGAGTTGCGCTTCGGGCAGGGGGTACGTCCCCTCCTGCTCGATGGGGTTCTGGGTGGCGATGACGAAGAACGGTTCGGGCAGGGGGTAGGTCCGCTGTCCGACGGTCACCTGGTGTTCCTGCATGGCCTCCAGCAGCGCCGACTGCGTCTTGGGCGGCGCGCGGTTGATCTCGTCGGCCAGAATGATATTGCCGAAGAGCGGACCGCGGACAAAGCGGAACTCGCGCCGGCCGTCCGGCGCCTGGTCAATCACGTCCGTGCCGGTAATGTCCGACGGCATGAGGTCGGGCGTGAACTGGATGCGGCGAAAGTCCAGGTCCATCGCCCCCGCCAGGGTGCGGACCATCAGGGTCTTGGCCAGGCCCGGCACGCCCACCAAGAGGCAGTGGCCGCGCACGAAAACGGTCGCCAGCATCTGGTCCACGACCTCGCGCTGGCCGACGATGCGCCGGCCGACTTCGCCGACGATCGCATCGCGGACGCGCTTGAACCCCTCGAGACGCTCGTCAAACTCACCGGTCGCCATAGTCCCGTCCCAGGTTGCTGTGCCCTTTCATACGCAGGCGCTTCGCGGCAGCGCCTGCGTGCCATTTGACCTGAAGCCCTTCGTCGGCGACGGACGATAATCTCAAGAGGCTCATTGGGAGTTCAGGATGTCGGTCCATCGCGCGCGCACGGGCGGAACGTCCTGCCGGGAGCGGCCGGTCAAACGCGGTCGCACCCTTCTCTTATCGGCCATTGCGGGGGCCTTGTTTACGGCTTTTCCGCTTGCCGCGCCTGCGGCCGAGGAGTCCACCGGCCGGCAGGTCCGCATGGCCATCCTCCGCGCCGTCGAGCACCTGAAGCGCAGCCGAAAGACGGACGGCACGTGGCCGGACTATGCCCGCGAGGGAGGCGTCACCGCCCTGGTCTCGTACGCCCTCATCCAGGCCGGCGTCGCCCCCGACGACGAAGCCGTGGCCGCAGGCCTGGAGGCGCTCCGCAAGACGCCCAACGAGGCCACCTACGTGGTGGCCCTGAAGGCGATGGCCTTTTCGGCGGCGAACCCCGTCCGATTCCGCGAGGAGATCCAGGCCTCGGCCGACTGGCTCGCCCAGACCCAGCAGGCGACGGGCGGATGGGGCTACGGCCTGGTGCCCGAGGCCGAGCGGGCGGGGGCGGCGATGGCCCGCGGCTGGCGACGGGTCCAGGACGAGGCACAACTCCAGAGCATTTACCAGCGCACCGACGCCTCGAACACCCAGTTCGCCGTCCTCGGCCTGGCCGAGGCCCAGCGCGCCGGCGCCCACGTTCCGGCCGACGTCTGGCGCAAAGCCGACCGTCACTTCCGCGCCACCCAACTGCCCGGCGGCGGATGGGGATACATCTATCAGAAGCCCGACCCGAATGAAGCGTACGGGAGCATGACGGCGGCGGCGGTGGCCAGCCTCTTCCTCTGCGCCGAACGCCTCGCCCCACAGGAAACCAGCGAGACCAGAGCCGAACGCAGCCGCATCATCGAACAGGGCATCGAGTGGATCGCCCAGCGCTACTCCCTCCGGGAGAACCCCGGCCGCGGAGCCGCCTGGTACTACTTCTGGCTCTACTCGCTCGAACGGGCGGGCGTCACGAGCGGCCAGCGCACCTTCGGAACCCACGACTGGTTCCGCGAGGGGACCGCCGTGCTCGTCAGCGGCCAGAAGGCGGACGGCTCGTGGAGCAGCGGTCACCTCTACGAGGACGCTCTGGGCCTCCTCTTCCTGGCGAAGGGGTACAAGCCCTTGCTCGTCCAGCGGCTCGAGTGGCCGGGCGCCTGGCGGCGCGACCCGCGGGACCTGGAGCACCTCGTCGCCTTTCTGGGCACGCGCGTCGGCGGTCCCGGCGCGCCGGGAGTGGCCTGGCGGACGCTCGCGCCCCAGTCGCCGATCGAGGACTGGCTGGCCGCCCCCATCCTCCACGTGACGGGGCGCGGGGCGCTCGAGATGCTCGCCGCCGACCTGCCCAAGGTCCGCCAGTACGTGGAGCAGGGCGGCCTGATTCTGTTTGATCCGGAGGGCGGCGACAAGGCCTTCGCCGACAGCGCGCGCCGACTGGCGGGGGACCTCTGGCCCGGCGCGACGATGGAACCGCTCCCCTCCAATCACCCCATCTACGCCGCGATGCACAGCGTCCCGGCGGCGGGCCTGGAGTCGCTACGGCTCGGATGCCGCGCCGCCGTCCTCCTGGCGCCGAACGGTCTGGCGGACGGGTGGGCGGCAGGCGACCCCGACCGTCCAAACGACGCCCTCCGCCTCGGCGAGAACCTCGCCGTTTACGCGACGGGAAACAACGCCCTGCCCGACCGTCTGGCGGAGGCGCGGCTGCTCCAGATGCCAGCCGACGAGCCCCCGCCGCGCGGCGCCCTGAGGATCGGCCAGGTCCAGCACAACGGCGACTGGCAACCCCGGCCGTTCGCCCTCCCGGCGCTGCTGGAGCAGTTGCCCAAGGCCCAGGGCGTCTCGGTCTGGAGCCGGCCGGTTCCCATCCGCCTCGCCGAGGCCGACCTCGGCGAGTTTCCCGTGCTGTACATGGTGGGGCACTACTCGTTCACCCTCGCGCCCGAAGAACGGGAGGCGCTGAAGGCGTATCTGGACCGCGGCGGATTTCTCTTCGCCGAAGCGTGCTGCGGACGCGAGGCGTTCGACCAGGCGTTTCGGGCGCTCATGGCGGACCTGTTTCCCGACTCACCGCTCGAAGAACTTCCCGCCGATCATCCCATCTACTCGGGCACCGTCGGCACGAAGATTGACCGCGTCGCCTACGCGCCCGCCGTCCAGGCCGAGTCGCCCGGACTGGATCGCCCCGCCCTCTTCGGCCTAAAGCGCGACGGCCACACGGTGGTCATCTACAGCCCGTACGGCATCGGCGTGGGGCTGGACGGCCTGCGCACCTGGGGCGCCCGATGCCTGGAGCCCGATGACGCGAAGCGCCTCGCCACCAACATCCTCCTCTACGCCCTGAGCAACTGACAGAACCCCCTCGCTTACGCTCGGGGCTGGTGACCGGCACGCAACCGCGACTCTTCCAGCGCTGCGACGAGGCGCGCGACGTCCTCTTCGGTGTGCTCGGCGGTGAGGCTCACGCGCAGTCGGCTCGTGCGGGGCGGCACGGTTGGCGGACGAATCGCCGGACAGAAGATGCCCCGCGCGAGGAGCGCGGCCGCGAGGGCCAGGGCGCGCTCGGGCGAGCCAACCAAGACGGGCACGATCTGCGTCTCGCTGCCGCCCGTGTCGAATCCCTTTTCGGCGAGCGCGGCGCGCAGGCGTTCGGCCAACGCAAGGAGGCCCCGGCGGCGCTCGGGTTCGGCCCGGACGATGGCCAGGGCCGCCCGGGCCGCCTCGCACGCCGCGGCGGGAAGGGCCGTCGTGTAAATAAAGGACCGGCCGCGGTTTACAATCAGGTCGCACACCTCCCGCGAGGCTGCGACAAACCCTCCGATGCCGCCCAGCGCCTTCGAGAGCGTCCCGACCGCCGCCGTGAAAGTGACCCCAGGGGTCATTTCCGCAAGGCCCGCACCCGTCGGGCCGAGGATGCCGAGGGCGTGGGCTTCGTCGAGGACGAGCATGGCGCCTTCGCGCTCGGCTATTTTCCCCAGTTCGCGAAGCGGCGCAAGGCGCCCGTCCATCGAGAAAACCGTGTCGGTCACAAGAAGCCGCGGGGGCGAAAAAGACTCCAGGTGTCTTTTCCCCGAAGGGCCCGGAGGGTGCTGCGCAGAAAAGACACCTGGAGTCTTTTTCGCCCTAACCGCGCGGGCGGCGTCGGCGGCGTCGGCGTGGCGGTAGCGCACAAGCCGTGCGCCCGACAACTTCACGGCATCATAAAGGCTCGCGTGATTCTCACGGTCACAGAGAACAACGTCGCCACGCCCGACGAGCGAGCCGACGACGCCAAGGTTCGTCTGGTAGCCCGTAGGAAAGACGAGGGCCGCCTCGGCCCCCAGAAGAGAGGCGAGGTCGGCTTCGAGGGCCTCGTGGGCCTCGGTGTGGCCGGCGAGGAGGCGCGAGGCGCCCGCGCCCCATCCCCACCGTTCGACGCCTCGGCGCAGGGCCTCCCGCACGCGCGGATCGTTTGCCAGGCCCAGGTAGTTATTGGAGGCGAACTGGAGGACTTCTCGGCCAGCGATGCGGACGTGCGGCCCGGCTGCGGATTCGAGCGCCGTCAGGCGGCGCTCCAGGCCGCGGGCCTGAAGGTCCTGGAGCGTCCGGCGGATGAAGTCGGGGTCGGGCATGCCCCATGATTATGCGTGGGAACCGGGGCCGCTTCAAGCGCAAGCCGTGTCGGCCCGGCTTCTTCGCCTCGTCCAGGTTCCGCAACCTCAGCCAGGCCTGTTCTTTACATTCGTCGCCTTCGGTCGGTAAGATGCCGCCATGTCAAAAGAAAGCGAAGAAGATCTGAAGACTTCGGGGGGTGCGGCCGGAGGTGGCGGGCACCGGCTTGCGATCTATGTGATCCTGGCGGCGGCTTTCCTCCTCATCTTCGGCGGGCTGGGCATCTTTTCGTATCGGAGACTCGCGATGCCCGAGTACCGCACGGCCAGTCTGCTGAGCAAACTACGGGATGGCGGGTTGAAGAGCGTGGTGGTCCAGTGGCTGAAGGATTGGGACATCCTTGACCGCTACGGCGGGGATGACCGGGAGGCCGTCGTCGAAAAACTTGTGGAAATCGGTCCGGACGCGATGCCGACGCTCCTGAAAGGGCTGAAGGATGAGGCGCCGTCCGTCCGGTGGGGTGCGGCGGAGGCGCTGGGGCGGATCGGCGGCCGGCAGGCGATCTCTGCCCTCGAGACGGCGCTGCGGGATGATTCCGCGGGAGAGGTGCGGGCGTCGGCTGCGCGCGGGCTTGCCCTCCTGGGTGACACGGATGCCTTGCCCCTGCTGACGACCGCGGTGAAGGATGACGGGGACGAGATCGTGCGGGCCGCGGTCGCCAAGTCCTTGGGCTGCCTTGGCGAACGGCAGGGCGTGCCAGCGCTGATGGCAGCGTTGGAGGACGAGGTCGCCAATGTCCGCGCAGCCGCCGCCGAAGCCCTCGGTTCCCTCGGGGACCCGCTGGCCGTGCCCGCGCTGGTGGCCGCGATCAACGACCTTCACGAAGAGGTCCGTTCCGGGGTGGTCGTCGCCCTTGGCAGCATCGGCGACGCGCGGGCCGTTCCTGCCCTGGCGGCGACGCTGAAGGGCGATGAGGATGCCCGTATCCGAGGGGAGGCCGGCACGGCGCTCGGCAATATCGGCGACCCGATCGCCTTTGCGGCGCTCGAAGGCGCGATCAAGAATGCAGAGGAAGAGGAGCCCGTCCGCGAGTCGGCGGCGGAAGCCCTGGGCATGCTTGGCGATCCACGGGCCCTCCCCCTGCTGGAAGCCGCGCTCAAGGAAGAGGGGGACAAGGAGGCACAAGACTATCGTCGAGGGGCGGTTCGAGGTCTCGGCCGACTCGGCGACCCGCGCGCGCTGCCCGCGCTGGAGGACGTGTTCGAGAAGGCCGAGGACAAGTGGCTCCGCCAAACGGCGGCCGAGGCGATGGGCCGCATCGGCAACCCGCGGGCCGTGACCTTTCTGCTGAGCGCGTTGGCGCGAGAGACGGAGGATGTTCGCCGATCAATCGTTGAAGCCCTCGGCGACATTGGCGACCCGCAGGCCATGCCCGCCCTGCTGGACCTGTTGGCGAGCGGCGGGGGCCGATCTTCTAAGGAAACCCTCATCGAGGCCATCGGCAACATCGGAGACCCGCAAGCGGTTCGCACGCTGGCGGCGTTGCTGAAGGATCCGGAGAGCATGGTGCGATTCTGGGCGGCGGTGTCGCTAGGCGAGATCGGCGATGCGGGAGCCGTCGCCGCCCTCGTGGAGACGTTGGCAGACAAGGACGAAAACGTGCGCCTGGTGGCGGCCTACGCGCTCGGCCTCTTGAGGCGAGACGAGGCGGTGCCGGTCCTCACCGAGGGCTTGCACAGCAAGAGCGAGTGGGCGGCGTTTGCAGCCGTGGCGGGTCTGTCCCGCTTGAACTCCCCTGCCGCGAGGGAGGCCCTTAACGCCGGCGCTCGCGAGGCCCGAGGTGCTGAAATCCGGCGCTTTGCCCAGCAGGCCCTGAGGACGCCCGGCGAGGAGGCCCTGATATTGGAATTGAACGTGCGGAGCGGCAGCCTGCGCTACTATGCCGCCCGCGCCCTGGCGCATTCGCGCGACCCCGCGGCGCTCCAGGCCCTGGAGGCCGTCCGGAACGACAGGGATTCGAGCGTCCGCGACGCCGCGCGAAAAGGCGCGCGGCGGCTGCGGAGGCTGGGGCCGTCAGGCGACGCTCCAGACCGTGGGCCCGAAGGTCCCGGAGCGTCCGGCGGATGAAGTCGGGGTCGGGCATGGTGCCGTGATTATGCGCGCGGCAGGCCGTCTGGCAAGCGCAAGAAGGACGGGCCGGCTACAGCGAGGCGTTATAGTCGTCCACGATCCGGCCGACCAGGCGGATCCGCTCGAGGTCTCCGGTTGAAGAGATCTCGTCGCTGATGCCCAGCACGAGGTTGGGCGCGAACAGGCCGATGCACCGCCTGGCACAGTCGGCGAGCGTTTGCTCGCTGAACGTCTGGTCGAAGAAGATAGCGGGTATCCCGTCGAGGAGGAACATATCGCCGAGCGCGGCTTTCGTCTCTTCGAGGGTAACGTCGCCCTGCGGCACGGGCGTGATCGCCTCGATGCCATCCAGGGCGGTTTCCCGCGCGAACGGAAGGAGGGGCCGGCAGTCGCCGTCCCAGTGCGCGTAGACGAACTTTCCGGCCGCATGCAAGAGTTCGCACCGCCGCTGATAGACCGGGAGCACATACTTCTTGAACAGGTCCGGAGAGAGGGTCCCCGCGTGGACGTTGTCGCCGAAGTTGATGCTCTCGATCGGACACGAGTTGATCACCTCGATCAGCCGCTCGTCCGAGACGGCGAGGGCTTCGAAGTACGCTTCGCACGCGCCGGGCCAGTCCATCAGGGCGAAAACGGCCGCCTCCACCCCCATCTCGTTGATGTAAAGCCCTTGGACGGAGGTGCGCGGCATGCACATGGTCGGGGCGCCGAGGCCTGCCCACTCCCGGCAAAGCCGGTCGTAGGCGGCGTGGTCCCAAGTCCACGTTCGCCGCTGTTCGCGCCACGCGGCCACTTTCATTTCGGTCTCATCGGCGACGGGCCACTTGAGGGGCTGCGCCCACGGACTCGTCGGGCTTTGATGGTACACCGCGCGCTGCTTGCCCGCCGGCGTCTCGACGACGACCTCGTAATCGGTCTGGTTGAGCGGCCGCCTTGAAATCCGAACGGAAGGGTCCTCGGCGGACTTGAAGCAGTCGTTGAACTCATACGGCCGCGCCGAGCAGCCCAGCGCCCGGTAAATCTCGGGCAACGTCATGCCCTTGTACGGGTCGGGGAGCGGCTCGGCGGCGAACTGTTTGTCGGTCAGCCAACAGCCGATGCGGGGTTGCCAGATGATTTTGCCGCCCGACCGGCCGCGCACCACATCCAGGTTGAATTGCGTCAGGTCCAGGTTTCGGTGATCGGTCGGTCGGCCTGGCATCATGGGGCATCCGGGAGGTGTCTACGGGCCTGACCGCACGGCGGC
Organism: Phycisphaerae bacterium; assembly: GCA_035530455.1. Classification (GTDB taxonomy): domain Bacteria; phylum Planctomycetota; class Phycisphaerae; order FEN-1346; family FEN-1346; genus JAPLMM01. The sequence continues at coordinate 2,611 of DATKUU010000296.1, read as the reverse complement.
GAGGGCGCCGCCGACGCCGGTGGAGGCGCCGTTGCCGAGCGAGCGGAGGCGCGCGAGCATGCGCTGGCGGGTCTGATGCATGAACGCCTCGAGGCGGATCATCTCGGTCGCCTGTTCCAGGCCGTCGTACGCCACCTTCAGGACGGGCATGTCGTGGTCCTTGGCGAACTTCGTCAGCAGGGCGTTGACGATCGTGCCGGGCATGCAGTTGAACGGGTGAAGGTTGACGACGCCGTCGCATCCGTCGGCCACATATTCCACACATCGGCCCATCGAGAGGATCGGTTCGCCGCGGATCGCCGGGTCGAGGTAGCGGCGGCCGAGGTCAATCACATGGTCGCTCGGCGGCTCGTCGAAGAAGTGGCGGACCGAGCCGCGGAACTCGTCGAGGATCTTGACCTTTTCGCGCCGCTGGACGAAATCCACGATCCGCTCGACGACGAGCCGGCCGTAGTGGCGATCGGTGCGGGCGTCGGTGATGCGGCTCCAGGCGATATAGTTGATCCATTCCTCGAAGGGGGGGAGGACGGCCTCGCCGCCGAGGGACTCGATCTTGCGGACGATGAAGTTGTTGGCGAACTGGTTGCACCGGACGAAGACCTCGCCGACGATGCCGATCCTCGGCCGCACGAGCGAGCGGTCCACGGCGACGGCCTCGAACGCCCGGCGTGCCTCGCGCGCCAGGCCCGCCATGTCGCCGCGAGAGTCGATCACATCCTCGCATCGCCGAAGGTGCTGCTCGTAGAGTTGGTCGCACTCACCCTTCGCCGTCTCGTACGGGCGGGTCTCGCGGAGGAGTTTCTGAAGCGTGTCCACAAAGACGATGCCGGTCCAGGCAAGTCGGCGGAAGTCCGACCCGAGGTTCTTCAGGTCCCCTTGATAATCCTTGTCCTGGTCCAGGAGCACCAGGGGCACGTCCTCCAGGCCCATGTCGTCAAGCACCATGCGCTGGAACTTGTTGTACTGTCCGAATCGGCAGGGCCCGAAGGCGGTCGGCATGAAGAAGGCGGATCGGTCGGCGTCGAAGCCCGGCAGGTGGATTTGCCGGAGCATGTCGCCCGTCGTGATGATGCACGGGTAGCATTCCTTGCCGCTCGTCACCTTGCGCCCCCAGAGGAGCGTATCCTCGTCGCTCATGGCCATCTGTCGGGCCTGGACGCCGCTCGCGCGCATCGCCGCCGCCATCGCGTAGCCGTGATCGTCCATGTACGGGATGTAGATCGTGCGGGAGCCGAAGGCGGCGCGGCTGTAGTCCAACTTGTGGGCGCGGGGGCGGACCGCCTCGCGGACCCCGCTCGCCCGAACACCCTTGAGGCTGTCCAGAAACGCCTCGCACCGCGTGATGGCGCCCACGTCGGCCGAGTGTTCGTCCACCTCGAGCACCAGGCACGGCTTGTCGGCGAGTTCGCGCGAGACGAACTTCATGATGAACGAGTCGGGCCCGCACCCAAAGTTCGTGATATAGACCGGGTAGAGCCGCTTGTCGCGGGCGATGATTCGCACCCCCGCCAGAATCTTCTGACCGTACTTCCAGTACATGTGCGGGTAGTCGGCCGAAATGTCCACCTCGTCCAGGGGGAGCATGTCCAGCGGAATGGCCAGGCGCCCCAGGTCGCGCAACTTCTCCGGGATGTTCATGTTCAGGCCGGGGTCGCAGGCGTTGTACGGCCGGCCGACGATCACCAGAGCGGTCTGGTCCGGCCCGAGGGCGGCCAGAACCTCGCGCCCGCGCGCCTGGAGCGATTCGGCGAATCGCTTCTGGGCGGCGAAGGCCTCCGCAACGGCGCGGCGGGCCCGCGCGCGGTCCGCCCCGAGCGCCAGCGCCAACTTCACCAGTTCCCGGCGCACCGCCGAGGGACCCCGCGAGAAATGCAGGATCGGTTGGAGCACCTTGCCGCCCGAGTCCACGTCCTCCATCGCCGCGCGGGCCATGAACGGCACGGTCTGGACGTACGGGCAGACGTAGGAGTTGATAATGTCGCGAGCGCCCTTCGGCATGTCGATGATGGTCGGAAGGAAGATGTAATCTACATCCTTCTCCACGAGATCGCGGATGTGGCCGTGCGCGACCTTGATGGGGAAGCACGGCTCGGCCGCCACCTCCTCGATGCCCTGGCGGACCACCTTGCCGACGGTGCGGCTCGAGAGGACCACCTCAAATCCGAGTTCCGCAAAAAGGGCCTTCCACATCGGCAGGAGTTCCCAGAAGTGGGTCATCTGGGGCAGGCCGATGCGCTTGCCGTTCGGCAGGTCGGGCTTCTTCTTGTCGTAGGCGGTTTCCATCAGGCGCTGGCGCTCGACGAAGAGTCGCGGCAGGTGCTTGCCGAGCGAGTCGCGCTCGGACTCGTCGAACTTGCCGCAGCGGCTCCCGTAGGTGAGCGTCCGTTCGCCCTCGCCGTCCCCGCCCTGAATCCTGACGACGTGCAGTTCGCAGCGGTTGGCGCAATCCGCGCACTCGCGCGTGTCGAACGAATAGCGGACGCTCCGCAGGTCGAAGCCCTTGAAAGCGGTTTTTTTCGATGGTGCGGCGACCGCGGCGGGCGAAAAAGACTCCAGGTGTCTTTTCCCCGAAGGGCCCGGAGGGTGCTGCGCAGAAAAGACACCTGGAGTC
>DATKUU010000295.1:0-6884 GCA_035530455.1 Phycisphaerae bacterium | reverse complement strand
CGGGGGCGGGCTGGCGCCGTTGCCCAATTGGGTCCGCACCCTTCCCCGGGTTCGCCTGTGGGTCCAAGGCAAGATCATCCTCAACATGATTCGGACACTGATTCATGATGCTAAGGCCGCGTAGATGCAAAATCCTGGTATCAGCCTGGGGCTGACCGCTTTCGCTTGACCCCGCCCTCGGGCGACCTATAATCGCGCCTTCCACGTTCGGCCTCGGAAAAGGGGACTGGCTCCTTTTCCGGCCGTTCGGAAAAGGTGCCTGTCCCCTTTTCCGCTCTTTGACGCAAGAGGATGGCCGTGAACATCAGTTACAACTGGCTCCGTGACTACGTCCCGACGGACCTTGAGCCCCGCGAGGTGGCCGACCGCCTCACGCGCATCGGCCTCGCCGTGGACTCTGTTGAACCCCTGCCGGACGGCGACTCACGGCTCGATGTCGAGGTCGGCGCCAACCGCCCCGACTGCCTGGGGCACATCGGCGTCGCGCGGGAACTCGCCGCCGCCCTGAACGTCCCCCTGCGCGCTGCGGACGCGGCCTACGAGGAATCGGCCGCGGCGTGTGAGAAAAAGGTCCGCGTCGAGGTCGAGGACTTCGACCTCTGCCCTCTCTACACCGCCCGCCTCATCGAGGACGTCAAGGTGGGGCCGAGCCCCGACTGGCTCCGGGCGCGCCTGGAGGCGGTCGGCATCCGCCCCGTCTCCAACGTCGTGGACGTGACGAACTACGTCATGATGGAAACCGGCCAGCCGCTCCACGCCTTCGACTTTGCCGGCCTCGCCGACGGACGCATCGTCGTCCGCCGCGCTCGGGCCGGCGAACGTTTCACGGCGATTGACCATTCGGAGCATTCGCTCGGGCCCGAGCGCCTGGTCATCGCCGACGCCCACCGACCGGTGGCTCTCGCCGGCGTCATGGGCGGCGCCCAGACCGAAATCAGCGGCTCCAGCCGCGACGTCCTCCTGGAGGCCGCCGTCTTCGACCCGCTCTCCATCCGCTCGACCAGCCGGACGCTCGGCCTGGCGAGCGAATCCAGTTTTCGCTTTGAGCGGCGGCTGGACGCAGGCGGCACGGACTGGGCGAGCCGCCGGGCCTGCGCCCTCATCCAGCAGACGGCCGGCGGCAAGGTCGCCCGCGGGGTCGTGACGGCCGGCCGGCCCCTGCCCGAAGCGCGGGAACTTGTGCTCCGCCTCCCGCGCATCGAGACGGTCCTGGGTCTAGCGATCCCCGCCGACGTCGCCGCCGAGTACCTGCGGCGGCTGGGCCTCGAGGTCCTCCAGATCGCACCCGAACGCATCCGCGTCCGCGTCCCCTCGTGGCGGCGGGACCTGGAGCGCGAGATTGACCTCGTGGAAGAGGTCGCCCGCCACCACGGCTACGAGAAGATTCCCGAATCGCGCGAGATTCCCGTCGCCTATGCTGCGCCGTCGCGCGGCGAGCGGGTCCGGCGGATCGTCGAAGAGGTCCTTGTGGCCGCAGGCTACTTCGAGGCGATCTCGTTCACCTTCACGAGCGCCGAGCGGGCGGTCCGTTTCCGCCCGAGCGACCTCGAGGCCGAGCCGCTCGCGCTTCGCGGCACGCCGCTCGCGCTTCGCCAGTCGGTCCTGCCGGGACTCCTGGAATCGCTGCGCGTGAACCAGAACGCCGGCGAGGCGGCGGCGCGGCTCTTTGAGATGGCGCGGCGGTTCATTCCGCCTTCGTCCCAGCGCGCTGGGACTTCGGCGGACAAGCCCAGCGCGGGCGCCGAGATGCCCGAGGAACACGAGGTCCTCGCCCTGGCCTCCAGTTCCGGCCCCAATGGGGCAGGCGCGCCGCAGTTCGAGACCGTCAAGGGCGTCCTCGAAGCGCTGTTCGACCGGATGGGAGTCGCCGGCCGCATCCGCTTCGAGGCCACCGACCGCTACCGCGACCTGGCACCCGGCCAGGCCGCCGAAGTGCTCCTGGACTCCGAGCGCGTCGGCATGATCGGCGTGGCGACGGCCGACGCCGCCGGCGCCTTCGAACTCGACGAGCCGCCCACCGTGGCGGAAGTCGCCCTGGAGCGCCTCGGCCAGGCCGCACGCCTGGAGCCCGCCTACCGGCCGCTGCCCCAGTTCCCTTCCATCGTGCGCGACCTGGCCATCGTCGTGGATGAGGCGGTCTGCTGGGCCGACATCCGGACGGCCGTCGCCTCCGCCAAGGTCCCGGAGGCCGAGAGCGTCGAACCGCTCGACGTGTATCGCGGCCGGCAGGTACCCGCGGGGAAGAAGAGCGTCGCCCTGCGGATCGTCCTACGGAGCCCGAGCGGGACGCTCAAACACGAACAGGCCGAGGCGATGCAGGCGCGGATTCTTGAGGCCCTCCAGTCGCGCCTCGGCGCCGTCCTGCGGACGTAGGCGCTGTTACATCACACCGAGAGCCCCGCGAGGCGGCCGGAGGAAAAGGCCCACTGGAGGTTGAAGCCGCCGGACGGGCCGTCGAGGTCCAGAAGTTCCCCCGCGAAGAAAAGGCCCGCGAGGCGCCGGCTCGCCAGACGCTTCGGGTCCACTTCCTTCAGGGCCACGCCGCCCCGTGTCACCATCGCGCGATCCCAGCCTTCCGTCGCAACGACCGTCAGGGGAAGTGCTGTGAGGAGTCCGGCGAGTGCGCGGCGGACGGGACGCGAAACCTGGCCCGGCCGGGCGGCCAAGTCTACGTCGGCCAAACGGCAGAGACAGTCGGCCAGCGCGCGCGGCACGTGGACCGCCAGAAGCGTGCGGACGGCCTTTCGAGCGTCGCGTTCGGCCCAGGCGTCGAATCGCGCGAGCCAATCTTCGGCCGACGTCCCCGGCACGAGGTCCAGTCGCAGGGGCACTTCGCGCCGCTCGCGCAAGACGCGCGCCACGTCGCCCGAAAGGTCAAGGATTGCGGGGCCCGACAAGCCGCGGTGCGTGAAGAGGACGTCGCCGCTGGCGCCGGCGCGCTTGCGACGGGGAAGGTCAATGTGCACGCGGACCCCATCGAGCGACAGGCCGGCAAGCGCGCCCGGCCAGGACTCGCGCGTCACCAGGGGCACGAGGGCGGGCGTCGGCTCGATGATCGTGTGACCTGCCTGTCGCGCCAGAAGATAGCCGGAGTCCGAGCCGCCGAGGGCCGGATACCCCCGGCCGCCCGTCGCCAGAACCACGGTTCGGGCGGCAAGGGGTCCGGCGCTGGTCGCCAGGCCGCGAAGCGCATCGCCCCGGATGTCAAGCGCAGCAGCGCAGACGCCGAGGCGCAGGGCGACGCCGAGGTCGCGGGCGCGCGCAAGGAGCGCCTTGCGGACCGCCGCAGCCGAGTCGCCGGCGGGATAGACGTGGAGGCCGTCGGGCGCGTGGGTGGGAACGCCGAGCGAATCAAGGAACCGGCGAAGGGCGTCGGGCCCGAAGGCCGCAAGCGCGGGCTGAATGAATCGGCCCTGGCGACCGAAGCGTTCGGCGAAGGCATCGGAGGGGAGGGTGTTGGTGAGGTTGCACCGCCCGCCGCCCGAGGCGAGGAGTTTGGCGCCGGGGCGCTGGAGTTGCTCGAGGACGAGGATCCCGGCCCCAGCGGGGCAGGCGCGCCGGGATTCGGCGGCGGTAATGGCGGCGAGGAGACCCGCGGGGCCCGCGCCCACAACGACCATGTCCGCAACATCTGAGGAAGTGGGGCTCATCCCGGCAATAGTAGCGGGAGGCGGTTGCTGCTACAAGAAAACACACCCACAAACGCGGAACGCGGAACAAACAGAAGCGGCGCCGCGGCCGGGGGGCTGCGGCGCCGTGGATGAATAAGGACGGCTAAGCCGCAAGCGGCACGGCCAAGGCCCTTATTCTGCGGCCTCGCCGCACTCCCCTTTCTCGCCCTTCTCTTTTTTCTCTTCCTCTTTCCACTTCAACGGTTCGATGATTTTGCCGTCGGCGGCGACGGTGATTTCGCCTTCCTTGCCGTCCTTCTTCAGTTCGGCCTCATAGACGATTTCGGCCTTGTCGAGTTGGACGAGTTGGGCGGGCTTGTCGGCCTCGGCTTTCTCGATCTTGATGCAGATTCGGATCTTCTGGACTTCCTCACATTTGGCGTCGGGGTCGGCGGCCTGAATCGCCTGGAGGGCGGCCTCCGGCACGTCCTTCTGGGCGATCTCGGTCTCGATCTTGATAATCCTGCCTTCCGGAGCGACTTCGACCTCCATCTTAGGCTCGCCTTCCTGGACGAGTTCAACTTCGTAGATCGTCAGGCCGCACTCCTTCTCCAACTCGACTCCCTCAATCTTGGCCTCGGGGAAGGCCGCCTTGAGGGCGTCGGCGACCGCGGCCGGCAATTCGACCTTGGCCTCTTCCTTAGCCACCTCGCACCCCTGCTCCTCGTCGGCCGCGCAAACCCCAACGGCAAAAACCATCACCGCCGCCAGCATGCAGCCCACCAGCACTCCGTAGCGCCGCACCATGCTCCATCTCCGTTCAATTGCCCAAGTGTCGGCCCGCCCGTGCGGGCAGGTCGCCGCGCCCGTGGGCAACGCCCGGGCGCGCCGTACAAACTGAGTATGTTAACAGGCCTGGGGGGGGCGGTCACCGGAAATCCGTCGGGAAGCGCCGGCATCCGGGGGCGGAACGGCAAGGCTTTTTCGGTTGACGGTGCGGCCGGAAAGGGCTAAATTGCGGCGTTTCCGGGTGGAGAAGGTATGCGCGAGGCCCGCAGCCAGACGGGCCAGAGGGGGGAGTTCCGCATTCCGGCATCAGGTGGAGCATGAGCCTGGAAGAGTTGAGGCAGGAAATTGACGAGATTGACGCGCGCCTCCTCGAGTGGATGAACGAGCGCGCCAAAAGGGCGGTCGAGATCGGACGCCTGAAGCGCGAGGCGGGCCAGAATGCGGCCTACGCGCCGGAGCGCGAACGGGAGGTCCTCGAGCGCGTCCTGGCCGCCAACCGCGGGCCCCTGACCGAAAAGGCGCTGCGGGCCATCTGGAAAGAGTTGATGAGCGGGAGCCTGGCCCTGGAGATGGCGGCCAAGGTGGTGTACCTGGGCCCCGAGGGGAGTTTCAGCCACCTGGCGGCGCTGGAGAAGTTCGGGCGGAGCGTCGAACTGGCGGCCGTGCGCGACATCGCGAGCGTCTTCGACGCCGTGGCGCGCGAACGGGCCGATTACGGCCTCGTGCCATACGAGAACACCACCGGCGGCGCGGTGCGCGACACGATGGAATCGTTCCTGTGGGTGCAGGGACCGGTGAAGATTTGCGCCGAGATGGCGATGCCGGTCCACCAGAACCTGCTGGGGCGTGAGACGGACCCGGCGAAGATCAAGAAGGTGTACTCCAAGCCGCAGGTCTTCGACCAGTGCCGGGGCTGGCTGAGCCCGAACCTGGCGCACGCCGACCTTGTGGCGGCGGACTCGACGAGCGAGGCGGCGCTTCTGGCGGCGAAGATCGAGGGGACGGCAGCGATCGCGTCGGGCATGGCGGCGGAGTTGTATGACCTCCAGGTGGTGGCCGAGGCCATCGAGGACAACCCGCAGAACCAGACGCGGTTCCTCGTCCTGGGGCGCGAGAGCCCCAAGCCGACGGGCAGGGACAAGACGTGCCTGCTGTTCAGCACAGCCCACAAGGCGGGGGCGCTGGTGGAAGTGCTGGAGGTGCTTCGTCGGCACGGGATCAACATGACGAAAATCGAGTCGCACCCCGCGCCGGAGAAATCGTGGGAGTATTACTTCTTCGTGGACATCGAAGGCCATCGGGACGACGAGCACGTGCGCGGCGCGCTCGAAGAGGCGAAGGCGCATACGCGCGAATTGCGCGTGCTGGGGTCGTTCCCGACGGCGGTGAGTGCGGAATGAACTGGGCGGGCGGAATGATTATCGTGCTAAAGTCCGGTGCGACGCAGGCCGACCTCGACGCCGTTGTTGCGCGCGTCGAGGAGATGGGCCTGAAGGCCCACGTCTCCCGCGGCGAGTTCCGGACGATCGTCGGTGCGATCGGCGACGAGGCGCGCCTGCGCCCCGAGTCGGTGGCGGTGCTGGCGGGCGTCGAGTCCGTCATGCCCATCATGAAGCCCTACAAACTCGCCTCGCGCGATTTCAACGCCGAGGACACGGTCATCACCGTCGGGCATCGGCGGATCGGCGGCAAGCATCTGGCCGTCATCGCGGGCCCCTGCTCCGTCGAGAGCGCCGAGCAGACGCGCACGGTGGCCCAGCGCATCGCCCGCGCGGGAGCAGGCCTCCTCAGGGGCGGGGCGTTCAAACCGCGCACCAGCCCCTACTCGTTCCAGGGCCTGGGCGAAGAGGGCCTCAAGATCCTCCGCGACGTCGGCGGCGAGACGGGCCTGCCGGTCGTCACCGAGGTGATGGACGTGCGGCACGTGGACTTGGTGGCCAAGTACGCCGACGTCCTCCAGGTCGGCGCGCGGAACATGCAGAACTTCGCGCTGCTGACGGAGGTCGGCCACACCGAGAAGCCCGTGCTCCTGAAGCGCGGACCGGCCGCAACGGTCGAAGAACTCCTCATGAGCGCCGAATACATCCTGTCGGAAGGGAACCGGCAGGTGATGGTATGCGAGCGCGGCGTGCGGGGCGTGGAACGAAGCACGCGGTACACGCTGGACCTGGCGGCCGTCCCGAACATCCAGGGCGTCTCCCATCTGCCGGTCGTCGTGGACCCGAGTCACGCGACGGGTCGGCACGACCTGGTGGCGCCGATGGCGCTGGCGGCGGTGGCGGCGGGGGCGCAGGGCATCCTGGTCGAGGTCCACCCGGACCCTGAGAAGGCCCTCAGCGACGGGCCCCAGCAACTGACCCCCGACGCGTTTGAGGCGATGATGAAGGAACTCGTGCCCATCGCCCGGGCCGTCGGACGCACGCTCGAAACCGACGCCAAACTCTGAGCCTCAAGACGAAAGGCGACTGATGCGGAAGGCCTTTA
>DATKUU010000294.1:0-33218 GCA_035530455.1 Phycisphaerae bacterium | reverse complement strand
AAGGGCGCAAAGTACGCAAAGGGAAGATTTGGCTGACAACCAAACGACTTCAAACACCGCCCTGATTTGTTTTCCGCTGCGGTTAGAAGAAAATTCCGAAAAATTTTTTTTGGGTGGCGGGCGGATTTTGGGGCGTTTTTTGGGGGGTCGTAACCGCGTTCCCAGAGTGCCAGGGGCGTTGGGGGGCGTTTCCGCCGCCGCTGAGGCTATGGCAGACGCGGGAAAATTCGCAAAAAGCCCCGTTTTGACCTCGTTTTTACCTCGATTTGCCCCGTACATGCCCCGTACTGCCCCGGTTTTGCCTCGCAGAACCCTCGTTTTGCCTCCTATGCTATGGAGCGACGTTGATGCTTGTCACACCAAAACTGAATTTTCTCGCGCGATTGGCATGGGGTTTGCTAGGGGGTGGTTTCAACACAGAGGGGGATTGGGGGAACGGCAGGCAACATGGGACGACAAAAGGCGAACAACAAACAGCAATGCCCAAAGGGCGTTTGAGGCAGTCCATTCCGCGTTCCGAATTCCGGGTTCCGCGTTGGCCAGTCCCCCGTGTCCCCGGAACTCAAAGACAACGGAGAACGGTATTCAGGGAAAAGACTCCGGACCCCGGTGACTCGGCCCTTGACAGAGACTTGCTCATAGATGGGTGTCCCCGGAATTCGCTCGAATTCGCTGAAGCGCAGAGGTTCTGTGCGGATAAGGCCCGCTTGCCAAAGGGCTTGGGTCATCTGGAATTCGTTGGTCGAAACGCCAAAGCCAGGTAGAATGGTGAACATCGCTGGCGGTGACACATAGCGCGTGATTATCGGCCAGCGGCTTAAGGGAATTCTGAACAGCCTTCGCCCTGGGAAGGAGGAGAACTCTCATGACAGGTGTCCGCCGCGCTGTCAGATGCGCGTCAGAGATGGTGCTTGTGGCAACGCTACTTACGGCGGCAGCCGGCCCGACATGGGGCCAAGTCATCTCATCGATTACGCTTGACCAGAAGCCGGCGGACAAGCCTGCGGCCGTGGACATCACGCGGCGGAACATGGCCGCGCAAGGTCTGGTGGACGGCGTGCAATGGTCGCTGACCCTCGAGTTCAGCGGGGTGCCGCGGCGCACCGTCCTCGAGAACATCTCGGATTACCTCCGCAAGAAGCCCGGCGCAATCCGGATCATCATTGACCCCGAGGTCGGCGGCCTCGATGAGGCGGTGTCAATCAGTCTCAAGGACATCTCTGTCGAACAGGCGCTGAAGATGGTGCTTGGCGAGCAACTCGGTTACGTCGTCCAGGACGACGGCTCGGTCCTCATCTCCCACAAGGAGAAACTGAGCCATTACGTTCGGAGGCGTTGTTATGAAATCTCGCAGGTTCTGGGCGCGCTGCGGCTTATTGAGGAACATGCCAACGCCAGGGACGCGGCAAACGGATTCGGAGGACTCTTTGGCGGCAGCGTCGTCCGCACGGTGAGCGACGTTTATAGCCTGTTTGACATGATAAAGCTCGTTGTTACCGGCACAGAACAGTGGCAAGAGAAGGGGGGACCCGCAAAACTGGCTATCGCCGCCGGGGGGATTATGCTTGTCGACGCGACGGAGGAAATGCACCAGCAAGTAGTGACCCTCTGCCGCAGCCTGCTGGCGACTGCGAAGTTCTACAAGGAGGCGGCGAGCAGCCGGCTGGACCAAGCCGAGGGACAACTCGCCACCTTGCGAGCGGCGCTCAACCAAAACAAGGAAGCATTGCGCAAACTCTACGTCAAGGCGGGCCGAGACGAGTTTCACCTGACCCCCCAAGTTATCTTCGCCGAGGCAGCCAGAGAGAAGGCCGGCCCACTCACGCCAGAGGAGTTGCTCGTACTGGCGGACAAGATTGAAGCGCTAAAGGCCGCACAGCAGGATGTGCTTGGGCGCATCGAAGCCCAGCGTCGGCTGGTTCAGAGCCTGTGGGAAGAGGTCAACGAGATTCCGCAGAAGCCAATGCCGGCGCCCTCGATGCTGTCCAGGCTAGAAGGAGAGTCCGGAAAGGAATCCGGGGAGGAATCCGCCGACGAATCGCCGCCGATGTCGGCCTCCACCATCGCAACGGTCCTGGGCAACACGGCCTTCGCGTGCGACCTCTATCCGCTGCTCTCGAAGAGCGACGACAACGTCTTCTACTCGCCTTTCAGCATCTCGACAGCCCTGGCCATGACCTGGGCCGGGGCGCGCGGCGAGACCGAAAAGCAGATGGCCAAGACACTACACTTCTGCCTGTCGCAAGCGAAACTGCACCCCGCGATGTTTAATCTCCTGGCCCGCATCAATGGACAGGCGGGCACCAAGAAGCCGTACCAACTGTCGATAGCCAACTCGCTGTGGGGCCAGGAGGGCTTTGAGTTCAAGCCGCAGTTCCTCGACGTGAACCGGATAAACTACGACGCCGAGATGCAGCACGTGGATTTTGAGGTGGCGAAAGAGGAGGCGCGCCAGACCATTAACGCCTGGGTGGCCGCCCGCACGCAGAACAAGATCAAGGACCTGCTTCAGCCGCCCGACTTAGTCGTCGATCCCGTGCGGCTGGTGTTGGTCAACGCCATCTACTTTAAGAGCGCCTGGCTCGTGCCTTTCAACCCCGCCGTCACGAAGACCGAGCCGTTCAACCTCCTCGGCGGCAAAAAGGTCTCGGTGCCGATGATGAAGCAGGAGGACCACCTGGGCTACTATAAGGGGCAGGATTTCCAGGCGGTCACTCTGGAGTATGCCGGCCGGCAACTCTCGATGCTCATCCTTTTGCCGGACAAGATGGACGGTCTGCCGGACCTTGAGAAATCGCTGACCGCCAAGAACCTCGATGACTGGACGTCGAAGATGGCCAGAAAGGCCGTACAACTTTCGATGCCCCGCTTCAAGATGACGTGCCGGGCGGATCTGAAGAAAACGCTCCAAACGCTGGGCATGACCGATGCGTTCGATGGAAAGCGGGCCGATTTCTCAGGCATGGCACCCAGTGCGACCGGGCGGCGCCTCTCCATTTCGGCCGCGATTCACAAGGCCTTCGTCGAGGTGAACGAGGAAGGCACGGAGGCGGCCGCCGCCACGGCCATCGTCGTTTCCGAAGGCAGTGTGGAGGAATTCGCCACCGTCCGGATGGATCACCCATTCCTCTTCTTCATCCGTCACAACGCGACGGGCAGCCTCTTGTTCGTGGGCCGCGTCATGAATCCGGCGCAGTGAAAAGCCGGAACCCTGTCGGTTCCCGGAGCAAACGCTCGAAACGGGTGAAGCGGGATGACATGCAGGACACGTGTCTTCGCCCGCGCTTGTGGGCAATCGGCCGCGCGACCACCGATGCCGACGGAACGTTTTCCCTCCGTGCGGCCGGGGGCAGAAGGCGATTTGAGATTTAAGATTTAAGATTTGAAAAGGAACGGCGGGGAGGGCAAGGCAAAAACGACCGGGACTGGGGACTCGGGGCTGGAAACTCGGGACTGGGGGCTGGGGACTCGGGACTCGGGGCTGGGGACTCGGGCGCAAGGCAGAATGCAGACCCGGCGTCGTCCCGATGCATCGGGACTATGCCGTGGCAGGCGGCAAACGGCAGGCGATGCCGCCTTCCGCCCGCTTATTCGGGGGCGCCAACCAATGGCGTTACGTCGGCGCCTTGGGGAGTGCATTTCTGGCACCACTTTTCCTCCCGGACGATCTCGGTTCCTCCGCTCTTCTTGTTGCGGGTCTCGATAACCACCTTGTTCGCCCTGAACCCGCTGGGGACCGTCTTTCCACACTTGTCGCACTTGAATGACATCGGCTTTCTCCTCTTCTCCTGGTTCGCAGGCGGAATACGCCCGGTCCATTCCCCTGTTCCTCCGGGCCTGCCGCGTTCGGCGATGCGGTGCGGCACACCGGCAAACATCACCCTTGCTCCCGGCGGCGTTCCGGCAGGGTATCAGGAAAGCAACACCCGTTCAAGTGATAACGCGAAGGTCCAAGAGGGACCCCTTCGGGGCTATCGGGGCTTAGGCCAATGCGGAACGTTTCAATTGCGGATTTCGGCCCGGAGGGCTCCAACGGAGGAACAGGGAGAATGGGGAACCGAACGGCAAACCGCAAACTACAAACAGCAATGACCAAAGGGGAGGGAGGATTTGAGATTTCAGAGTGAACGGCGAACCCGTCTTCGTCCCGATGGATCGGGACTGCGCCGTGGCCCCGAAGGGGTCCAACAACGAACAAGGACAGGCGGCAAACGGCAACCCGGCTTCGTCTTCGACTACGCCGTGGCAAGCGGACCGAGGCGAGATCCCTCGGCTGCGCTCGGGATGACAGGCTGAGGCACTGGCGGACAAGCCGCCAGCCGGCCACGGCACGAGCCGTACCCGTGCCAGGGTGCCACCCGGCGACGCTCATTCTGTTAGGCGCTCTAAGTATTGCGCCCGCCGAATTTCCGGGCACGAGAATCCCCGGACCCCTACACGCACCCCGCCGGACAGCGGTCGCCCTAGTGCTTGGCCTTGGCGGCCTTGTCTTTCTTGGGCTTCTTGACGTTTTTTTTCCGCGAGTAGTTGCCTTTGCCCATTCCGAGTCTCCTTCGTGTTTCAAAAGGGCTTCTCTACTTCGCCATGTCCTTCAGGGCCTTGAGAGGCCGGACCTTGATGACCTTGCGGGCGGGCTTCGCCTTGAACATCTGTTCCTGCTTGGTGAAGGGATTGATGCCCATGTGCGCTTTGACGGCGGGCTTCTGGACAACCAGGATCTTCAGCAGGCCCGGCAAAGCAAAGACGCCCGGCCCTTTCTTGCCGACCGCAGTCTTGATCACTCCGGCAAGAGCCTCGAACACCGATGCAACCTGCTTGCGAGAAAGTTGCGTCGTCGCGGCAATGCTGGCAAGAACTTCACTCTTCGTAGCGGGCTTGGCCATTTTGCTGCTCCTTAGAAGGTTAGTGACCATTCACGTCACGCACGTCACGGAATTCTACTCGGATGGCTCGCGAACGGAAGCAAAATATTTCAGCATTTTCCGGGGGACGCCCACAACCGTGCCCCGTCAAGGGCCGAGTCCCAGGGGTCCAAGGATTATCCCCCGGCAGTGCCGGGGGCTTGTTATGGATTGTCCCCTCACAATGCGAGGGGGTTGTTATGGATTATCGCCCGGGGACTCCAGGTCGGCGCCAAGCGTGTACGTGCCGCCCGGGGCCGTCTTGATGGCGCCCGCGACGTCGCGCCAGCGGAAACGGCACTCGCCGCCCAGTTTGGAGCGGATGGTGCACCGGTCCAGGTTGCCGTCTTTCCACGCGATGTCCACCTCGAACCCGCCGCGGGCGCGCAGGCCCCTGACGGAGCCGGTCGGCCAGACCGCGGGCAAGGCGGGCAGGAGGTTGATCTCGTTTTCGTGCGATTGGAGGAGCATCTCGCAGACGCCGGCGGTGATGCCGAAGTTGCCGTCTATCTGCATCGGCGGATGCAGCCCGAAGAGGTTAGGGCAGGTATTGCGGTCGGAGAACAGTTGCTGGAACAAGCGGTGTGCGTTTTCGCCATCGTGCAGACGTGCGTAGAGTGCGGTGCGCCAGGCGAAGGACCACTCGCGCACGTCGCCGGTCTCGCCGCGGGCCTCGAGCGATTTTTTTGCCGCCGCGGCGAATTCGGGCGTCCCGGACATGGTGATCTGTGTTCCTGGAAACAGGGCGAACAGATGCGACGTGTGGCGGTGGTGGTCGTTGGGATCGTCGCGGTCCGTCATCCATTCCTGGAGTTGCCCCCACCTGCCGACCTGGGGCCCGAGGAGTTTGTTGCGCATGGCCGCAATCTTCGCGCGGTATGCCGGGTCGACGCCCAGGGCCTCGCCGGCGGCCAGGTAGTTGCTGAACAGGTCGTAGACGATCTGCTGGCTGTAACTGACGCCGTCCTCCCTGGGTCCGTGTTCGGGCGACCAGGCGTTCGGAACGACCAGCCGGCCGTCGGGCAGCGCCTTCAGTCGCTCTTCCCAGAACTCGCACACCTCCTTGAGGACCGGGTAGGCGACCTTCCTCAGGTATTGCTTGTCCCCGCCGAAGGCGTAGTGCCACCAGAAATGCTGGGCGTACCAAGCATTCGACGTGTTGTCCCACTGCCAGGTCATGTCGCCGTGGATGCCATGCGACGTTCGGACCGTCCAGCCGTGCGGCTTGCCGGAGGGGAGCTGGAATTCCTTTGCCTGCTGCGTGGCGTTGCGCCACGGTTGGAGTTGGCTCTCGATGAGATTCAGGAGCGGCTCATGGCACTCGGCGAGGTTGGCGGGCTCGGCCGGCCAGTAGTTCATCTGCACGTTGATGTTGGTGTGGTAGTCGCTGTGCCAGGGCGGCTGGTTGCTGTCGTTCCAAAGGCCCTGGAGGTTCGCCGGCAACCCCCCGGGCCGCGAGCACGAGATGAGCAGGTACCGGCCGTACTGGAATAGGAGTTCCTCGATGTCCGGGTCGCCGCCCTTCTCCGCGTGGAGCACTTTGCGCTGATCGATCGGCAGGGCCAGGCGGTCGGGCGGGGTCGATCCCAGGTCCAAGGTCACGCGATTGAAGAGCGTCTGGAAGTCGGCGATGTGGGCCGCCTTCAGGTCTTCGTATTTTTTGGCCGAGGCGGCGGCGACGCGGGCGTGAACGGCGCGGCGTGGATTCTCCCCGCGATAATGCTTCGCGTAATCCATCAGGTAATCCGTGCCCGCCGCCAGGATCAGCGTCAGGCTGTTGCAGTTGTTGAACGCGAAGTTGCCATCGCCCGGCCGGACCGTTCCGCCGTCGTTCAGCACCGCCATTTGCGTTTCATACTTCAGGCCGTTCGCGAGCGCTCCGTGAAACCGCAGACTGTTCTTCTCGGCCAGCACCGCCTCGCCGTGCGTGCCACGAAGTTGGACCGTGCCGCTGTACGACGCCGGCCGGTCGGCCCAGAAACGCAGGACGAGCACCTGGTCCGGGTGTGAGGCGAAGGCCTCGCGCCGGAACGTAACGCCCCCGCTCTGGTAGGTCGCGCTGTGGATCGCGGTCGCAAGGTCGAGCGACCGGCGGTAATTCCGGACAGGGGACGCCGTCTCCTGCGGCTCGCTCGTGGCACCGGTATCGGCGCCGGCCAGATCCACGAGGATCTCGCCCAACACCTGGTACGACCCCAGATTGCTGGAATCGTCCGAAGAGATCTCGGCGCCCGTCCACAGGCTGTCTTCGTTGAGGACGACGCGTTCCTGTTGGGGCCTTGCGAAGATCAGGCCGCCCAATCTGCCGTTGCCGATCGGCAGCGCCCCGTTCATGTCGTTCTTTACCGGCGGCTCCCCGTACCACAGTGTCAGGTCTTCTGCCCGCGCGGCGGCACCCACGATGGCTGTGGCGCATGCGAGTAACGCGATTTTCATCGTCTCAGCTTCTCCTTCTTGCTCCGGCGGCGCCGGTCGGGCCCGCGTTCCGAGTTGGCTGTTTCTGGCTCCCCGTGTCGGCGGAATGGCGCCAGGCGGAAATCAGTATTGCGTCCCCCGAATTTCCGAATTCGCTGTCCCCCGAATTCGCGAATTCGTGCGAAGGTTGTGCCGGAAGGAAAGATTACTCACTGTCACAAACAGGGGCCCGTGCCTTCGCCAGAGGCTGCTCCAGATTCGGTGCAGGATCCGCGGCAGGGAGTAGAATCGCCGGTCACAGGCGTCCATCTCCTGGAGGATACCCGCCCAGGACAGATGCTTATACCGGGCTACGGGGAAAGTCAGCGTGAAATACTTCCAATCTTCCGGGAACGAGTCGGCGGCGATGCGGCCTTGTGATTTCATCTTGTCCCACAGGCGCGTTCCAGGCAGCGGCGTCAGGAACAGCACGTTGAGGAGGTCCACGCCATAGCGTTCGGCGGTGTCGGCGATCCGCCTGCCAATGCCCCGTTCGTCCGTGTCCAGCCCCATGATGAAGGAACCGGCGACGAAGATGTTGTGGCGCTGCAAGCGGTCAACGGAGGCTCTGAAATCGCGGCCCTTCAAGAGGTTGAATTTTTTGCCCACCTCCGCCAGCCCCTCCTCCGTCGGCGACTCAAAGCCGATGAAGACACCTTTGCAGCCTGCCTGGGCCGCCAGCATCAGCAGTTCGTCGTCATCGGCCATGTTGATGGTCGCCTGGCAAATCCACTTCTTGCGCAGGTTGGCGCGGATCATGGCCCGGAAAAGGTCCTTGGCGCGGGCAATGTGCTTGCGACTCGTGCCGATGAGATTGTCGTCAACGACGAGAACCAACTTCTCCCGAATCGTCCGGAATTCTTCCACGACCTTTTCGACCGGCCGCTGGCGGTAGCGATTCCCGTTGAAAACCGACACGCTGCAAAAGCTGCAATCGAGCGGGCAGCCACGCGTGGTCTGAATCGAACCGAAGGCGTAGCCGCTCGTCAACAGGTCGTTCCGAGCCGGCGGAACGTCTTCCATGCTCACGAACTCGCCGGCATACACCGGCTCCAACCGTCCTTGCCGGGCGTCTTCCAGAACTTGAGGCCAGACACTCTCGGCCTCTCCCGTTACCACCGAATCCACGCGTTCCCTCGCCTCTTGCAGGCACAGGGTAGCATGGACCCCTCCCATAACCACCGGCACGCCGCGGCCGCGAAACTCGGCCGCCAGTTCGTACGCGCGGGGCGCTTGCGAGGTAAAGGCGGTAATGCCCACCAGGTCCGGCCGAGGCAGGGCGCCGTAGTCCGGTACGCCGAGGTTCTCGTCAATGATCCTGATTTCCCACTCCGGCGGGGTCAAGCCGGCCAGGACCAGAAGCCCCAGCGGCTTCCAGACACGGTACTTACTCCAGCGGCTCTTCTTGGCAAGGCTGACCAGCGGATTATTCGGGTTTATCAGATATAGACGCACGGATCGCGGTCTCTCACATTGACCAGAGCGCAGACTGGGCCAGCCGAGATTCCCACGAATGTCAGCTGCCTGGGCTGTCGTGCCGGACCGGCCGGTGCTACTCGGCCTTTTCCTCGGTCTCGGTGTCGTCGGCCGGTTCGGCCTCGCCCGCGTCGGCCTCCTCGGGCGCCGCAGCCGACTGACCCAGGCGCCTCACGTTCTCCGCCTTCGGGCCCTTCGGGCCCTGGGTCACGTCGAACTCCACCCGTTCGCCCTCGGCAAGAGACTTGAACCCTTCGCCCTGGATGCTGCTGTGATGGACGAAGCAGTCCGTGCCGCCTTCCTGTTCAATGAAACCAAAACCCTTCTGATCATTGAACCACTTCACTTTTCCTGTAGCCACTGGTTCTTCCCCTTATGCTCTTCTGCAATGGTTCAGCGTGAATTGGACTTTCGTCCTCTTCCGCCAAGCAACTGATCCGCCCGACCGCCGGACGGTCTTTCGTCTTGGAACGGTGGATTTTCTCAGGCGTGGGGGAGATTCCCCGACACGCTCGGAATGGACGGGAACCCCTCGGCCCAAAGGCGGAGGAGATTTCCTGTTCGACGTATCATCTTTCGTCCCGGCCGCCTATCGCCGGCAGGTTGCGTCCCCGCAGAGCCTGCGCCTGTTTCACCGGCTGGCCCTATTGTCCTGTTCCTTTCGATCCTTGTCAAGCGGTTGCGTGAGCCAATTTCAGGCCGGGATTCCCTCCTGTTGCCGCCGGGCCTTGCGAGTCTCTCGTGCGGCGGCCAGTTTGGCGTCCCGGGGAAATCCAGCGACGCAGAAACGACATCCCCCGGCAATGCCGGGGGCTTGTTATGGCGCGTTTATGGTGCCGTCGCCGGGAAGGCGGGAAATGCTGACGGGCAGGCGTTCCTCGTCCTGGATGGGGTCAATGAACGCGCGGCGGTAGCGTTCGGATTGCATGCGGCAGGCGTGGCGGTGGACGGAATACTCGGGGTGCGAGACCATGCGGCGCCAAATCGTTTCGAGCGGTTCCTCTCGCACGTTGCCGAAGGTGACGGGATTAAAGTCGCAGGGATTCACGTCGCCGTAGCAAGTCATGTAGAACTGGCTGAATGAGCCGAAGCATCCTCCGCCGTCGGCGGCGTTGGCCTTGGCCTGGGCGATGACGCCCATCGGATGCTCCATCGCATTGTACCTGTCGGCGAGGGCGCGGACGCGCTTGATATCTTTTCGGCCGAGGCGGAGTTCGGGCATCGAGAGAAACTTGCCGGTGGGGACGCAGTCGAAGATGGTCACTTCGTGGAACCCTTCGTCCTGGGCGATCCGCAGCAGGTGCTCGAGCGCGCCCGAGGCGACGTTCTCGTGGGTGGCGTAGGTGGAGATGCCCGTCAGGATGCCGGCGGCGCGGGCGCGGCGGGCGCCGTCCATGGCTTTTTGGAACGCGCCGGGCATTCGGCGCAAGGCGTCGTGCTCTTCGGGCGTGTCGGAATCGATGGAGACGTTGAGGCTCCCCAGGCCCGCCTCTGCCAGGCGCGCGACGTTCTTTTCGGAGAGGAGGACGCCGCTTGTAAATATCATGACGTTGGCGCGGTGCTTGTCGGTATGGGCGATGAGGTCGTAAAGGTCCGCGCGGGCCATCGGCTCGCCGCCGGTAAAGACCATCGAGCAGACGCCGAGGTCGAGGGCCTGGTCAATGACGCTTTTGAGTTCGTCGCTCGAGAGTTCGTCGCGCTCGGGGGCGACGAAGCGGTCGGCCGAACAGTGGACGCATCGGCAGGGGCATCGGGGCGTGACCGAGAGGGTGCTCGTCGCGGGGAAGACGATCCCAGAAGCCTGCGACCGGAGTTTCCGCTCGAAGGGGCGGAGGGCGGCGGGGGACGGCATCGGGGGATTGTAGAGATTGTAGAAGTTGCGGCCGTCCTTCTCGGCGATGATTTTGAGGCGGTTGATGACGGCGAGGAAGGCGTTTATCTGGGGGCGGAACCTCGGCGCGAGCGGGCCGGAGAGGGTGCAGGCGATTTTCCTGTCGGCCTCGCGCCAGGTTTGGATCGCGAGGAGCGGCAGGCCCATCGGGCCGGTGACGGTGGTGTGGACGGCGCCGGAGTCGTCCTCGGTGAAGCGGACGCGGGCGCGGCGGAGAAGCGCATCGGAGATTCGGTCGGCGACGGCGGTCACGCGATTTCCTCGTCTGGCGGATGCCCATGCTTTCGCAAGCGAAAGCATGGCACCCAAGGCTCAATTTTCACAACCCCGGCCCTGACTGGGCGCCGTTCCACAACCGCAACTCCGCGCCGTCTCCTTTTTGACTTCTTGACGGCCGTTCTCTGCGTTCTCCGCGTTCTCCGCGTTTAAGAACACAGCGTTGCAATCCTAGGCGGAAGGTTTTCGGCGAAGGGATTCGCGGTAGCGTCCGTGCTTGCCGGCGGCGCTTGCGCGGAGGCACTCACATAGGTAGCGCACTTCCTGGGGCCAGCCGTCTTCCTGTTCGAGTTCGCGGAGGACCTCTTCCCGCGGCCGGCCGTAGCGGTAGATTCGGCGATAGGCCTTGGCGACCATTTCGATGATGTCCTGGGCGAGCCCGGCCCGCTGCATGCCGACGCTGTTGGGTCCGCGGACGCGGCTGGGGTGGCCCTCGATAATCATGAAGGGGGGAACGTCGTGAACGATGCGCGTCAGTCCGCCGACATAGGCCAGTTGGCCGATGCGTGTGAAGGGATGGACGGCGGCGGCGCCGTTGATGTTGACGCGCGGCTCGATGTGGACGTGGCCGCCGATGAGGACGTTGTTGCCGAAGATGACGTCGTCGCCGACGTCGGCGTCGTGGGCGACGTGGCTGCAGGCCATCAGATAGCACCGGTTGCCGACGCGCGTAACGCCGTCTTCCTTGGCGCTGGCGCGGTGGATGGTGACGCACTCGCGGATGACGTTGGAGTCGCCGATAAGAACTTCCGTGGGCTCGTCGCGGTAGGCGAAGTCCTGGGGCGGCGTGCCGATGGTGGCGTGGGGGTAGAGGATGTTGCGCGCGCCGATGCGGACGCGGCCGACGACGGTCACGTTCGGATGGAGGACCGTGCCGGGGCCGATGCGGACCTCGGGCCCGACGACGCAAAAGGGGCCGACCTCGACGCCCTCGGCCAGTTCGGCCTTCGGATGCACGGATGCCAATGGACTGATTGCCATGACTTCCTTTCAGAGTTCCTGTTCGGCCGGGATGAGCACGAAACGGATTTTGGCCTCGGCGGCGATTTCGTCGCCGACCCAGGCGCGGGTGACGACCTCGGCGCGGTTTTCCTTGGCGCGGATGACGTCGGCTTCGAGCCGCAACTGGTCGCCGGGGTGGACCGTCTTGCGGAGTTTGACGCGGTCCATGCTGAGGAGGATGGCGACCTGGCCGGAGTGCTGGAGTTTTCGCAGGAGCAGGACGCCGGCCAGTTGGGCCATCGCCTCGACGATGAGGACGCCGGGCATGATGGGCGTGCCGGGGTAATGGCCCTGGAAAAAATGTTCATTAATGGAAACGTTTTTGATGCCGACGGCCCGGACGTCCTCCTCGAACTCCAGGACGCGGTCCACGAGGAGGAAGGGGTATCGGTGGGGGAGAACGTCCATAATCTGGGAGATGTCCATGGCGGGGCGCGGCCGGGCCCTTGCGGCGACGTCGCGGCGGGCGCCCTGGTCCTGGAGGCGGCGGAGGAGGCGATGGTTCAGCGTGTGGCCGCTCTTGACGGCGACGATGCGGCCCTGGACGTCGCAGTTCAGGAGAAACAGGTCGCCCACCAGGTCGAGCAGTTTGTGGCGCGCCGGCTCGTCGGGGAAGCGCAGGGTGTTCTCAATCGGCCCCTCGGGACCGAACACCAGGAGGTCTTGATAGGTCACATCGTGCCCATAGCCGCGGCGGCGGAGGTCCGCGATGTCGGACTCGAGGATGAAGGTGCGGCTGGCGGCGAGGTCGCGGACGAACGCGTCGGGCGTCAGGCGCAGGTGACAAACCTGCGGCTCGATGCCGCTGTGCGAACCGTAGTCCAGGTGATACGTCAGGACAAGGTCCGGCGAGTCGCTGGGGAGCGCGGCGATGACGGCGCCGCCGTCGTGGACGGTGACAGGCTCGACGATCTTCAGGACCGCCCGCTCGACCGGCTGCTCGGTGACGCCGGCCTCGCGCAGGAGGCGGACGTAGTCGGCGGCCGAGCCGTCGCAGGCGGGCAGTTCCGGGCCGTCGAGTTCGACGGCGAGGTTGTCAATCTCCAGGCCCGCCAGCGTCGCGAGCAAGTGCTCGGCCGTCTCGACCGCCACTTCGCCGTTGGCGAGCGTCGTCCGCTGGAAGCGCCTGGCGACGGACTGGACCGTGGCCGACACCCGCGCGTCGGGCGAGAGGTCCACGCGCGTAAACACCAGGCCGGTGTCGGGCGGCGCCGGGAGGAAGCGGACGCGGACCGGCTGGCCCGTAAAGAGGCCGCGGCCTTCCATTTCGGCTTCGCGCGCGATGGTTCGTTGTCGGCGGCTCACGCGCGGTTCCTCGTCTGGAGGCGCTCGAGTCGTTCCTCGATCGCCTTGAGGCGGTCGAGGACGTCTTCCATTCGACGCCCGGCGGCCTCGCGGCGAAGTTGCTCGCGGTGCGGGCCGGCGGGGTATCCGCTCACATCGGCGCCCGGCGATACGTCCTTCGTCACTCCCGCCTTGGCGGCGACGCGCGCCCCGTCGCCGACGACCAGATGGCCGTCAATGGCCGCCTGGCCGGCGATGACGCAGCCCCGCCCGATGCGGGCGCTGCCGGCGACGGCCACCTGGCTGACGATGATCGTCCCCTCGCCGATCTCGGCATTGTGGCCGATCTGCACCAGGTTATCCATCTTGACGGCCCGGCCGATTTTCGTCGCGCCGAACCGCGCGCGGTCCACCGTGACGCACGAGCCGATCTCAACGTCGTCGCCGATTTCGACCGTCCCGAGTTGGGGAATTTTCTCCGGCCCTTCGGGGCCCGCCAGGTATCCGAACCCGTCGCTGCCGATGACGGACCCGGCGTGAATGACGACGCGGTCGCCCAGGCGGACACGCTCGCGAAGAACCACGCCCGAGTGGATGTCGCAATCGGCGCCGACAGTCGCCTCGTCGGCGACGACGGCCCCGGCCCGGATGCGCGTCCGGTCGCCGAGGCTGGCGCGCTCGCCCACGACGGCGCACGGGCCGACGTGAACGTTCTCGCCGAGCGTCGCCGACTTCGCGACGGCGGCGGAGGGATGAATCCCCGGCGGCGGAACGGGCAGAGGCTCCAGGATCGCCTCCGCAATCCGCGCCATCGCGCGGTTCGGGTCCGCCACGCGAAGCAACGCCGACCCGCCGGCCTTCCCCTGCCAATCCTCGGGGACGACCAGACAGGCGGCCTTGGCGCCGGCGGCGGCGTCTCGGTAGCGCGGGTGGGCGACGAAGGCGACGTCGCGCGGCCCGGCATCGGCCAGGGCGGCAACGCCCTCGACTTCGCGTCGGGCGTCGCCTTCCACACGGCCGCCGACCAACTGCGCGAGTTCCCCAAGGGTCTTTTTCAAGCGCCTATCCCCCGCTCCAGGCCCGTCTGCGGGCCTATGGGACAGGGAACGATTATAACGCCTCCGGCCGTGAAAGCAAGGTGCGGCCTGGCCGCCCTCGGCCGGCCGATTGACGCCCCCTACGGCGTGTGGCATCATGGGACCGCCATGGCTGTCAAACTTGTCGTTTTCGACCTCGACGGGACGCTCCTTGAGCCGGCGCTCGATTTTGCCGCCATCCGCCGCGAGATCGGCCTGGCGGCCGACCTGCCTATCCTCGAGGCGATGGACGGCCTGTCGGAGTCCGACCGCGCCCGCGCCAACCGGATTCTCGACCGCCACGAGGCCCGGGCCGCCGACCGAAGCCAACTCATGCCCGGCGCGCGGGAACTGCTGGAGTGGCTCGGCACGCAAGGCACACGGACGGCCGTGTTGACGCGCAACAGCCGACGAAGCGTCGAGCGCGCGTGCCGGCGGCACAACCTGGAGCTCGCGGCCGTCGTCGCTCGCGAAGACCACCTGCCGAAACCCAGCCCGGAAGGCGTCCGGCGCCTGATGCAAGCGCTCGGCGCCCGGCCGGAGGAAACGATCGTGGTCGGCGATTTCCGTTTCGACGTGGAGGCGGGCAAGGCCGCGGGATGCCGGACCATCGCCCTGGTCTCTGACCCGCCTGCGGCCTGGGCGTCCGAGGCAACGTGGACCGCCGCCGACCTTGCCGAGGTCCGGCGACTCCTCGAGGCCGCGGCCGACAAACGCGGGGGCGACTGAGCGGTCATTCAACCGCGGAGCGGCGATTGACGGTAGCCACGGGCGCGAGCCGCGAGATATACTATTCCTACGGCTCCTCTGGAGGGACCGGCGTGTGGAGCGTCGGCTGGAAAAGCGCCTGGCCCGACCGCTCCGCCGCTAAACACCCGGCCCGAAACCGAACAAGAGACGAGGGGATTAGGTGTTGTGCTCCCCCCCGAACTCCTAGCGTCCAACGTTAA
This sequence comes from Phycisphaerae bacterium, assembly GCA_035530455.1. Taxonomy (GTDB): domain Bacteria; phylum Planctomycetota; class Phycisphaerae; order FEN-1346; family FEN-1346; genus JAPLMM01. Next base: position 17,908 of record DATKUU010000294.1, on the reverse strand, counting down.
GTGGGGGCCTGACGAAAGGTGGCCACGATGACGAAAGAATGGATCGAGAAAGGTATTATTGCATTTGCGTGCCTTATTCTGTTGGTATACGGTGTGTGCATGATTTTCGTGCCACGGTCGTTCGCGACAAGGCTGGCAGTCATAGGCCAGTGGCCACGAATCGCACACATCGCCATAGGTATTGGCGTGATACTTTTGGCCGTGTTCATGGCCCTGATGAACTTTGTTCTTAAGTAATGGGTAATTCGGGTGGTACAATCGAATGGTGGTGAAATAAACATCAACCGTAGACATCCATGTGCGCCGTGAAAAGGTGCGTTGTTCCAGCGGGCGGAAAGACAACGCGGAACGCAGAACTCGGAATGCGGAATGAACGGCGGACGGCGCGCGGAGAGTTAGCCACGGCAGGGAACGTCACCCGCCGCTTCCGCGGCGGGCTCGCAAGGCACGGCGGGGCCAGTCAGCGCGAGCAGTAGTCAATGAGGGAGGCGATTTCGCTTCGCAGGTCGCGGCGATGGACGATGCGGTCCACGAAGCCGTGCTCCAGCATGAACTCGGCCGTCTGAAACCCTTCGGGGAGTTCCTGGCGGATGGTCTGGTAGATGACGCGCGGCCCGGTGAAGCCGATCATGGCCCCGGGCTCGGCGAGGATGACGTCGCCGAGGAAGGCGAAACTGGCCGCCACGCCGGCCGTCGTCGGATTGGTCATCAGGCTGATGTACAGGCCGCCGGCCTGGTTGAAGCGTGCGACGGCGGCGCCGGTCTTGCACATCTGGGCCAGGCTGAGCATGCTTTCCTGCATCCGCGCGCCGCCGGAGGCGCTGCAAAGGACCAGGGGGACGCCCAACTCGGCCGCTTTCTCGATGGCGCCGGCGATCTTCTCGCCCACGACCGACCCCATCGAGCCCATGATGAAGAACGGGTCGAGTGCCCCGAGGACGACGGGCCGGCCCTTGACGTGGGCCCGCCCGACCACCGCCGCGTCGTAAAGATTCGTCTCCCGCCGGGCCTCCGCCAGGCGGTCGGAGTACTTCTTGCGGTCCACAAATCCGAGGGGGTCCGGCGACATCAGGTTCGGGAAGTACTCCTCGAAACTGTCGGCGTCGGCCAAGAGGGCGATCCGGCGGCGGGCGCCGATTTTGAAATGGTACTGGCACTCCGGGCAGACGCCGAGATTCTCCTCGACGCGTTTGTGAAAGACCATCTCCTCGCAGCCTGGGCATCGCAGCCACAGGCCCTCGGGAATGTCCTTCTTTTTAGCGCGTCCGTTGATGGCCACTGGGCCCCTCATCCGACCGAAGTCAGGTTCCGCCGCGCGCCTGCGTCGCCGTCCGCCGCAGGTCGGCAATCGCCCGCGCGTAATCCTTGTCCGCCGCGCCGAAAACGGCTGTGCCCGCCACGAGTGTATCCGCGCCGGCCGCCGCCGCCTCTCCGACCGTTTTCAAGTTTATCCCGCCGTCCACCTCGAGCCGCTGCTCGGGCCGAAGCCAGCCTTTGACGGCGCGTATCGTCGGCAGGACGTCGGCGATAAACTCCTGGCCGCCGAACCCCGCGAAGACCGTCATCAGGAGGACCATCTCGACGTGCGGAATCGCCGGGCGAAGCAACTCGGGCGAAGCGTCGGGGTTGATCGTCACGCCGGCCTCGCATCCCAACTCGTGGATGCGTGCGGCCAGGGCTTCCGGCTGGGCGACGACCTCGGCATGGAAGGTGAGGTTGTCGGCGCCCGCCTCGGCGAAGGCCTGGAGGTAGCGGGCGGGCTCCGCGATCATCAGGTGCACGTCCAGATACAGGTCGGTCACCGCGCGGACCTTCTCGACGACGACCGGGCCGACGGTGAGGTTCGGCACGAAATGGCCGTCCATCACGTCCACGTGGAGGAGGTCGGCGCCGGCGGCTTCGACGCGAGCGATTTCGTCGGCCAGATGCGCAAAGTCCGAGGCCAGGAGGCTCGGCGCCATGGCCGGTCGCGGCAACTTGGCGAGCCGAGGTCTCAAAACCGTCTCCTCCCTATCGCCAATTCCACAAGATTATCTCAACGCAGAGATCGCAGAGCACGCAGAGAACCACAAAGATCGGGGAACGGCAAAGAGCATGCTTTGCGAGCCGACGGCGAAAACAGCCTTGCCGTTGTTGCTCAATCCTCCCTCTGCGGTCTCTGCGTTCTCTGCGTTGAAGAACACCGCCTTAAGCATCGTCGAGGATCTCGATCGTCTCGAAAGGTTTTCCTTCGAGGAACTCCAGACTCGCGCCCCCGCCGGTCGAGATGTGGGTCATTTCGTCGGCCAAGCCGAACTTCTCGACCGCCGCCGCCGTGTCGCCTCCGCCGACGACGGCCGTCCCGTGTTCGCCCATCTTGGCCATCGCCTTGCAGACCGCCTCGGTGCCTTCGGCGAAGGGGGCCATCTCGAAGATGCCCATCGGGCCGTTCCAGATGGCCGTCTTGGCGTCGGCGAGGCGCTCGCAATACAGTTGCGCCGTTTCGGGCCCGATGTCCACGCCCACCCAGCCGTCCTGGATTTCGGGGCCCTGGACGTCGGTGTCGGCATCGGCTGCCGGCTGCTGCGCCACCAGGTGGTCCACGGGGAAGAGGACCTCGGCCTTGCTCGTCTCGATTTTTCCGAGGAGGTGTTTCGCGAGGGCGATGACGTCGGTCTTCGAGCCGTCCTTCTCTTCCTTTTCGCGCTCGACCCTGCTCTTGCCGACCGTCTGGCCGCGCGCCACCATGAAGACGTAGGCCATCGCCCCGCCGATGAGCAGGCGGTCCACCTTCGTCAGCAGGTTCTCGATGACGGCGATCTTGTCGGAGACCTTCGCGCCGCCGAGGACGGCGACGAACGGGCGGTCGGGGTTCTGGACCGCTTCGCCCAGGAACTTCAGTTCCTTCCGGACCAGGAAGCCGACGGCCCGGGTTCCCTTGGGCATGAGGCTCGGCACGCCGTAGGTCGAGGCGTGCTTGCGGTGGGCCGTGCCGAACGCATCGTTGACGTAGAGGTCGGCCAGTTTGCGGAGGGCCTCGGCAAAAAGAGGGACGTTCTTCTCCTCGCCCTTGTGGAACCGGAGGTTCTCCAGGACGATCGCCTCACCCGGCTTCAGGCGCTCAACGCTCTTTTCCGCTTCGGGTCCGATGCAGTCGGTCGCGAACGCCACCGGCCGCTCCAGCAATCGGGCGAGGCGTTCGGCGGCGGGCCGGAGGCTCAACTTCTCGTCGCGTGCGCCTTTGGGCCGGCCCAGGTGGCTGGCGAGAATCAGCCTCGCCCCCGCGTCCAGCGCGCAGACGATGGAAGGCAGCGCCATGCGGATCCGCCGATCGTCCGTCACGTTGCCGTTCTCATCGAGTGGGACGTTGAAATCCACGCGCATGAGGACGCGTTTGCCCTTCATCGGCAAGGCGTCGAGGAGTTTCTTGGCCACGGGCGGTCCCTTTCCGTATGAGCAATCGGGGGCGAGCCGCGCTCAGCCCGCCCCCGGTTCGCGTGGTCTTGCGATTACATCCCCGCGATCTTGACGGCCAGGTCCACCATCCGGTTCGAGAACCCCCACTCGTTATCGTACCACGAGGTGACCTTGCAGAACGTCGGGTCAATCATCATCGTCTGATTGGCGTCGAACAGGCTGGAGCACGTCGTGCCGATGACGTCGCTGGAGACGATCGGGTCCTCGGTGTATTCCAGGATGCCCTTGAGCGCACCCTGGGCGGCCTTTTTCATGGCGGCGTTGATGGCCTCGACGCTGGCGGGCTTCTCGAGTTCGGCCGTCAGGTCCACGATGCTGCCGACCGCCACCGGCACGCGCAGCGCGTAACCGTTGAGTCTCCCCTTCAGGGCGGGGATGACCTTGCCGACCGCCGCGGCCGCGCCCGTCGTCGTCGGGATGATGTTCAGCGCCGCCGCCCGCGACCGGTGCAGGTCCTTGTGGACCAGGTCCAGGATCCGCTGGTCGTTCGTGTAGGCGTGGACGGTCGTCATCAGGCCGCGCTTGATTCCGAACGTCTCGTGGAGCACCTTGGCCACGGGCGCCAGGCAGTTGGTCGTGCAGGAGGCGTTGGAGACGATCTTGTGCTCGGGCTTCAGGGCCGCGTCGTTGACGCCGAGGACGATGATGGCGTCAATCTCGCCCTTGGGCGGTGCGGAGAGGATGACCTTCTTCGCCCCCGCCTGGAGGTGTTTCTCGCACCCCGCGCGGTCGCGGAAAACGCCCGTGCACTCCAGGACGACGTCGGCCTTCAGGCTCTTCCAGGGGAGCGCGGCAGGGTCCTTCTCGGCCGTCACGGGAATCTTCCGGCCATCCACCACCAGCGCGCCGTCCTGGGCCTCGACCTTGCCCTGGAACCGGCCGTACACCGTGTCGTACTTCAGCAGGTAGGCCAGCGTCTTAGCGTCGGCCAGGTCGTTGATGCCGACGACGCTCAGTTGGTCCTTCTTCCGCTGCCACAGGGTGCGGAAGACCAGGCGGCCGATCCGCCCGAACCCGTTGATGCCGATGTTGATCGCCATACAGCCGTCTCCTTTGCTCTTCGGTGACCGTTTGGGGGATCCGTGTCCCCCCTAGCGGCGCCCCGGCGGGGACCGCTATTCTCCCATTCCGGACCATTCTTATAGGGCGGCTTTGCGGCGCCTGTCAAGCCTTTTCACCGCCGGCGCGCCGGGCAAGCCCGGCGGCTAAATGTTTACAGTCCCCTGCGCCCGGCGCGCCGACAGTTAGCCGCCCAGTTTACTGGGCGCGCGCCATTCTCCCCCGTGCGCCTTGACGGCGCAGGCGCGCCGGTCTAGGATGCGGTCCGCACCCGGCTTCGCCCGGGCAAAGCCCGGCTACGCCTGCGCAGCATCCTGCGGAGAGGCGACGCCCGGCGGCGGACGACCCCATGGCCCGAAAAGAACAGGGACGCGTGCCGAAACGGATTCTGCGCGGCAAGATGCCGCCGGAAGCGTTCGACCTCGGCGGACGAACGTATCGGCTCGAAAAGACGCTGAAGCAGGACTTCTTTGCGGCCACAGGGCGATACGTCGGGCCGGAGGGTGAGCGCGTCGTCCTCAAACATTACCACACCGAGCCCTGGCTGGGCCTGGGCCTGGAGTGGGCCGGCCGGCTGATGGCCGACCGCGAGATTCGCCATTACCGGCTCCTCGCGGACCAGCCGAACGTGCCCCGCCTGCTCGGCCGCGTCGGCCGAAGCGCCTTCGTCCACGCGTGGGTCGAGGGCCAGGACCTCCTGGACCGCCGCGAGCCGGTGCCGGACGACTTCTTCGAGCGCCTCGAAGCGCTTCTTGCGGCGCTCCACGCGCACGGCATGGCGTATGTGGATATGAACAAGCCGGACAACGTCCTGGTGGGGGAAGACGGCCGGCCGATGCTGATTGATTTTCAGATTTCGTGGGCCCCGCGGTCGTCCCGTGGGCCGCTCGGGTGGGCGAAACGCAAGTTCCTCGCCGCGCTTCAGCGCGAGGACCTGTACCACGTGCGGAAACTGAAGCGCCGCTACCGGCCGGACCTCCTGACACCTCAGGAGATCGAGGTCTCCAAACGCCGAAGCGGGATCCTCAACCTGCACCGTCTGGTGGGCGCGCCCCTGCGGGACCTGCGGCGCAAGTTCCTCGAGTGGGTCGGCGCGCGGTAAAGGCACTCCGAGCCGCGAGCGCCAGCGAGCGGCGCCATTCACACCGCCGCGCCGACCCAACCGGGCGGCGGTCGGTGTGCGGCTTACTTCTTGTCCGCAAGCCACCCGGCCTGCAGCGCAGCGATGCGGCCGACCTCTTCCTCGGTGAGGGCGCCGTCGGCGGCCGCGCAGTTGTCGCGGACCTGGGCGGGCGTCTTGCCGCCGGGGATGACCACGCTGACATTGGGCTCCGCGAGAACATAGCGCAGGGCGGCCTGGGCCATCGTCTGGCCTTCGCGATGGAGAAACCGCAGTTCCTGGGCCTGGCGGACGAACACGCGGAACGTCTTTCCGCCCCAGCGCGAGTCGTGGCGGAAATCGTCCTGCGCCACCTGGTACTGGAGCCCGTACTTGCCGGTCAGCGCCCCCCAGGCCAGGGGCGTCCGGATGATGACGCCGGCGCCCGCCTCCGCGCATCGGGTGATCCATGCCTTGCGCTGAGGCCGCAGAAGGCTGTACTCGAACTGGAGGCCCTTGCACCCGCGCGCCAGGCAAAGGTCCAGTTCCTCCTCCGTAGCGACGGAGGCGCCGTAGAAACGGATCTTGCCGGCCTTCTGAAGATTCTCCATGACTCGCCACGTCTCGTCGCGCCGACACACCTCGGCGCCGGGGTTGTGGAGTTGGTAGAGGTCAATCACCTCCCGGCGCAATCGGGCCAGCGACCCGTCCACCATGCCCGAGAGGAAAACGGGCGAGAAGTCCGTGCCGAACGTGTCCGTGGTCGGACCGTACCACCACTTGCCGACCTTCGTCGCGATGAACCGGCCGGGGTCGTCTCCAAGAACGCGGCCGAAGAGCCGTTCGCTGTGACCGCAGCCGTATTCCTGGGCGGTGTCGAAGAACGTGACGCCCGACTCGCGGGCCGTCCGGATCGCCGCCAGCGATTCCTCGTCCTGGACGTCGCCCCAGAGCCACCCCCCGACCGCCCAACCGCCGAAGCCGATCTCGCCGACCACAACTCCCGTGTCACCGAACCGACGCTGCTTCATACCTTACCCCTCCAGGCCGCGCCTGCGCAATAGGCCGCACGCAAGTCATTCCCTTCGGTAATCCGGCGGACATCTTCGCTCAAGAAGTGGTGCTCGGGACAGGACTTGAACCTGCACGGCCGTTTTTATGGCCACCAGCACCTCAAGCTGGCGTGTCTGCCAATTCCACCACCCGAGCACCCGTCTGAAAGATAGCGCGCCCGCTCCCGCATGTCAAGGCCGAGGCCGCCGCGGAAAAGGTTGAAACCGCCCGGCCGGGCGGGGTAGAATCCGCCCGCACCTTTCCTGCGGGGCAACGGGAGGCCCGAGCGATGCCCGACGCACAGGCGCCCTTCGACGCGTTCCAGCCGTATTACGAACTGATGGTGGACTGGGAGCACCGCCTCGCGTTCGAGGCGCCCTTCTTCCAGCGGGTGTTCTCGAGCGCCAAAGCGCGGCGGGTGCTCGATTGCGCCTGCGGCACGGGCCACCATGTCCGCCTGTTCGCGCGGTGGGGCCTGGAGGCCGTCGGGAGCGATGCTTCCGAGGCGATGGTCGAGGAGGCGCGGCGCCTCGCCGCCGCCGAGCACGCGGCCGTGCGGTTCGAGCAGGCCGATTTCCGCACGCTGGCCGACCATTTCGCCGAACCGTTCGACGCTCTTCTCTGCACGGGCAACAGCCTGCCCCTGGCCGACTCGCGGGAGGGTTTGCGCCAGGCCGTCCGAAGCATGCACGGGGCGCTCTCGCCCGGCGGCGTGGCGGTCATCCACACCCTCAACTATGCCTGTTTCCCGGAGGGGCGGAGCGTCTATGAAGACCCGCGCGTCCGACTGGTCGAGGACCGGGAACTGGTGTTCCTCAAAGCGGTGCGACGAGCCCGCCAGCACTGCGACCTGGACATCGTGGTCCTCGAAAAACAGGCGGGCGAGTGGAAAAAAATCGAGGCCCGCGCCCGGGCGTGGGCGCTCGAGCAGCCGGAACTGAAAAAGATTGCGACCGAGGCGGGGTTCGTGCGGCTCCAATGGTACGGCGGGTTCGACCCCAAACCGTTCGACGCCGATACAAGCCGCGACCTCATCCTCGTCGCCCGCCGAAGAAAGGGCGGCGAGTGAACCCGGAAGCCAAACTCGCCGCCATGGGTCTTGCGCTCCCCCCGCCGCCCAAACCCGTCGGCGCCTACGTCCCCGCCGTCCGCAGCGGCAACCTGGTGTTCGTGAGCGGCCAGTTGCCGATGCGCGACGGGGAACTCCTCGTCAAAGGCCGCGTCGGCAGCGAAGTCTCCGTCGAAGAGGCGCGCGCGTGCGCCCAGCAGGCGGCGCTGAACGCTCTGGCGGCCGTCGCGGCCGAGACCGGAGGCCTCAAGCACGTCGCCCGCATCGTCCGCGTGACGGGCTACGTCGCGAGCGCGCCCGGCTTTACGGACCAGGCCCTCGTGCTGAACGCGGCAAGCGAGTTGCTCGTGGAGGTTTTCGGAGAAGCGGGCCGGCACAGCCGCGCCGCCGTCGGCGCCGCCGAACTCCCCCTCGGCGCACCCGTCGAACTGGAATTGGTCATCGAATGCATTGCCCCCGGTGTGTTCACCGGGGGCTAAATGGGCGCCGTTATATTTAGCCCCGCGTGAACACACGCGGGGCGCCGTGGCCGAGAGCGTGAATACACGCAGGGCAACTTGCGGAACTAGGGAACCACGCCGTGAAAATCGTCGTCCTCGACGGCTACACGATGAATCCGGGCGACCTCTCGTGGGGACCCCTGGAGGCGCTCGGCGAGTGCACGGTCCACGACCGGACGCCGCCCCAGGCCGTCCTCGAGCGCGCCCGCGGGGCTGCAATCGTCCTCGCGAACAAGGTTCCCTTCGACGCCGAGCGGATAGCCAAGTTGCCGGATCTGAAGTACCTCGGCGTCCTCGCCACGGGCTACAACATCATTGACACGGCCGCGGCACGCGAGCGCGGCATCGTCGTGACGAACGTTCCGGCCTACGCGACGCGGTCGGTCGCCCAACTGGTCTTCGCCCTGGTGCTGGAACTTGCGCACCACGCCGGCGACCATTCGCGCGGCGTCCGCGACGGCCGATGGACGCGCAGCCCCGACTTCTGCTACTGGGACTGGCCGCTCGTGGAACTCCAGGGCCTGGTGATGGGCATCGTCGGCTTCGGGCAAACGGGGCAGGCGGTGGCGGACCTGGCGCGGGCGTTCGGCATGCGAGTGCTCGTCCACACGCGCTCGCCCTGTAGTAGAGAGTGTCTCTCACTACAGGGCTCGCCCCGGCCGCCCCACGAAGGCGTCCGCTTCGTGGACCTCGAAACGGTCTTCCGCGAGAGCGACGTCCTGACGCTCCATTGCCCCCTGACGCCCCAGACCGAAGGCCTGGTCAGCGCCAAGCGCCTGGCGCTGATGAAGCCGACGGCCTTTCTCATCAACACGAGCCGCGGGCCCGTCGTCAGCGAGCGCGACCTGGCCGACGCGCTCAACTCCGGCCGCATCGCCGGCGCCGGCCTGGACGTCCTCTCGACCGAGCCGCCGAAGGCCGACAACCCCCTGCTCGCGGCGAAGAACTGCATCCTCACGCCGCACATCGCCTGGGCGACGCGCGCCGCCCGCGCGCGGCTGATGAAAACCGTCGTCGAAAACGTCCGGGCGTTCCTCGCCGGCCAGCCGCAGAACGTCGTCTCGTGACACCCCTTTCGCCTTGAGGGGCCGCGGCCGCCACCTTATAATCTCTGTCTGAAAGAACGTGGCGGGGCGAGGAACCAGAAATGATTCGCGTGGCGGTTGACAAGCGGCGGATGGCTGCATTTTGCCGCAAGCATCGCATCCGCCGGCTGGCGGTGTTCGGGTCGGCGCTGCGGGAGGGTTTCGGCCCGGACAGCGACGTGGACATCCTCGTGGAGTTCGAGCCGGAGGCGCGGGTGGGTTTCCTGGCGCTGGCGCGGGCGGCCCGGGAACTGTCCGCAATCCTGGGCCGACGGGTGGACTTGGTGCCGCAAGGCGGCCTCAAGCCGCTCGTCCGTGACGAGGTGTTGGCGGAAGCGGAGGTGCTCTTTGCGGAGTGACGCACTCTATTTGACGGACATTTTTGAAAGATAGTTTGAAAGATGGGTGGAGATGACCCTGATACAACCGAGCGACGCCCTGGCGGGCCGGCAAGGCCCGACGAGAACTTCCTGCGCAGCACCATCACGCCCCTTGGCCGACATCACGCTCGGGGCAATACGCTTGTTTGGGAACTAGCGCACTGTGACACCTGAGATGAAGGGTGTCACGGCTTGCTTGCAAACCGTGCCCTCCGAGGGGCACTGGTTGCAAGCAACGAGTGGCGCCCTTCCGATGGCGAGCAACAGAACCCTAGCGCTTGGCCTGCGACAAGGGACCACAGAATGCCCACACCCGTAACCCACGCTTTTATGGGTGCGGCAATTGGCGCGGCGTTCATGCCCGAGCGCCGGGCCGGGCGGTTCGTGGCCCTTGCGATCGTCCTGTCGATTCTGCCCGACGTGGACGTGGTGGGCCTTTACCTGGGAATCGCGTACGAGTCCTTCTGGGGCCACCGGGGCATTCTCCACAGCCTGACATTTGCGCTGGCCGCGAGCCTGCTCGTCGCGTGGGTGGCCTTTCGCGATGTGCGCCTTTTTCCCAAAGGCTGGTGGGGCGCGGGGCTGTTCTTCTTTGCAGTGATGGCGATGCACGATCTCCTGGACGCGATGACCTGCGGCGGCCTCGGCGTGGCTCTCTTCTCTCCGTTCGACCCGGCGCGGCACTTCCTGCCGTGGCGACTGATCCCGGTCGCCCCCATAGGCCTCTTCTCGTTCTTCCGTGGAGGCGGCCTTGACGTGCTGGCGACCGAAGTGCTCGGACTCTGGATGCCGACCGCGCTGATCTGTTCGGCCGTATGGATCATCCGGCGGCGAACCCGGAACCGCCGGGCCGCGAAGGGCCAAGCCCTTTCGCCTTGAGGGGCCGCGCGCGCCGCCATATAATCCTTTCCTGAATCCAGGCGTATAAGGACAAGCCCGTCATGGCCAAAACGCTTGTTTACAAGATCCTCGAAGCCCACCTCGTCGAGGGTCGGCTCGAGGCCGGCGCCGACATCGCCATCCGAATGGACCAGACGCTCACCCAGGACATCACCGGCACGATGGCGATGATGGAGTACGAGGCGATGGGCGCTCCGCCGCCCGCCACCGAAATCAGCGTCAACTACGTGGACCACAACCTGATGCAGTTGGGCTTTGAGAACGCCGACGACCACGAGTTCCTGCGGACGTTCTCGGCCAGACACGGGATGCACTTTTCGAAGCCGGGCAACGGCATCTGCCACCAGATCCACCTGGAGCGGTTCGCGGCGCCGGGCAAGACGCTCCTCGGGGCCGACAGCCACACACCGACCGCCGGCGGCGCAGGCATGATCGCCATCGGGGCCGGCGGCCTGGACGTCGCCTGCGCCATCGCGGGGATGCCGTTCCATCTGGCCTGCCCCAAGGTGCTGCGCATCGAGTTGACCGGACGATTGCAGCCGTTCACGAGCGCCAAGGACGTCATCCTGCAATTGCTTTCCCTCCTCACGACCAAAGGCAACGTCGGGTGGGTGGTCGAGTACGGCGGCCCGGGGGTCGCAACGCTCTCCGTCCCCGAGCGGGCGACCATCACCAACATGGGCGCCGAACTGGGCGTGACGACCAGCGTGTTTCCCTCCGACAAAGTGACGCGCGACTTCCTGCGCCGCCAGGGACGCAAGGACGCCTGGGCGCCGCTCGCCGCCGAAAGCGGCGCGCGGTACGACCGCACGATGGAACTCGACCTTTCGACGGTCGAGCCGATGGTCGCCTGTCCCCACTCGCCCGACAACGTCCGGCGCGTCCGCGACCTGGCGGGCCTGGCGGTCCATCAGGTCTGCATCGGCTCGTGCACCAACTCCAGCGTGCGCGACCTCCTGACGGTGGCGGCGATGCTCAAAGGCCGCAAGGCCCGGCCGGAGGTCAGCCTCGTCGTCGCGCCCGGCTCGCGGCAGGTGCTCGAAACCATCGCCCGGACCGACGCACTCGGCGACCTTCTGGCGGCGGGGGCGCGGCTCGACGAGGTCGCCTGCGGGTTCTGCATCGGGGCGGCTCAGGCGCCGCAAACAAACGCCGTCAGCGTCCGCACCTCGAACCGCAACTTCGAAGGCCGCAGCGGCACGCCCAGCGCGCAAGTCTATCTGGCGAGTCCCGAGACGGCCGTCGCCTGCGCGCTAAAGGGCCGGATGACCGACCCGCGCGACCTGGGCATCCCCTATCCGGACGTCAAGGAGCCGAAACGCTACCTCCTGGACGATTCCCTCATCCTCCCCCCGGCCGAGGATTCCCGGCGCGCCGGGATCGAGGTGGTTCGCGGCCCGAACCTTGTGGGCCCCCCGCCGATGGACGCCCTGCCCGACCGGATCGCCGGACCGGTGGCATTGAAGGTCGGCGATAAGATTACGACCGATCACATCATGCCGGCCGGGCGGCTGGCCGTCTATCGCAGCAACGTGCCCAAGTACGCCGAGTACGTTTTCTCGCGCGTGGACCCCGATTTCGCCGGCCGCGCCGCGAAGAACCGCGACGCGGGAAAGGTGAACTTCATCGTCGCGGGCGAAAGTTACGGCCAGGGCTCGAGCCGCGAGCATGCCGCCCTCTGCCCCCGCTACCTCGGCGTGCGGGCCGTCCTCGCCAGGAGCATCGAACGCATCCACCAGGCGAACCTCGCCAACTTCGGCATCCTGCCCCTCCTTTTCGAGGATCCGAAGGACTACGAGCGCATTGAGCAGGGCGATGAACTCGAGATGACCGGCCTGCGCGCGGCGGTCCAAGGCGACGCGCCGCTCTCCCTCCGCAACCGGACGCGCGGCACGCTCATGCGCGTGCGGCTCGTGGCGTCGGAGCGGCAACGCGAGGCGCTTCTGGCGGGCGGCGTCCTCTCCCTCGTCGCCGGGAAACACCACTAGTTTCTATAACGCTATCTCAACGCAGAGAGCGCAGAGCACGCAGAGGACAGCAAAAAAGGAGTAACGGCAAACAACATATGTTGTGAGCCGTTCCCCTATTTGTGCTGTTCTCTGCGTTCTCTGCGCTCTCCGCGTTGAAAACACAGCGTAATAATACTAAGCGTAATAATACTAACAGAGGGCCAGGAACGTCGCCAGCGTCAGGATGACAATCTTCAAGCGCCGAATCACGTCACCTCACCTGCCCTTCCGGCCGGCGTTTCAACATCCGGCTATGAGAATATACACCAAATGTGCGAAAAGGCAAATTTCGGCCTCCAGGATGTGAACCCTGGCAAAATAGGCAGTTAGGGAAACGCCCTTTCGGGCCTCGAAACGCCTCCCGAAGCGCGGCCAGAAGGGGTGGACTTCCGAGTGGTCCTGAGTATAATACGCGAGTTGCGCGGGGCCATCCGCCGACCGGCGGGCTATCGGACGGCTCGTGCCCGACAGAGAGGTGGACCATGGAAGAGAAAGTATCGGCTGTGCTCGATGAAATCCGGCCGCTGCTTCAGGCGGACGGCGGCGATATCCAACTGGTCAGCGTCGAGGACGGGGTGGTGAAGGTGCGCCTGCGCGGCGCGTGCGCCGGATGCCCGGGCGCCCAGATGACGCTCAAGATGGCAGTCGAGCGGCGCCTCAAGGCCGCCGTGCCGGAAGTCCATCGCGTCGAAAGCGTTTAGCCGGACACCCCCATTCCAAGGCCCGAAGCACCGAAAGGAGAGCAGGCCGTGGCGTATAAGATCAGCGACGAGTGCGTCTCGTGCGGACAGTGCGAACCGGAGTGCCCTGCGGAGGCCATCCGCGAAGGTGAGGGCAAGTACGTGATAGACGCGGCAAAGTGCACGGACTGCGGCACGTGCGCCGAGGTCTGCCCCGTCGAGGCCGTCACCCAGGCGTAGCCGCTGCGCCAAACGAAACCCGATGGAGGGCTGCCCGGCTTCGCCAGGGCGAAGTTTACCCGCCGTGGCGAGCCCGGCCGACGGCGCGGGCAGCCGGTTTTTGGGAACCCTATCGCAGCCCCGTGATGCCAAACGACCCCATCCAACAGGCCGTCGAGGCACTGCGCCAGGCGCGACGCCTCGTCCTGACAACCCACCTGAAGCCGGACGGCGACGCGATGGGTTCCCTGGCGGCGCTGCGCCGGTGGCTCCTGGCCGAGGGGAAAACCGTCGAGACGATCGTCCCGACGCCTCCGCCCGCGCGGTACGCCTTCCTCGACCCCGAGGGGTCGGTCCGCGTGGCGGGGCGCGACGTGGCCATCGCCGACGCCGATCCGCCCGACCTCGTCGTCGTCGTGGACACGGGCACGTGGCAGCAACTGGACCAGGTCGGGCCTCTGGTGCGCCGGGCGCCGCGCGTCCTCGTCATTGACCACCACCGGACGCAGGACGTCGTGGGCGACGTCGTGCTGGCGGACCCGGAGGCGTGCGCGACGGCGGTGCTGGTGCACCGGGTCCTGTCGGCGGCAGGGGCGGCGATGGACGCCCCGACGGCGACGTACCTTTTCACCGGCCTCGCCGCCGACACCGACTGGTTTCGCCTGCCGACCTCGGGCCCCGAGACGCTGCGCCTGGCCGCCGGACTCGTCGAGGCCGGGGCCGAACCGCATCTCATTTACGAGCACCTCTACTGGAACAACGACCTGGCGAAGATGCGCCTCCTGGGCCGGGCCCTCGAGACGCTCCACGCCGCGCTCGACGGCCGGGCGATGGTCATGCGCCTCGCCCGGTCGGCGTTCCACGAGACCGGCACCGATGCGAACGACACTGAGAACCTCATCAACGAGTGCATGAAGGTCCGCGGCGTGGAGGTGGGCGTCATGCTCGTGGAGGCACCTGGCGGGACGGTCCGGGTGAGTCTGCGCTCGCGCCCGGGAACCGACGTTCTGGCGGTGGCGGAGCGGTTCGGGGGCGGCGGACATCGCTGCGCCGCCGGCGCCACCCTGACGGGGTCCCTGGACGACGCCGAAAGCCGCGTCCTGGAGGCCCTGGCGGAGGCGTTCGGCGGCAAGTCCCCGCCGGCGTGAGACCCGGCGCAGCGGCCAAAACGGCCGGAAAAGACTTGACACCCCACCCGCCGCAGGCTAAGGTTTCCCGCTTGCACAGGGGACAGTTTGTGCCCTGAACGAGGAGGAGAACGCCTTTTGGCCAAACTGGAAGTCCAGGAACTGATTGAGGCCGGCATCCATTTCGGCCACCCCGTGAGCCGATGGAACCCGAAGATGAAACCCTACATCTTCGGCAAACGGAACTTCATCCACATTATTGACCTGAAGGAAACCGTCAAGGGGATCCTCCGGGCGAAGAAATTCCTGACGCGGCTGGTGGCGGAAGGCGGCGACGTGGTCTTCGTCGGAACCAAGCGCCAGGCCCGCGCGGCGACGGAGCAGCAGGCGAAGCGCTGCAGCATGCCGTACGTCAGCCACCGCTGGCTCGGAGGGACGCTGACCAACTTCCGGAGCATCCGGTCCCGCCTCGCTCGCCTGGACGAACTGGAGCAGATGGAGACGAGCGGCTCGATCCAGCGGTATTCCAAGAAGATGATCGCCACCCTCCAGCGCGAGTACCGCAAGGTCAAGCGCAACCTGGAAGGCATCCGCACCATGGAACGCCTGCCGGGCGCGCTCGTTATCGTGGACCCCACCCGCGAGAAGAACGCCATCCGCGAGGCGGCCAAACTCGACATCCCCGTCGTCGCCCTGGCCGACACCGAAGCCGACCCCGACGTCCTGGCGGTCGTCATTCCGGGCAACGACGATGCGATGCGGGCCATTGAGATCGTCCTGGCGCACCTGGCCGACGCCGTCGTCGAGGGCAAGGCCAACCGCGCCGCCCGGGCCGTCAAGGAAGGCGAGGGCCAGGTGCTGGACCGCGGCCCGTCGCGTCCCCGAACGCGATCGGACCGCCGGCCGGCCGCCGGAACCGAACGGGGCGTCCCCGAGATGCCGCTGCCGAAACCCCATCCGGCCTCGCAGGACGCCGCCGCGACCGGCGCTGAGACCGGTGCCGAGACCGGCGCGGAACCGGCCGCAGAGAAAGAGCCGGCTGCCGAATCGCCGGGCGCTTCCGGCTGAAGCGCGGCTCGGGTGTCCGCCGAAGCCGGCCCGGCCGACGCATCCGACGCCGGAGGCCGAACCGCTATCACCCCGTGAAGGAGCACGTGGAATGGCTGCAAGCACCGAGGAAGTCCTGAAACTGCGCCAGCGGACGGGGCTGGGGATGATGGACTGCAAGCGCGCCCTGGTGGAGGCCAACGGCGACGCGGAAAAGGCGGTCGAGATCCTCCGGGCCAAGGGCCTCGCCACCGCCCAGAAGAAGGCCACGCGCATCGCTGCCGAAGGACGCATCCACGCCTACATCCACCACAACGGCCGGGTCGGCGTCCTGGTGGAGGTCAACTCCGAGACGGATTTCGTCGCCAAGAACGCGCAGTTTCTGGCGTTCCTTCAGGACCTGTGCCTGCACATCTGCGCGGCCAACCCGGCGGCGGTGCGGCGCGAGGACGTGCCGCAGGATATCCTCGAGCGCGAGCGGAGAATCGCCCGCGAGCAAGCGGCCGGCAAGCCGGAGAAAGTCCTCGAGAAAATCATCGAGGGCAAGGTCAACAAGTGGTTCGCCGAAAACGTCCTTCTCGAACAGCCGTTCGTCAAGGACCCCGACCGGACAGTCAAGGACCTGCTGACGGACCTGGTGGCGCGGACGGGGGAGAACATCGTGGTCCAGCGTTTCGCGCGGTTCGAGGTGGGCGAAGAGACGTCGTGACCGAGGAGGCTCTGATGCCCCAGCGCCCCTACAAGCGGGTGCTCCTGAAGGTCAGCGGCGAAGGGTTCTGCAAGCCCGGCCAGACCGGCCTCGACCCCCAGGAAGTGGACGCCGTCGCCCGACAGGTGCGCGACGTCGCCGAAGCCGGCTGCGAACTGGCCATCGTCGTCGGCGGGGGGAACTTCCTTCGCGGCATGGCACTGGCCCAGGGGGCTCGCGTCACGCGGGCGACCGCCGACTACATGGGCATGGTCGCCACCGTCATCAACGCCCTGGCGCTCCAAGACGCGCTGGAATCGCTCGGCGTACTGACGCGGGTGCAATCGGCCATCGAAATGAAGGACGTCGCTGAGCCCTTCATCCGCCGGCGCGCCATCCGCCACCTCGAAAAGGGACGCGTCGTCATCCTGGCCGGCGGCACGGGGAATCCCTTCTTTACCACTGACACGTGCGCCGCCCTGCGGGCCAACGAACTGGGGGCCCAGGTGCTCTTGAAGGCCACCAAGGTGGACGGCGTCTATTCGGACGACCCGAACACGAACCCCGACGCCCGGCGCTTCGACCGCCTGACCTACGACGACGTCGTGCAAAAGGGCCTGAAGATCCTTGACGTGGCCGCCATCAGCCTCTGCCGCGACAACCACATCCCCATCATCGTCTTCAACCTGAAACACGAAGGCAACATCCGCAAAGTCGTCGCGGGCGAAACCATCGGAACTTTTATAGGAGACTCCTGACCGTGCCCACCGACAACATCCTCCGCGAAACCGAAGACAAGATGAAGAAAGCCGTCGAACACCTCCGCCACGAGTTCCGCACCGTCCGCACCGGCCGCGCCAGCGCCGGCCTCGTGGAGCACCTGAAGGTGGATTACTACGGCACGCCGACGGAATTGCGCCAACTGGCGACCATCACGGTGCCCGACGCCCTGATGATCCTCATCAAGCCGTTCGACCCGGGGTCCGTCGGCGACATCGCCAAGAGCATCCAGGCCTCGGACCTCGGCGTCACACCGAGCATCGAGAACAAGGTCATCCGCCTGGCCATCCCGCCCCTATCGGAGGAGCGCCGCAAGCAACTCGTCCACCAGATTAAGGAAATGGCCGAGGAAACCAAGGTCGGCCTGCGCAACGTCCGCCGCGACGCCATCAAAAGCATTGACGCCGAAGAGAAACAGAAACTCCTCGGCGAGGACATGGCCCGGTCCGCCAAGGACCAGGTGACCGAAATGGTCCACAAGCACGAGAAGCAGATCGCCGAAGTCCTCGAGCACAAGACCAAAGAGGTGATGGAAGTCTAGCATGGCCCTCGGTGTGTTCACCGGGAACCAAATGGGCGTGGTGTCCTTTGTGCTGCTCCATTTAGCCCCGCGTGAATACCAGGATTTTGCATCTACGCGGCCTTAGCATCATGAATCAGTGTCCGAATCATGTTGAGGATGATCTTGCCTTGGACCCACAGGCGAACCCGGGGAAGGGTGCGGACCCAATTGGGCAACGGCGCCAGCCCGCCCCCG
>DATKUU010000293.1:0-2284 GCA_035530455.1 Phycisphaerae bacterium | reverse complement strand
CAGTGGTACGAAGAAGCCCCGACGCGCTTCGTGGACGTTCCGTAAACCGTGGCGCTGGCCGTCTTGCGGTCCAGCGGGCCGAACCAGTTGCCGCTCTTGGACGGGTCGGTATCACACCCAAAAAGGTGCAACTTGGCGACGAAACTCCCGCCCGTGGCGCGCGGGCAGACCAGCAGACTCGACAAGTGCCGACCGTCCGCGCTAATCGGCAACGGGATTATGTACTTCGTAGCCGCCGACAGCACGTTCGGGGACAGCGATTGGCTCACCGTCGCCGCCGTTCCGTAATTCAAGATTGCCCTTTTCATCCGTCGTCTCCTTTGCGCCGGTCTTTCCGGCCAGGCGCTCGTACAGTTGCAGCAAGGGGTGGATAACCCTTTCGCGTGTCAACTCGTGCCGTTTCTTCCACACTTCGGACCGCAGTTTCAGCAACTCGTCCTTCACCGTCCCAAACTGGTCGGGCGAATCAATCGCCAGCCCGACCCCGTGCTCCGTCACAAACTTCGCCGCCTCGTTCGCCCGAATCACGAGGACCGGCAACCCCGCAGCGATGTAGTCAAACAACTTGTTCGGAAGCGTCTTGTGAATCTGTTCCGCGTTCGTCGTCTGGCCGTACCATCCGAAATCGTAGCGCGTGAGCGTCTTCAGGAGCGGGAGATACGCCATCGGCGGACCGACAATCGCCCCTTCCGCAGCATAGGGCCTGATGTTGTCCGGGTATCCGTTCGGAGCCGGATGCAGAAACACCGCCTGGTCCTGGTTGCGGAACGACCGCACGATGTCTATCTGGTCAATGTACCGGCGCGGACTGTTGGGCGGCTCAGGATAGAGGCCGCCCTGCCAGACGGCCCCCCCGACGTGCGGCAACCGCTGCGTCGGCATAAACGAGTGGCACGTTGCTGACGGCACGACCACCGCAGGCGGAAGCGGACCCAACCACCGTTCGGCGTAGTCCAGGCACGGCTGACTGACAAACACCAGCCCGTCAGACCGAAGGAGCGACTTCGCCTCGGCCAACGGATGACCCATCGGCATGTCGAGCATACTGTCCATATCGTGTACATCCTGCACGACGGGGATGCCAAGCCCCAACTCGATGACTTCGACCGTGAGTAGATGCGGTCGGTCCTGCGTGTGAATGATGTCTGGTTGCACTCGCTTGATAGCCGCAGCCAGTTGCTCTTTCGAGTGCCAGACCTGAAGGCTGTCGAACTTCTCATTGAACTGTCGCCCCATAGATTCGGGGTGCAAAATCAGGTGGACTTCGTGGCCGAACCGTTTGGCCGCAAGACCCATCTGGGACGCGCGTACGCAAAGATGTTGGGCCGTCATAGCAATGCGCATTCTGCTGTCCTCCTCCTTTTGTCCTTGATTTGCGGCGGGAGTCTTGCTATACTCAATCTAGCAATGAAAGTTAGCCCGCGCGAACCCAAGAAGCGGTGTTGTCGCTGCAAGGCGTGGAAGCCAACCTCTACGTTCTACCGGTCAAGTTGCTCAAAAGACGGCCTCGATTGGCGTTGCAGCAGGTGTAGCCTCGCGCTATCCAACAAATATCGCCTAAAGAACCGGGTCAAGGTGTTGGCTCGCAAGCGCGCGTATGGTCGTACACACAAGGCCAAGATGCGCGCGGCCAACCACCAGTATTATCATTCACTGTCGCCAGCACAACGTCGGGCGCGATACCGCACGGCAAACCGGTGGCGCTATCAGAACCCGACCACAATTCTTGGAAACTATCTGTCCATCAACCGGAACGCGCGAACCCAAAAACTGCTTGAAACGAGCGCCCATTCTGCCGTTTACTGGGCCACACGCGCTGGCATTCTGCTTTTTCCCGACACCTGCGATGCTTGCGGAAAACCAGTCGGTCGCGCGCGTAAACACCACGAAGATTATTCCCGTCCGCTTTGGCTGACAACCCTTTGTACTTCTTGCCACAGCAAGGCACACCGGCCACCACGAGCCAAACTTTCACCGGAGGATGTTCGGACAATCCGCGCCTTGGGCGTCGGCACCAAGGTCCCTGCCGCAAAAATTGCAGAAGCATTTGGCGTACACCGGGGCACTATTTTCAAGATTCTGCGCGGACAAACATGGAGCCAGGTCGCATAGCGCAAACCCAAAGATGACTCGCATACCCTATTGGAACGCTCCATCCGCGACCGTTTCGCCCGCGATGACCCGAAGCAGTTTTGCCATCTGGCCGTTGATGTTCCACGGTTGCACGGCCAATCGCCCCGCCTCGGCCACCCTTTTCCTCTCCTCTGGCCTGTCCAAGAAGGTT
>DATKUU010000292.1:0-12994 GCA_035530455.1 Phycisphaerae bacterium | reverse complement strand
CTCTCCTCGAACGTGCGGATGATCTTGTAGGTGCCGAAGGCCGTGGCTTCGATGAGGGCGCGGTACATTTCTTCGGGCTTGGTGCCCAGGTGCATGCCGAGCGTGAGGCCCGTCAGGTCGGCGTCCACGAGGACGCTACGGTTTCCGTTCCACCAGTCGAGGGCCAGGAGGCCGGTCTCGCCCGGGCGATAGGCGGCGGCCTTGCGGGCGAGCAGGTCGTGGACGGTTTCCTTCCTTTTTCTGGCTTCGGCGTGGTATTCGGGCGGGACGGCGGTGCGGGTGAACCAGGCGAAGATGTCGCCGACGGCGCACTGTCCGGCCTCGAAGCCGAAAAGTCCCGGCAAGATGCCGTCCTCCACCACGCCGCACTGGCCGGGCACCTCTTTTTCCTCGGTTCCGCAGAGGAGGTGGCAGACGCTGGTGCCCATAATCATGACCATTTTTCCGGCGGAGGTGACGGTGCAGGCGGGGACGGCGACGTGGGCGTCCACGTTGCCGACGGCCACGGCCGTGCCGGGCGCAAGGCCCAGGCGCTTGGCCATTCTTTCGGTCAGCCCTCCCGCGCGGGCGCCGAGGGGCCGGATGTCGCGCGACATCTTCTTATCGAGGACGTCGGCGAAGTCGGGGTGGAGGGCGGCGAAAAACTCGCGCCGCGGGAACCCGTCGCGCTTCGACCAGATGGCCTTATAGCCGGCGGTGCAGAGGTTGCGGGTCTCGCGGCCGGTCAGTTGCCAGATGATCCAGTCGGCGGCCTCGATGAGGCGGTCGGCGGCATGGTAGATTTCGGGGGCCTCGTGGAGGATCTGGAGGGCCTTGGGGAAGAACCACTCGCTGGAGATCTTGCCTCCGTAGCGTCGGAGCCACGGTTCGCCCAATCGTCGTGCGGTTTGGTTGACGCGGTCGGCCTCGGGCTGGGCGGCATGGTGTTTCCAGAGTTTGACCCAGGCGTTGGGGTTGGCGCGAAACTCCTTGAGGGTGCAGAGGGGCGTGCCGTCGGCCTTGACCGGGAGCATGGTGCAGGCGGTGAAGTCCGTCCCGATGCCGATGACCTGGTCGCCCTTGACCTTGGCCAGGCGGAGGCATTTCGGGACCGTTTCGTCGAGCGCCCGCAGATAGTCCATGGGGTCCTGGAGGGCCCAGTCGTGTGCGGGGAGGCGCGTCCGCGTGCCGGGCAGGCGTTCGGTGATGACGCCGTGGGAATACTCATAGACGGCGGTGGCGACCTCTTCGCCGCTCGAGACGTCCACGAGCAGCGCACGAGCGGACTCGGTGCCGTAATCAATGCCAAGGGCGAACGTGCGTTTGGCCATCGTCGTTTCTCCTGTGTGCAGGGCGCGTGTCGGTTGGGGTTGTCCCAGGGATTCGGCCCGACGCAGTCGGGCCTCATCCCTGGGCTTTTGCCGGGCCTCCTCCCTGGGTTTTTACCGGGCCTCCTCCCTGGGTTTTTTGCCACAGGGCGAGGCGATTGTAAAGGATTTCTCGGGACGGTCGCCGCCCGCCTGCGTGCGGTTTTACGGAAAGCCCGGCGGAGCGGCCGCGCGGGCCGGCGGTCGGGGCGGCTCCGAAAGGAGGTGGACGATGGGCACGGCACGAGGGGCGGAGGGGAGGGGCCCGGCGGGCGTCGGCGGCGAAGAAACGGCGGCGCTCGACTGGCTGGCGCTGTATGTGCCGACGTGGGGGACGAGCGTCGTCCTGCACGTCGCGGTGATGGTGCTGGCGGCGTTTATGATGTGGCAGCCGCCGGCGGATGGGACACCCCGTGTCATTCCGGTCGGGATTTACGTGCCGAAGCCGCCGCCACAGGTGGAGCGGCGCGACACGCCCCTGGAAACGTCCGAGGAGCGGCCAGAGGAAGGGTCGGACCACTGGAGGCCGGAACCTGCGGATTTCAGCCGCACATTGGACATGCCGCCAACGCCCATGACTTTCACGCCGGACGTGGTCATCAGGTTGTGGGATGGTAAGGGTCCGCGAATCCCAGCGTTGGCGGACGGAAGGCCGGGCCGTCCAGGGGTGCCGGATATTTTCCCCCCGCCGAGCGAAGAGGCACGAAAGATCGTGTACGTGGTGGACCGTTCGGGGAGCATGACCGATTCGCTGGAGTGGGTGAAGATGGAACTTCGCCGCGCGATCGGGGAACTGCCGGAGGAGAAGGAGTTCCACGTGATTTTCTATTCCGACGGGCCTCCGCTTGAGATGCCGACGCGGCGGCTGGTGAACGCGACGGAGCGGAACAAGCGTCTGGCGCTGGAGTTTATTGACGGCGTCATTGCACGGAGCGAGACGGATCCGTCGGAGGCGCTCGCGCGGGCGTTTGCCGTCCGGCCGGACGCGATCTACCTATTGACGGACGGCGAGTTCGACCGGGCGGTGGTGGGCCTGGTGCGTCGGCTGAGGGGCGAGCGGCAGGTGGCGGTCCACACGATCGGCTTTCTCTACACGCCGCCGGGCTCGGTCGCGGAGGCGATCCTGAAGGAAATCGCCGACCAAAACGGTGGAGAGTACAAGTTCGTGTCGGAACAGGACCTGGGGTCGCTGGTTCCGTAGCGGGCCGGGAGGACCGGCGGGGAAGGTCGGATTCGGCCGATTTTTTGGTGAACGATTGCCCGGGTTGTCCGTATGTAATGGTGGGCGAGGGGCGAAATCGGGGAGCGTAAGGGCAAAGGGCAGTTGACAGGGTTTCCCGCCTTACCTTAACATACCCGTTTCGGGTGTGGGGAGATGGTGCCATGGCACTGAAATTCCGATGCGCGAAGTGCGGCAAGCGGCTGACGGTGGACGAGCCGGCGGGCGCGGAAGTGACGTGCCCGTACTGCAACCAGCGGGTGGTGGTGCCTGCGGATGCGGTGGCAACAGGTCCGGGTGGCGTCGTGGGGAGCGCGTCAGCGGCGGGGTCGGTGCCCGAGAGCAAGGAAGAAAAGCAGGAAGCGTCGGAAGAGCAGACGGCCATGGACACGGTGATGGCCTGGCTGGCGCTGTACCTGCCGAGTTGGGGCACGAGCGTCGTGCTGCACGCGGGGGTGATTATTCTGGCGGCGTTCGTGGCGTGGCAGAGTTATGCCGTCCAGCCGCCGTTCGAGTACAAGTCGGCCGTTGTGACCCAGACGCAGAAGAAGATGGAGACCCGTCCGCGCCTGAAGATGCAGGAGGAAACGAGCCGCGGGAAAATGATTCCGCGTCCGAGCAGCCTGGTGCACAGTCTGGATAACCCGTTCCCGGACGTAGCGGCGAACCAGATGGATGTGCTGACGGTGATGGGGGTCGGCGGCGGGGGGAAGGAACTTGGCGGGTTCGAGGGCCTGGGGACGGGACGGGGGTTCTTCGGCGCCGGCGGCGACGATGTGGACGAGGCCCGCAAGATTGTTTACGTCGTGGACCGGTCCGGCAGCATGACCGACTCGATTGACTACGTGAAGTTCGAACTGAAGCGTGAGATCGGGGAACTCGGGGAGGACAAGGAGTTCCACGTGATTTTCTATTCGAGCGGCCCGCCGGTGGAGATGCCGACGCGACGCCTGGTGAATGCCACGGAACGGAACAAGCAACTGGCGTTTGAGTTCATTGACGGCATCATCGCGCGGGGCGAGACGGACCCGTCGGAGGCGCTGAAGCGGGCGTTCGGCACAAAGCCCGAACTCATTTACCTGTTGACGGACGGCGAGTTCGACCGCTCGATCGTGGGCCTCGTCAAGCAGCTCAACAGCAACCAGCAGGTGACGGTGCATACCATCGGCTTCCTTTACGATGGCGGCGCGCAGGTGCTCAAACAGATTGCCGACGAGAACAATGGAAACTACAAGTTCGTTACCGAGAAAGACCTGGCGACGCTGGTGCACTAGGGCGTCCGTCCTGGTGCTGGCGGTGCTGGCGGCGGCCTCCGCCGCCCAGGCCGACCGCGTTCGGACCCAGGTGGGCATCGGCCTGGTGGGCAAGGTCGTCGGCCTGGATGCCGAGGGTCTCCTGTTCGAGGTCGCGGGCGGCCGAAGGACAATCCCCCTCGCCGACATCGCGTCCATCGAGGTGGACGGCGTGCCGGCCCTGGCCCGGGCCGAGGAGGCGTACGCGAAGACCCAGGCAGGCGGGCCGGAGGCGAGCGCAGCCTTTGCGGAGGCGGAGCGGCTGTATCGGTCGCTGGCCCGGCCGAGCGCGCCGCCCTGGCTGACGACCCTCACTTACATGCGCCTGTACAAGGTGTACGCCGACTCCGGCCGGATGGCCGAGGCCCTCGACACCTACCTGAAGATGGCCAAGGAGGCCCCGCGTCTGGTGACGGGCCTCCGCTTCCCCAAGCCGCAAGCCGACCGGACCGCCGACAACCAGGTGCTGCTGAAGAAGGTGGAGGCGGCTATCAAGGAGGCCGGCGATAAACCCTACGCCCAGGAACTAAAGCAACTTCGGCTGGCCCTGCGGCTCCTGGAAGGGAAGCCCGAAGAGGTGCTGCCACTCCTTGGGCCGATGCTGGCCAGCGCCGACCCGAAAACGCGCCAGTGGGCGACGCTCAAACAACTGGAACTGCTGCTGGCGACGGGGCAGGTGGATGAGGCCGAAAAACGCCTGGACGAGGCGGCCGGGGCGCTGGAGGCGTCGGACCCGTCGGCGGCGGTGTACCTGCGCGGCCGCATCCTGAGCGATCGCGGCCGGCACGTGTCGGCCGCGCTGGAGTTCCTGCGGGTGCCGATCCTGTATGCGCAGGAGGATCGGTTGCGGACGGCGGAGGCGCTGTGGCGTGCGGGGTGTGCGATGGACGCCGCCGGCCTGCCCGCCGCCGAAGTTGCCAAGGTCTATAACGAGGCCGTCCGGGACTATCCGGGAACCCCCGGCGCCGAGCGTGCGAAGGAAGAACTTGCGAAAGGGACAGCCCCGAAGGGCTGACGGGCAGCGAAATGCGTCTTCGAACAGTCGGCCACTAGTGATAAAGGAGTCGGACGACATGGGCAAGCAACGGGCGGTGATGGCGGGTGTGATGCTGCTGGTCGTGCTCCTGGCAAGCACGGGGGCGCTGGGCGAGGAGGCGGTTCGCCGGCAGCGGTCGTTCGCGGAGATGGCGTGGGACGCGACGTGGAACACGTGGATCGGCTTCTTCGACATTTTTGCGATCTTCGTGCTTTCGCTGGCGGCGGTTGCGCTGATCATCGAACACGGGATTACGATCCGGCGGGTGGTGCTCCTGCCGGAACTCTCGGTCGCCCAGGTCAAGACGATGTTCGACGAGCGCCGGTTCCGCGAGGCGCTGGAGTTCTGCCAGGCGGACCCGTCGTTCGTCTCGGGCGTGGTGCACGCGGGTCTGGTAGAGGCGGCGAACGGCTATGAGGCGATGGAGCGCGCCATGCAGGATGCCGCCGAGGAACGCACCTCACGCCTCTACCGCAAGATCGAGTACCTGAACCTCATCGGGAACGTCAGCCCGATGTTGGGCCTTTTTGGGACGGTGTATGGCATGATGGTGGCGTTTGCGAAGATCGAGACGCTCAGGAGCCCCGACGCCTCCGAGTTGGCGGGCGGCATTCTGACGGCCCTGTTCTCGACGTTCGCCGGCCTGTTCGTGGCGATTCCGGCGCTGTCGGCCTATGCGATCTACCGCAACCGCATCGAGCAGTTGTCCATGGAAGCGGCTTTGGTGGCCGAAGAACTGCTGGCGAACTTCAAGCCCACCGCCGCGGCCTGAGCGGCGACCGGCCGGGCGGACTTGCGGCAAGGAACTCCAGATATGGCACGCGTGGCGAAATCCAGGGGCGGCGGCGATGTCGGCTTCAACATGACGCCGATGATTGACATCATCTTCAACCTCCTCATCTTCTTCATGCTCATCAGCCAGTTCGAGCAGTTGAAGATCGAGCCTGTGACGCTGCCCGTTTCCCGGGCCGCCGAAGCCAAGGACCCGCGGGAGTACGTCAACATCGTCATCAACATCGTCAAGGACCCGTCCAGTGCGTACGGCGGGATCGTCAAGATCATGGGCGACGTCGTCTCGTCGGACATCAGCCGCGGCATTGAAAACAGCGAACTGGCGCAACTCCTGATACGCAAAAAAGAGACCAAGGGCAAACGCGAACTGAACGTCATCCTCCGCGCCGACGAGGACATCGCGTACGAGGACGTCGCGCGCGTCATGCTCTGCGCCGGTCGCGCGGGCATCGAAGGGTGGTGGATCACCACCACGAAGCCGGACAAGGCCCTTTAGGGCGCGTCCCTTGGGTCAGGGAGAGGCCATGCGAGCCACAAGCCGAAAACCCGGAAAAGTCAAAATCCAGCCGCCCATGACGCCCATGATTGACGTCATTTTCCAGTTGCTCATCTTCTTCATGCTGATGCCCACGCAGACGTCCGAGGGCTACCTGACGACCAACCTCCCCCGCGAGCAGGGGCCCAACCCCACCACCCAAAAAGACCTGGAGCGGATCAAAATCGAACTGGTGGAGGAAGGGGCCGAAAACCAGGACGTCACCATCGTCCTGAACGACACCCTGGTCCTGGGGTCGAGTTTCGACGACCTGGAGGCCGCCCTCAAAGGCTACCGCGCCGAGGGCCTTCCGCCGAACCACCCCGTCCTGATCGCCCCGGGGATGGCGGTGCGGCACAAGTGGGTGGTGCGGGCGTTCGACGCGGCCGTTCTCTCGCGCTTCACGAACATCCAGTTCGCCGTCCCGGGCTGACGTATCCGGCGAAGTGGCGGGTCCGTCCGAATGGGGCGAGGTCGCTCCCGTCTGTTTACCGGAGGGCTCAAGGCAGGCGCGTGATGAACCGGATGAAAACCAAAACCCGAAACAGGTGGATACTCTTCGCCGCGGTGCTGGCCGCCGCTGGGGCCATCTGGCTCCCGGCAAGGGTCCAGGCCCAAGGGGCCGAGGACGATCCTTTCTACAAGGGTCTCCGGCAGCGAGGCCTTCAGAGCCTGATGCGGGCCTACCTGGAAGAGAAGGGTGTCTCGGGTGCTGAGGCCGAGAGCCATGTCACCAAGGCCGATCAGGCCGCCCTCGAGGTCGAGAAGGCTGCGGCCGCCAAGAGCGTCGAAGAGCGCGACGCCTGTTTTGAGCGGGCGCGCGCCCTGTATGAAGAAGCCATTGCCGAGACGCAGAAGGCGCTGGCGCAGGTCCCCGCCGCCCAGTGGAAGGCGCGGGCGGACGCCCGCCTCCAGATCCTCCAGTGGCGGGCGGAACTGGCCAAGATGATCTTCCAGAACTGGCTCAAGAGCGACCTGGACGTCCTGGAGGTGACGGACCGCCGCGGTGGGAATCGCCAGGAGGCGGCCCGCCTGCTCAAGGTGGCCGAAGAGCAGTTCCACGCAGTCTTTCGGGGCGGCACGGAGTGGCTCAGCGAGATTGACCGCGACGCGGACCCGGCCAAGTACCGCAATGCGTACTCACGCCGGGTGGAGAACCTGCGGCGCGAGGCCGAGTACCACACCGCCTGGGTGATGTATTACCTGGCGTGGGTCCGCCCGAAGGACTATCAGCCGGCCGAGGGCGAAACCTCACGCGACGGCCTCCTCAAGGGCGCCATCACGACCTTTGAGGGCTACCTCAGTTTGCCGGACAAGGTGGCTGCCAAGTGGTACGCCTACCTGGTCATCGGCCTGGCGCAGCGTGCCTTGGGGAAATACGAGGATGCGCTGACGAGCCTGGCGTATGCGGACAACGCGGCGGCGCCCGAGGAACTGAAGATTCGCGTGGCGTTCGAGCGGGCGCTCACACGCGTCCGCCAGGGCGAGTACAAGAAGGCCCGCGAGGCTATCGAAACCGCCCGCGAGTTCTTCGGGACCCAGAAGGTGGACCAGAACCTCTACGGCCTGGCGATGCCCCTCGTTGAGGCCGAGACCTACATCCTGGAGGCCCAGGCCAAGCCGAACGCGGCCCTGAAGCAGAAAGGCCTGGACATCCTCGCCGAGATGAACAGTCGCCCCGCCCCCTGGCCGGCCATCGTCTCGTTCGTCATGCCCGGCCTCGTCGGCACCCCCGACGACGTCGAGCAGATGGACCCGTTCCCGCTGTGGATCCTCGCCACGGACACCTACGAGAAGGCCCGCCAGCAAGAGGATACCAAGCAATTGGAATATGCGATGCGCCTCTACAAAATCTACGCCGAGAAGGTCGGCCCGCAGGATGAGAATTACGCGGCGGCGCTCTACAGCCAGGCCGCCTGCCTCCTGCAACTGGGGCGGAAAGAGGATGCGGCCGAGGCGTTCAAGACCGTCGCCGAGTCCGCCCCCAACTATCGCTACGCCCCCGACGCCGCCAAATACTATGTGGGGGTGCGCGGCCAGGTGTACGAGGTCGCCAAGACCGACGAGAACCGCGACGCCTACGAGAAGGCCCTCGCGTGGTTTGTGTCGAAGTGGCTCCGGGCGGACCCGGACCAGCAGTACTTCTACGCCCTGATTCTCTATCGCGGCGCCAAGTACGAGGAGGCCGCCGACCAGTTCACCAAGGTCGCGCAGGACTCCGAGTATTACCCCGACGCGAGGTACTGGGTGGCGCTGGCGCGGCTGGAAGACTTCCGCGAGAACGTCTTGCCGGCGGGCCAGAGAAACCAGATCTTTTCCCGCGCCCGCGTCGTCGCCCAGGAACTCACCGATTTCGCGAACTACGCCCGCCAGGTCCAGGGGCTCCCCGACACGAAACGCCAGGAACTCCAGAACTGGGCCCAGGCCGCTTTTCTCAACGCCGCCGCCATCTACATGTACCCCGAGGTCGGCCTCTACACCGACGGGCTCCAACTCCTGGAGCAGATGGAAAAGGCGTTCCCGAAACTCGACAAGGAAATGGAAGGGCGCCTGTTGAAATATAAGATTGAGGCCTACCGCCGCCTCGGCGAGTTGGACAAGGCGAAAAAGGTGCTCGACACCTTCCTCGCCCAGGCCGACCCGGCGGAGGTCGGCTCCGTCCTCCCTCCTCTCCTCCAGGCCTATATCGAGGACGTCCAGCGCCTCATCAAGACGGGCAATAAGGAAACCGCACGCACCAAGGTCAAGGACGCGGAGGAACTCGGCGACCGACTCCGCGAGTGGTTCAAGACCGCCGGCGTCGAAAACCCCGAGGCGCAGGCCGAAAACATCCAGTACGACCTGGCGGAACTCTACCTCGCCGTCGGCGACTTCGACGTCGCCAAGAAAATCTATGAAGAGATCGGCGGCCCGAAGCCCGAAGAGGCGGCGCCTATCAAAGTGGACTGCGTGTACGGCCTGGCGCGGTGCCACGAGGCCCTGGCCGAAGGTGCGCCCGACGCCGCCCAGGGACGGCAGTACTTCGAGCGCTCCCTGGAACTCTGGCGCGCCCTTCTGGACATCGAAAGCCAGGGCCAAAAGTCCGACGCCCAACGCATCTGGAACTATCGCTACCACGTCTTCTATTGCCGCTACCGCCTCGGAGAACGCGACGAGGTCCGAAAGGCCCTCGAGGCCCAGGAGATCCTGAGCCGGCCCGATCCGCTCGGAGGCGCCGACGCCGAACTCCAGCAAAAGTTCCGCCAACTCCGCACCTGGGTCACGGGCGCAGCGCCCCCGAAGTGACCCCGACCGCCCCGCCGGGGCCCGCCTTGTGGCCTTGCAGCCCGCCGCCTATAATCCCCTGACCTATGGAACCGGCGCGCGTCCACCTGACGACCTACGGATGCCAGATGAACCGCCTCGACGCCGAGTTGGCGGCCGAGGTGCTGCGCGCCGCCGGCGCACGCATCGTTGCCGACCCGGCGGAGGCGAACGTCCTGGTGCTGGTCACCTGCTCCGTCCGCGCCCATGCCGAGAACCGCGTCTTTTCGAACGTCGGCGCCCTCGCCGAACGCAAGAAGCGCGAGCCCGATCTGGTCGTCGGCCTCGTCGGCTGTATGGCCCAGGCCTACGGCGAAGCCCTTTGGCGGCGAGCGCCGCTTGTGGACTTTCTCTGCGCGCCGGGTCGTCTCGCGCTCCTGCCGGACCTCGTGGAGGAGGCGCGGGCGGGGCGCCACGGCATCGCCCTCGACCCACGCCGCCAGGAGCATGCCCCGGACGCGTATCAGCCGGCCGACGCCCGGCTCGATGAGGCCGAGGTCCGCGGACGGACCGACGTCGGCCCCGCACGCCAGGCCTTCGTCCGCGTGATGCGCGGCTGCGACAGGTTCTGCTCCTACTGCGTTGTGCCGTACGTCCGCGGCCCGGAGCGCAGCCGTTCGCCTGCTGCCGTCCTCGAAGAAGTGCGCCGCCTTGCGGAGCGCGGCGTCCGCGAAGTGACGCTCCTGGGGCAGGCGGTCAATCACTACGCCTTCCAGGAAGCCGGCCGCTCGTGGGATTTATCCGACCTGATTGCCCGTGTCGCCGAGACGCCGAATCTTGCGCGCCTGCGGTTCATCACCAGCCACCCCGGCGCCATGACGCCGCGACTCGCCGCGTGCTTCCGCGACGTGCCGAACCTTTGCCCCCATCTCCACATGCCCGCCCAGTCCGGCTCGGACACGGTCCTTGCGCGCATGAACCGGGGATACACGGCGGCGGAGTATGCGGAGAAAGTGGCGCTTGTTCACGAGGCAGCCCCCGACGTGGCTGTCGTCTCGGACTTCATCGTCGGCTTCCCCGGCGAGACGCGCGAGGACTTTGAGGCCACGCTCGACTTGGCGCGCCGGATGCGATTCGCCGGCGGCTTCGTCTTTAAGTATAGCCCGCGCCCCGGCACGGTCGCTGCGGAAAAGTATTCCGACGACGTTCCGCGAAAAGAAAAGGAGCGACGCCACCGCGAACTCCTGGACCTTCTCAGTGAGATCGCCATGCAGGACAACCAGGCGCTCATCGGGCGCGAAGTCTGCGTGCTCGTCGAGGGCCCGAGTCCGCGCCCGCATCTTGATGCGCGCGTGCCCGCGCGGGGAGGGCCGGCGGAGTGGACGCAGTGGCGCGGCCGGACGCCTGACAATCGCCTCGTGGTCTTCGACGGTAGGCCGGACCTGGCGGGAGAACTCGTCACGGTCCGCATCACCCGTGCCGGCCCCATCACCCTCTTCGCCGCGCTCCTGGAAAACGGTTCCTGACAACGATTTCCTCTTGCGCGGTGGGTCTCTGCACCCACCGCGCACGGACTGGCGTTCTCGGTTCTGTCACTCGCGCGGCGGGTTCGGAGACCCGCCGTGCAAAGTGGGTTGTGGTACTACTATTTCCGCCGCTTTTTCAGCATCACCGTCGCGATTCCCACGGCCAGGAGCGACAGCGTCGCGGGTTCGGGCGACGGGCCATGCACCGGCCCCAGCCCCGTGCCCACCACCTTGGACCAGTCCGAGGAGGCGAACGGGAACGGGATAGAGCCTTCGTCAAAGAACCAGGACACATCCAGGGGGTCGGTGTCGTTGTCGTAGCCGAACCCGTAGGTGTTCGCTGGGAGAGGACCGTTCACGAACCATGCGATGACCATGTTGGACTTGCCGTTGGGCGTCACCGGTCCGCCGCCGTGAACGGTCATGGGACTGTGGATGTCCAACTGCTCGCCGTAACCGAAGCAGATGTCGTAGTCACCGCCCGGGCTTGGGCCGTCATTCAGTTCATCCCACACGTCGCCTACAAGGTAGGCAACCATCGAGTTACCGTAGTGACCCTGGTCGCGGTCGGCCGTTCCGGCCGCGAACGCGAAGCCGGCATACTCCTGGGTGGTTGTGACCTCATACCAGTAGTCCCTCGGCCCGGAGCCTCCGCATTCTGATCCATTGCAGACAACCGTTATCCCCGCCGGCGCCGAGCCGGCTGTGCACAACACCAACGCCACCGCAACAGCCATCATGATTCGTCCTCGCATCGCATGGCTCCTTTGCTCTCTGTGGCCCTGCCAAACTAAAAAGGGCCGGTTCCCGACTTCTGTCGGAGCCCGGCCCTCGTCGTGCGATGACGAACCCAAAGAAAACAGGCCAGCCTCCGTCTCCGGAGTCTAGCCCCGCAACATTACTGCTTCCGTCTTAGTACATCCCCTCGCTCACTGAAAATAATAGCACAGGATCTGTCGAAAGCAAGCGAAAAATGGCGCGATGAAGATTCCGGTTGACGGAATATGTCAGAATCGCTCATAAGTGTTGGAGGATACACAAGTTCCATAAGCCTGTTTTGGTGTCTTGCGACCGGCGGGGAGGGGTGATTCAGACTCTGGCGGGACGGGAGCGGGCGGAAGGCAGGCTCGCCAGGACGGCCCCCAGCAGCAACGCGCCGCCGATGGCAAAGGACGCAGTCCGCACCGGCGACTCGCCGAACAGGGCCAGGAACTCAAGGCCCGGGGCGGGGGCGGGTTCTGCGGCAACGGGCGTCGCGCTCCGCGCGGGGCGGAGCGGTTGAGGCTGAGGCATGGGGGTCTCCCCAGGCCGGACCACCCCCAACTCGTGTCGCGCCACCGTCTCCAGATAGGCCGGGTCGCTCTGGAGGGCCTGGCGTGCCGCGTCGAGGCGGTCGCGCGCTACGCCCAGCGCGCCGACCTCGGCCTCCATCTCGGCGCACTGGCGCTCGACGGCCAGGCGGCGCTGGGCTTCCGGTCCGAGCACTCCCGCTGCCACCAGGGCGCATCCCGTCAGGCAGATGGGCCAGTAGAGCCAGCCGCTCGCCAGACGCGACGCGTTGTTAGAGGTGGTCACGGTTTCTTCCACAGGAAGTTACCATAGAGGGCCTGGTCGCCCAGTTCCTCTTCGATGCGCAGGAGTTGGTTGTACTTGGCGATGCGGTCGCTGCGCGAGAGGCTGCCGGTTTTGATCTGTCCTGCGCCGGTGGCGACGGCGATGTCGGCGATGGTGGTGTCCTCGGTTTCGCCGGAGCGGTGACTGATGACGGCGGTGTAGCCCGCGCGGTGGGCCATGTCAATCGCCGCCAGTGTCTCGGTAAGCGTTCCGATCTGGTTGACCTTGATGAGGATGGAGTTGGCGACGCCTTTTTCGATACCCGTCGCCAGGCGTTGGGTATTGGTGACGAAGAGATCGTCGCCGACGATCTGGATTTTGTCGCCCAGGCGGTCGGTCATTTTCTTCCAGCCGGCCCAGTCGTTCTCCGCCATGCCGTCCTCGATGCTGC
>DATKUU010000291.1:0-5403 GCA_035530455.1 Phycisphaerae bacterium | reverse complement strand
CCTGATCGACAACCCGTTCTGCGAGATGCCGTTGTTCTTCTTCCAGTTCGACCGGATGATCGACGGGATGTGGCCAGCGGGCGTCCCGTGGCGGTTGATGCAGGCCCAGGATGTCCACAACATTTCTTGGACGTGGCTGATCGAGTGTATGCAGATGGGCGTCCCGAAGTGGAGCGTCCAGGAACGGACCGTCGCGGGCGACATCAGCAACGACCCGTGGGTGCCGATTGTCTACAAGCGGAGCAATCAGTACGACCAGAAGCCCGAGCGGATTCCGGGGATGCAGATGCCGCAGATTCCCGCAGAAATGGTGGCGATGACGCCCCAGGCCATGCGGGAGGCCCTGAACCTGGCCGACGTGCAGTTCGGCAAGGGCTACAAGCGGGATGGCAGCGGCAAGGCTTACGAGGCCCTGATCCAACAGGCCGAGAGCGTGCCGGAAGAGCGCGTGACGACGAACGAACTGACGCTCGCGCGCCTGCTCTACGCGACGACGGTGGACACCATCCGCTGGTCCACGCTCGACCAGCTGCGGCGGCTGCTTGGCCCGGAAGTGCCTGATGCACACATACGGATGCTGCTCCAGGACGACCCGCGCGAGCATCTTTCCGGCGTCGGCGTCCATCCCTCGACCCTGCGGCCCAAGACGGTCGGGCAGACGGAGGAGCATTTCGTCAGCCTCGTCGAGCGGACGGTTCTGTCCCCGGCGGCGGCCGTGCTGGAAGCCTATCTGCAATCCGGGACGGTACTCGACTCGGCCATGAGGGGCGCCTTCGAGAAGCAGACGTCCGAACTCGACCGCATCCTTGCCGGGGCCGACGACGTGCCGGCCAATATCGGCGAGCACCACGAACACCACATCAAGGCGATCCAACTCTTCCTGGACAGCCCGCGGGGCGAGGATGTCCCGCCGGACCGCATGGAGCAGATCGTCAGCCACCTTGTGGCGCACATCGTGGCCCAGCAACAGTTAATGGCCCAGGCTGGTGGCCTCGGCCCAATGGAGCCCGGCCCCGGGCAGCCTTCCGCGCCGGCGAATGCCGGAAACGGGAGCGCCATGGGCACGGGAACCGCCGCATCCGCCGGTGCGGCAGTCGGAGCGGCATGATGCTGACGGCCCGGCGGGGCCCGCAGCGGAGATAAGGACATGGATACGCAAGTTGCAGACCAAGCCGACGGCACGGCACAGACCACTGGAAACGGCGCCGAACAGGGTTCCGCGTCGTCCACGGGCCAGGCCCGGCAAGAGGCGGCATCCGCCCAGGGACAGGGCGGCTCCTCGCAGGAGTCCTTCACCATCCCGCGAGAGAACTTCAAGGCCTTCGGGTACGACCACCACAAGGCGGTCGAACTCGGAATCCAGGGTCAGAAATTCGCCGCACTCGCCCAGAAGCACGGGATGACGCCGGAGCAGTTGTACGACTTCATCCAGCAGGGCGAGGACGAACAGGCCCAGACCGCCGGCACAGGGCCGGCGAGCCAGGGCAGAGGGGCTTCCGACGAGGACCGGATGCGACAGCTCGCCGAAGAGGCGGCCGACAAGAAGGTCCAGGACTACCGCAAGGCGGAATCGGATGCCCGAGAGAACGAACGAAGACAGGAATACGCGCGGCAGGCCAAACAAGCCCGCCAGGACATCAGGACCGAACTTCTCCAAAAGCTCAAGATCAAGCCCGACGACCACCGCGCCGAAACGATCGGCGACCTGGCAGAGTCGCATCTTCGCCGGGCCATCGCCAAGGGTCTCGAATCCTACGACGGCCTCAAGGGTCTCGACTTGATCGAGGAAGCCCTGAAGCACCCGCCCAAGGACGGCGAGAAGGCAACCGCCCTCGAAGCGGCGGCCAAGGCGTGGGCCGACCTCGGCAACGAGTTCGTATCGACCGCCGCCGGCAGGCAGCAGGGCCTTCCCGGCTCGACGCTGGCCGGCGGGGCGGGCGGGGCGGGCAAGCCGCCCAAGGACTTCAAGGGCATGACAGCACAAGAGAAGGCGGACTGGCTGGTGGGCCAGACATAGCCTCGCCGCGAAGATAGGAGTTGACCTATGGCTTTCGGCGACAACGCAATAGACTTCGTTGAGGCAAAACTCGACACCGCCATCGGGCGGGCCGAACAGATGCACCCGACGAAGGCGCAATTCACCTTGCAGGGGCGGACAAGCCGCCATCTGCGCTTCAAGAAAATGCCCATCAAGGGCAAGTTGCACTACTACCGCATGCTGACCCAGCCCATGTCGGCCGTCCGCGTCGAGAAGTACCCCACGGCGATCACGGAAGAGTTCCCCATCGGCCGCGACTTCGCCTACACGGAATATGCACTGAGCCACGACCTGTTGAGCATGTTCAAGGCCACAGGCAAGTGGAACCTCCAGCGCGAACTCAAGGGCCAGACAGACAACCTGTCCGTGGCCAAGCTGGCCGTGCAGATCATGTCCTTCATGGGGCAGAACTTCTCCGACCGAGTGAACACGCAGATGTTCACGTCAAGCAACTGCGCCATGGGCACCGTCGCGCAGATTTACGACGCGGATGGCTCGACGTTCACCGGGGCATCCGGCCACGCCTCGGCGTACATCGCCATCAACGGGCCCATCAGCCGCTTCCAGCGCGGGATGGTCCTGGACATCTACAACTCCGACGGAACGACGTGGAAAAACAGAGTCGTCGTCCAGGGCGTCATCTACGGCGACGACGGCCCGCCCGACGGCTCGGGCGGCGTGGTGGCCAGCATCGGACCCGGAATCATCTGCGAACCCTGCGATGCCGCTGGCGCAGTCGAATCGACCGCATGGAACGCCGTCGAAGCGCCCGATAATGCCGGCGACTACCTCGCCCTGTCCGGCGAGTTCTCGACGACCACGCCCAAGGGCTTCCCGGGCATCCCGGACTTCTTCGACCGGACCATCGACTGCCACTACCACGCCTCCGCCGGGACGCTCACGGCCGTGGACCGCGAGGCCGTCGGCTACGAGTACCTCAACCCGATGGTCATCACGCCGTCCGGCGCATCGGCCGGCTCGGAAGTGACCTTCTCGATGGAGGACCACTTCGCCCAACTCGAAGACACCATGCCGTACTTCGTGGACTTCGGCCGGGCGAACCGGAACATCGGCGACGGCCTGGAAGGCCCGGAAGAGAAGATCGTCGTCGGCTCGGCCATGACGTTCGTCACGACGATCGAGATCGCCAACTACGTCGCCAGGACCTACGCCGGCGACACCCTGCGGTTCAGCGCCACGGCGGCGTCCAGCCTTTCCGAGGCCAAGCGCAAGGAGTTGTTCGGCCACGTCGGGTTCGAGGGCATCGTCTTCCACTCGGCGAGCCTGCCCCCGATCGGCTTCATGGGCGACCCGAACTGCACGCCGTACCGAGGCTATCTCCTGGAGCCCCAGAGCTTCCAGATGCTGGTCTTCGGGACGGCACCGGGCGACGGCGAGCAGGTCAACATCGACTATCTAAAGCACGCCGGCAGCCGGCTCTGGCCGGTCTACGGCGACACGAACAAGACCGGAACATTCTACGTCCAGGTTCACGGCTTCACGTCCTGCGGCCTGACCAACGATCAGCCAATGGCCAGCGTCGCGTTCAACCACATCAAGAGCGACCGGCAATAGCCGGCCCTGACAGTGATTACAACCCTCCCGCCGGGCCGACAGGTTCGACGGGGGCATACAAGGAACGAGAGAGACAAATGAAGATCGGACCGGACAACTGGCGGAGCATCAGCATCGACGAGCCGTTCGTCCCGCGAGGCGGCATGTACGGCGACGTGGACGGCTTTGCCGCCAAGGCGGCCGCACACGGCCTGCAACTGTGCTGGAGCTGGTGGCGCAAGTGTTTTTGCGTCTACACCGTCCACTACGGGCGGGAGGTCTTCCAGTGGCGGTTCTGGAACGACCGCCTCAACCGGCCCGAGCCGCTGACGGACTTCTGGCTGTGGCTGCTCGTCGAGGTCCGCGAGAAGCACGGGCGGCTCGACGGCGAGGACTTCGCCCAGACCTGCGCCCGGGCCGCGGCGGAAGAGGATGAACAAGTCCGCCACCAACAGGAGCGGGCGGGCGAGGACATCGTGAACGACGTGGCCCGCGAGACGGGCTATGCGTTCGGCAAGACCCGGCCTCTGCGGCTCATCATGCCCGGCACAAGAGGCAGGCTTGGGAACAGGGCGGTCAAGACGGCGGTGAAGGCGATCATCACGGCCAGCACGGGCATAGGAGCGGCGGTGACGCCGTAACGAGATGGGAGCGACCGTAACATCAAATGCCGCGAGCATGAACTGGTCAGCTAAGACCTGGACCATTACCGGCCTGACCGGCGACATGAGCGGCGCGGATGGGGACCTGAACTCCGGCGTCCTGGATTGCAGCGGAGATACGCCGGGATGGGGGGCCGGGAACGAACTTGCGGGTCGGTGGGTCCAACTCGACGGCGGAACGTGGTATCTGATTGTCTCGAATACAGACGATACCCTTACCCTTGCCGATCCCCCCGGCGACGGCGATCCCCTGGCGTGGCTCATCGGCGGACCCCCGCTGGCGGGGGACGCCCAGGTTGTCGCCACCGGCCACACGGTTGCCGACGACGTTACCCGCATCCCAGTCACGTCGGGCTTGCTGGTGTCGCTGGACGGCGTTGGCACGGGGCAGATGACGGTGGCGATGAGCACTAATCGGGAACTTCACGTTGCCGGGGCGATCACCTGCGGGACTAAAGCCGGTTTTATCACAACAAGCGGATCAGGGGCGGGTGTCACATTTGACATACACTCTGATTCCGTTGTCGGAGGCACGGGAACCGGCGCGTATGCGATCTTCCCCACTCACACGGTTGCCACACTACGATTGCACACGCACACGCTGGCCGGGAACACTGGCACGTCTTCACAGGGTCTGGTCGGCGGCTATGGACCGACCACCGTAGACGGGGCGGTCGAGGGAACCCCCGGCGCCTGCACGATTCAAGGGGGTAGCGGCGCGTCGGCGTTCGGGATTGGGATGTACAATGGCGGCGGCGCGGGGCCGACCCTCAACGGCACGGCCGAATATCCGATCACTGTTACTGGAGGCTCCGGCTCACAGGCGCAGGGAATCGGCGCAGCAGCGAATAATATAACGACGGTTCCAACCTACAATCACGTGCGGCACGTGGATTCGGCCAACTGCAATGCCTATGCCGGCAAGCCCCCAATCTGGAACATCACCGACAAGGCCAATTACATCCAGATGCCCACCGTCAACGCGGACGAGCGCGGCTCGCAGGTCATGCGGTTCTACCTGCCGCCGGCGCAGGGTGAGATCATTGAAGGTAAGAGTGCCGTGGGCGAAGACCTTGTAGACCCGCCCGGCTATGGCGTGCCTACCTACCACGAAGCCACGGTTGCCGAAGTCGAGGACGGCGTAATGTT
>DATKUU010000290.1:0-7661 GCA_035530455.1 Phycisphaerae bacterium | reverse complement strand
GTCTCTTGTTCGGTTTCGGGCCGGGGTTTTTCTTGTGCGGCCGACGGCCGGGGCGATGCGGAGACCGAAGGAAAGGAGTCCGCGCGATTTGCCGGTCGGCTCATGACGGCCCCCGCTCCCAACTCGGGATACCGATAGCCTACCTCGGCCAGCACGGCCAAACAACAATAATCAATATCCAGCGCCCTAACGGCAGTCCAAAGTCAACAGCACGCGGCCCGCGAGCGGGCCGGCGAAACCAAGGTCAACGGCACGTGGCGAGACCCCTCCGCTCCGGTCGGGGTGACGGCAACCGACACCGTCCCGCCTCAGTTACTCAGGCACTCCCCCGGCACGCAAATCCCGTGCCAAACTTCGCAGGAAAACGGCCATATCATCCACCCCGCTCCATAGCATAGTCGCTAAAACGAGGGTTTTGCGAGGCAAAACCGGGGTGGTTATCGCCCATTGTCGGGGAAAATCCGGGCCATAGTCGCGTGAAAATGGGGCTTTTTGCACTCCACGTGGAGTCTTCCACACCCCAAAACGCCCCTGCCGCTCTGGGAACTCGGTTGCGACCCCCAAAAAAACGCCCCCAAATCGGGCGGCCTCCCAAAAAAAATTTTCGGAATTTTCCCACGCGCGTTAGAAACAGCGCGCGCTCACCTGTGGGTCCAAGGCAAGATCATCCTCAACATGATCCGGACACTGATTCATGACGCCAACGCCGCGTAGATGTAAAATCCTGAAACAGGGTGGGCATGCAGCGCCGGAGCATGCTTACGCAGAGGCAAAGCGTGAGCATGCCACCCAAACCAGGCAAGGCTGGCCGTCCCACACAGAGGTGCTGGAGCCTGTGCCACACAGGGGGGTGCCGGGGCACGGGTGCACGCGGCGCGGGGCCGCCGAAATCGCGTTGCATCCCGCGGGGGCTTCCCTATAATACGCCCGCCCAGGACGGGCGTGGGGCCCGTCGAACGGCAGATAACGGACCTGTAACGAGGAGAGCCGCTGATGTTCAAGCCCCGCCTCTTTGCCCCCGGCCCGACCCCGGTCCCCGAGGAAACGCTGCTGGAACTGGCCCGGCCGATGTTCCACCACCGCACGGCCGAGTATCGCAAGATGCTCGAGCAGTTGACGGCCGACATGCAGCACATTATGCAGACGAAGCAGGCGGTCTTCACGATCACGGGGAGCGGGTCGGCGGCGATGGAGGCGGCGGTGGCGAGCGTCGTCGCGCGCGGCGAAAAAATGATCGCCGTCCGCGCCGGGAAGTTCGGCGAACGCTGGAGCGACCTCGGCAAGACGTTTGGCTCGAGCGTCGTCAATGTGGATGTCGAGTGGGGCACGGCTATTACGCCGCAAGAGGTCGAGGACCTCTTGAAGCAGCATCCCGACGCCGTCGCCCTCTACACCCAGCACTGCGAGACGAGCACCGCGACCGTTTTCGACATCGAGGGCATCGCGAAGGTCGTCGGCAAGACGAAGACGCTGCTGGTGGTGGACGGCATCACGGGCGTCGGCGCGCTGCCGTTCTACATGGACAAGTGGGGCGTGGACATCACGGTGGTCGGGAGCCAGAAGGCCCTCATGCTGCCGGCGGGCCTGGCGTTCATCGCCTGCTCCGAAAAGGCATGGAAGCAAATTGATGCGACTCCGCCCGGCGCGCTCTACAACAGCCTCCGGGCCTACAAGAAGAGCCTGGCGACGTGGGACAACCCCTGGACGCCGGCCAACGCGATGGTGCGTGCGGCCCTGAAGAGCACCGGCCTCATCAAGGCCGAAGGCCTGGAAAAGGTCTGGGCCGAGACCCGCCGACGCGCCGACGCCCTTCGCGCCGCGGCGAAGGCCCTCGGCCTTACGCTCTACTCCAAGAGCCCCTCCGACAGCGTCACGGCCATCAATGTCCCCGAGGGCGTGGACGGCGAGGCCCTGCCGAAGGTCATGGCCAACAGTTTCGGCGTGCGGGTGGCTGGCGGGCAGAGCCAACTCAAGGGCAAGATTGTCCGCTTCTCCCACATGGGCTACACCGATGCGTTCGACCTGCTGGCGGCGGTGTCGGCCCTGGAGATGGCGCTCGGGAAACTGGGCTATAAGGTCGAGTACGGCGTCGGCGTCGCGGCCGCCCAGAAAGTTCTGGCGAAGGGCTGTTAGCGAAGACAGGCCCGCGCGGCGGCCTTCCCAGGCCGCCGCGAATGGATACAGGGGAAAATACGGGTGGCAGCCTGGGAAGGCCGCCACCCCGAGAGCAACCTGCAGGCCCGAAGGAGCGTTCGCATGAAAATCCTTGTGTCCGACAAACTCGATGCCGAAGGCGTCGAGATCCTTAAGGCCGCGCCCGGCTTCGAGGTGGACGTCAAGACCGACCTCGCGCCCGAGCAACTGCGCGACGCCATCGGCGGGTACGACGGCATCGTCATCCGGTCGGCGACGAAGTTGACGGCCGACGCCCTCTCGAAGCCCGGCAACCTGAAGGTCATCGCGCGGGCCGGTGTCGGCGTGGACAACGTGCATCTGGCGACGGCGACGCGGCACGGCATCGTGGTGATGAACGCGCCGGACGGGAACACGCTCTCGACG
This sequence comes from Phycisphaerae bacterium, assembly GCA_035530455.1. Taxonomy (GTDB): domain Bacteria; phylum Planctomycetota; class Phycisphaerae; order FEN-1346; family FEN-1346; genus JAPLMM01. Next base: position 5,102 of record DATKUU010000290.1, on the reverse strand, counting down.
GCCGAACTGACCATCGCGCTGATGCTTGCCGTCAGCCGACACATCGCCGCCGCCTGCGCCAGCCTCAAGGCGGGCAAGTGGGACAAGAAGGCCTTCATGGGGCACACGCTGGCCGGCAAGACGATCGGCATCGTGGGCCTGGGCCGCATCGGCAGCGCCGTCGCAAGGCGGTGCCTGGGCCTCGAGATGAAGGTTGTCGGCTACGACCCGTTCGTCTCCGGCGACCGGGAACTGGCGAAGCAGATTCGGCTGGTGGACACGCTGGAAGACCTCCTCCGCCAGGCCGATGTCCTGACGGTCCACACGACGCTCTCCGACGAGACGCGCGGCCTCGTCGGAGCGAAGGAACTTGCCCTTCTGCCCAAGGGGGCGTTCGTCATCAACGCGGCGCGCGGCGGGATCATTGACGAGGCGGCGCTCCTGGAGGCCCTCGTCTCCGGCCACGTCGCCGCCGCCGGACTCGACGTCTATACCAAGGAGCCGCCCGAGAAGCGCGACCTGGTGGACCATCCCAACGTTCTCTGTCTGCCGCATCTCGGCGCCTCGACCGAGGAGGCCCAGCGCGTCGTCGCCGTGGATGCTTGCCGGAATCTGGTGGACTACCTGGCGGGGCGCGAACTGAGGAACGCCGTCAACGTCCCCACGATGGACTTCGCCGCTGCCGGGGCGCTAAAGCCCTACGCCGAACTCGCCTACCGCATGGGCACGCTGCTGGCGGCAATCTCCCAGGGCCGGCTGAAGCGCATCGTCGTCACGCACGCCGGCGACCTGGCCAAGGAGCCTTGCCGGCCCGTCACCCTCGGCGCCCTGATGGGCATCCTCCAGAAGGTCGTCGCCAGCCCCGTCAACGTCGTCAACGCCATGGTCGTGGCGGAGGAGAGCGGCATCGAGGTTTCCGAGCGCACCAGCGCCGACGCGCGCGGCTACGCATCGAGCGTCCGTATCCTCGCCGAAGGCGACCGCGGGTCGCACTCGTGCTACGGCACGGTGTTCGCGGCCAGGTACCCGCGCGTCACCGCCATTGACGAGTTCTACATGGAACTGAAGCCCGAAGGCGACATCGTTATCACCTTCAACGAGGACCGGCCCGGCATCATCGGCGAAGTCGGGGCCGCCTTCGGCGCGTACGGCACCAACATCGCGAGCATGACCTTCGGCCGGAAGGTCGAATCCGGCGAGGCGTGCCTCGCCCTGACGCTCGACGCCGTTCCCGCACCGGAGGTTCTGGAAGAACTTCGCGGCAAAGCGTTCATGAGACGGGTTTACCACGTGAGCCTGCCGCCTCTGGTCGCCGACGGCGCCTGAAAACGGGCACAGGAGCCTTTTCGTGCGCAGGATCCGACGGACCGCCGGCGCAAGAGGCTCTGGTTTTAAAGGTCAAAGTAGAGTCCCGGTGTGGGTGGCACTGGCGGCTTGTCCGCCAGTGCTGCTCGCCTTACTGTTCGCCGGCTTCGCCTGCGAGCCGCGCCCCGAGCGCCAAGAGCCCGTCCTCCTCTTTGCCGGCAACAACTACGGCGTCCTGGCCGCCTGCGGATGTCCGGGCAACCCGAGCGGCGGGTTCGCCAAACGCCAGGGTCTCATCGAGCAGTACCGCCGCACCTGCCGAAATGTCCTTCTCGTGGATGCCGGCGACCTTGTGCCCGACCATCCGAACGCGCTTCTGGTCCGCACTCTCGCCCTCGCCGCCCGCCGCGCCGACTACGCGGCAATCGCCTGCGGCGACCAGGAGTTTCTCCTCGGGGCCGAACGCCTGAGGCAACTGGTCGCCGAGTCGGACCTGCCGCTCCTCTGCGCCAATGTGCGGGACGCGCGCGGCCAGACGATCGTCCCGCCGCACGTCGTCCGCACCGTCGGCGATTTAAAGGTTGGCATCTTCGCCGTCCTCGCCGACCGCGCCTACGGCTTCCCGCCCATGGAATGGCGGACGGGCCTGGTGGTGGAGGACCCGATGGCCGCCGCGAAGCGCCAGATCCAGGCCCTCGCCGACTGCGACCTGGTGGTCGCCCTTTCGCATCAGCCGCTCGAGGATTCGCACCGCCTCGCCGCCGAAGTGCCCGGCATTGACGTCGTCGTGAGCGGCCACGACGCCCAGACGCTCCTCGAGCCGGAGCGCATCGGCGAAACGGTGCTCGTCGGCGCCGGTTCTGTCGGCGACATCCTCGGGGCGCTGCGGCTGGAGGGCGGCCGAAAGGGCCACCGGCGCTGGGCCCAGAACCTGACGGAACTGTCGGCCCGCGTGCCCGGCGCCAAATGGGTCGAGGACCTCTACTGGGAGTATGTCAAGGAAGCGAAGGAAAAGCCCCCGGCCGACTGGGACACGCCGATCCCCGTCCGCTACGAGCCCGCCGAGGCCTGCGCTGAGTGCCACAAGAAGGAGTACGAGCAGTGGCGCTCGACGGCCCATGCCCGCGCTTACGAGTCCGTCCGCAAGGCTGGCCGACAGGACGACCCCGAGTGCCTCCTCTGCCACACGATGGGATTCGCGCGTGAGGGCGGGTTCGTCTCGATGCAAAAGACGCCGGCGCTCGGGCGCGTCACGTGCCAGGCCTGCCACGCCGTCGCCAGCGACCACGCCGAGAAGGGCGTCAAGCCCGACCCGCGTCTCCGCCTCTCGTCGCGCTGGTGCATGTCGTGCCACGGGCCGGTCCAGAGCCCGGACTTCGATTATTTCGTTTACAAGCCGCGCATTCTCCACGAGCCTGAGGCCTCGCGCGGCGAGGAGTAGTGTGCCGCGCGCCTGGGAGAACCTATTGTTTGCCTCCGTACTGATCGGACTATTGCTGGCGCTGGTCTCCCTGGAGGCCGCGCCGCCCGATTCTTTGCCCGATCCGGCGCCGGTCCTGGCGGGGATAGCGGCCCTGGCGGTCGGCGTCTTTCTCGCGGGGCTTCTCGTCGGCGCCCTCGTCCTCCGCCGAGGCGCCCCCTCCGAAGGCGACGAACAGCGATTCCTCCGGCGTGTCGGCCTGATGGCCAAGGCCTATCGCTTCCTCGTCGTCGGCGCCTACGCCGCCATGCTCTTCGCGCTGGACTGGTCGGCCCTTGCGGCTCACTGGGCCGGCGCGCCAGGATGGACCTCGCTTGCCTTCCTCCTTGTGCTCACGCCGTTCGTCGCGCTGCTGGGGCTGTCGTGGACGGCCCTGTATTGGGCGGACCGTCGGCTGCGGGCCCTGGTGTTCGCCCGAGCGGGCGTTGCGGTCGCACCCCCCGCCTGGACCTTGCCGGGCTACCTGGTTTTTCTGGCCCGGCAGTACCTTCTGGTGGCGCTCGTGCCGATGGCCGTCCTCCTGGCCTGCCGCGACCTTCTGGCCCACCTTTTCGGACCCACGGGTGAGCCGCTGGAGGGTCTGGCGCTGCTCGGGTGCTTGGCGGCGGCGACTATCCTGGCCGGGCCGTGGATTCGCCTCTGCTGGCCGACCCAGCCGTTCCCCGAGGGCGATCTGCGAAGCCGGCTCCTGGCCCTGGGGCGGCGGGCCGGCGTCCGTGTTGCCGACATCCTCCTCTGGCGGACGAACCGCTCCATCGCCAACGGCTGCATGGTGGGCGGCGTGGGGCCCCTGCGGTATATCCTCATCACGGACGCCCTGGTTCTGGCCCTGCCGAACGAGGAACTTGAGGCCGTCTTCGCCCACGAAATGGGCCACATCAAGCACCGCCACGTCCGCCTGTATCTGGTGCTGGCGCTCGGAGCGATGGGCGCGAGCGTCCTCGCCACTCAGGCGGTCGACGTGCTGACCGGATCGCCCGCGGCCGTCACCGCGGCCTTGATGGCGGCGGCGGTCGCGTACTGGTGGTTCCTGTTCGGCTTCGTTTCGCGCCGGTGCGAGTTGGAGAGCGACCTCTATGCCGTCCGCATGTCCGCCTGCCCCGCCGGGTGCATGCCGGCCGACGCCGCGCCGGACGGTAATGCGAGCGGCGGGTCGGCCGGCATCTGCGAGCATCGTGTCGCGGTCTTCACGAGCGCCCTGAGGCGCATCGCGCGCCTGAACGGGGCGGCGGAGACGGCGCGCGGCTGGCGGCATTTCAGCGTCGCCAGGCGATGCCGATTCCTCCTGGGCCTCCTGGTCGATCCCGAGGGTGCGAGGCGCTTCGAACGCTTCATGGGCCGACTGAAGGTGGGCGTGCTTCTCGTGGCTCTCGCGCTGGTGGCGGCCGCGGCGTGTATGCTCGCCGCCGCTTCGGTCTCAGAGCCGGACTACCCAGAGGACCCGGCAGGCCCAGAGGACGTCTTCCCGCCGACAGACCGTTGGATCGTAGGCCTCGTTGACCGGCACGAGGTGGACGCGGTCGCCCTCGGGGCGCCACAGTTTGACGGTGACGCCGACGCGGCCCTTGAGTTGGACGACGGCCGTCCGCCCCGCCTCGGCGGCCGCGCTTCGCCGCGTGAGAACGATGTCGTTGTCCAGAATCCGCGGCGCCATGCTGTCGCCGTCCACCCGCAGGCCGAACGTGCCCGGCTCCACGGTCCCGAGGGCGGCCAGATCCACGAACTCCAGGCAGCCGTCGGGCGTCGGCTCGGATAACTGGACGAGCATCGCGCGCATCTCGCGCGGCTGCATCGTCTCTCCCGCGGGGTCGGCCGGCTCTATGTCGGCCCGGCGCTGGCGCGCCGGCTTCCCCTCGACCGCCCGCAGTTGGCGCTCCAGGACGTCCGGGTCCTCTTTGCCGGCAAAGAAGTGCTCCCACCGGGCCACAAGACCCGCCGCCGTCCGACCGATGATGGGGACGTACGTCGGTTTGACGGTGCACGGGCCGGGCCGCCATGCGCTGTCGCCGGCGGGGAGGGCATGCTGGATCTCGGCCAGGAGACGCCCGAGGGCGGCCCGTGCGGCGGCGGCGCGGGGCGCTGCGCCGGCACCGTCGGAAAAGCGTGCGAGCGCATCCCGCGCTTGCTGTGACAAGCCTATGTCACCGGCCGCGCCAGGACGGTCTGGAAACGGTTCGCCGCGGCCGGAGAGGAGCCACTCGGCGCTGGCCCCGGTGACCTCGGCAGCACGGGCAAGCAACTCGACGGGCGGGGGGCGGCCCTTCTCGTAATAGTGGTACGTGGAAGGACTTACGCCGAGCGCCCGTGCAAACGCCGCTCGCCCACGCTTCCCAAAGGC
>DATKUU010000289.1:0-2743 GCA_035530455.1 Phycisphaerae bacterium | reverse complement strand
TGCACCCCTTCCGCCGCCCACCACGCGGCGTTCCAGAGGCGAAGACCTTCCAGTTCACCAAACGCCCGCGCGGCCGTGGGGGTGGCGAACACCCCCACGGCAACCCCGGCTTGCAGCGAGAGTGGCGCTTGGGCCTCTAAGGTGCAGTCGGTCCGACAGGCTGCGGCTCAGGCTCCAGTTGCTCCAGTGCTGCTTTGAGATTGGCCCGGGCCGCGTCATCCTTGACTTCTTCGACAGCCATTTCGAGGCGGACCTTAGCCAGCCTTTCACCAAGAATTTCCTTCAGCGTCCAAGTACATATCCTGCGTTCTGGCTCCGTCTCCCTTAAGACACTAAGCCTTGCAAGGAGCGGCTGAACGGCGGGCATGCCTATCTTGGACAAGGACTTCGCGGCCGGGTAGGCTTCGCCGCCATACCGATAGATCATACTCGGCAACTCTCTGGACTCTACATTCTTGTACCATATATTCTCCATGAGTACCGGGACCGCTTCGAGCGCCCGCAAGTCTCCAAGAAGCAAGATGGCCAGGTGCTTGGCATCGTGCCATACGCCTTCTTGCGGGAAACCGTCTTTGTCTAAAGTGGGCGCCTCGGACTTGGTTGCCGCCAACTGAATCAGATCGTTGACGAGGTTGGCGCGTTCTTGGCGGATGGCCTGGGCAACCGCTTCCCGCTCTTCCAGGCTTTGCTCCCGAAAGCCTTTGGCGTCAAAAGATTTCTCGACCGGGCCAAGCCCGAGCAAAAGCAACGAAGCACCTAATCCGATAGTCACTGCTGGCCTGAAAAGTTGCATTAGTGACTCTCCTTATGTTTAGGGATCTGGTGGCGTGTCAGGCGCCGAACCCCTCAGCCTTAGACTTCAGAAGCCGCTTCGGTTGGCAGGCGGAGGACGAACGCGGCGCCGTGGCCGGGCTCGCTCTTGAGCGTAATCCCCCCCCCGTGTTCCTCGATGATCTTCCGGGCGGCGGCCAGGCCCAGGCCCGTTCCCTTCTGGCCCTTCGTCGAGAAGAACGGTTGGAAGATCCGCTGCTGCTCCTCGTGCGGGATGCCCGGCCCGTTGTCCGCGACGACGATCCAGACCTCCGTCCGGTTGGGCGCAAGACGCGTCCGGACGTCCACCTTGCCGCTCATGGCGGGCACGGCCTCGATGGCATTCGCCAGGATGTTCAGCAGGGCGTGGTGCAGGCCGTCCGGGTCCAGAGGGATCTCCGGCAGGTCCGCATCGAGCTGTGTCGAAAGGGCGACGCGCTTTTCCGCCGCCGACGGCTGCGCCAGTTCCACCACCTCCCGCACGACGGCGTTGACGCTCGTGCGGACGCGGTTCGGCGGCGCCTCACGGCTGTAGGAGAGCATGTTCAGCACGAGTTCGTTGACGCGCCGGAGGTTTCGGCTGATGACGTCCCAGCCCTTGGCGACGGAAGGCAGTTCCTGGCGCTCCAGACCCGCCTCGACGACGTGCGACCCGCCCTGGATGCCTTGGAGAATGTTCTTGATGGTGTGCGAGAGACTGGCAACGGTGTGGCCGACCGCCGCCAGACGCTCCTGCTGGACCTGGCTGGCCATGAGGCGGGCGTTCTCGACCGCCAGCCCCGTCTGGCACCCGATGGCGGTCATCAGTTTCAGGTCCTCGGGGCCGAACTGGCCCTGGCTGACGTGGGTGTCCACGTGGATGATGCCGAGGATCTCGTCCCCGCCCCGGACCGGGACGCAGATCGCGCTTCGGATGCCGTAGTCCTGGACACTCTCCCCCTCCTCGAACCGCTGGTCCTGCATGGCGTTGGTCGAAAGGACGCCCTCGCCACGCTTCAGCACATAGTTGATAATGGTGTGGCTGACGCAGATGGGCGCGGCCTTGAAAGCCGGCGCTGCCGGGGTCGGCATGCCGACGGCCGTCTCGCCGCTCGCGTCGGCGCCCGCAGCCTGTTCGCGGCGAATCTGCTCCAGCAGTTCCTCGCGCCAGCGGATGGCGCGCGGCACCATCGCCCCCGTCCGCCTGTCCTTCAGCAGGATGAACCCCCGGTCGGCATCCACCACGTCGAACACCATGTCCAGGACGCTCGACAAGAGGCGATCCGTGTCGTACCCGTGCGCAAGCATCTCGGCGATGCGGTAGAGCGCCCGCAGCCCCACGACGCTCGTGCGCATCTCGGCCAGGTCTTCGCCGACGGTGAACGCCAGGTCGGGCTCGCCGCTCGCGCTTTCGGTGGAAATGATGCTGGCATCCACCCGGCCTTCACTGTCCACGCGTATGGGCAGACCGCGATGGTCCACCAGGGCGCCTTCGGGCATCGGCCGGCCGACCGCCAGAATGGTGTTCCCGACGCGGACCTGGTCCCCCGCCTGAATCGGTGTTTCCTCGATGCGCACGCCGTTGACAAAAGTGCCGTTGACCGACCCCGCGTCCTTCAGGACATAACGGTCGCCGCTCACCTCGACCGTGGCGTGATGGCGGCTGATGCCGGTATCCCCCAGGCACACGCCGCACGCCGGGTCCCGGCCGATGAGCGTGCTGGCGCCATCCACCTCGAACGTCTTGCCGCGATCCGGCCCCTGAATGACTGTCAATGTAGGCATTGCGTGTTCGTTGTCCGGCGGCTCCGGTTCCCGCGATCGGCCGCGAGAAGGGGTACCCCAATCAGATACGCCGAAGAGGGCCCGACGGCCGAGGAATCCCGACGCGCCGGCTCCCCCTCGCCTTTCTCTCCGCGGCCGCACTCCACCGGGAAAACTGGACGTGCCGTGA
>DATKUU010000288.1:0-10038 GCA_035530455.1 Phycisphaerae bacterium | reverse complement strand
CACATTCCTTTAAGCGGAAAGGACTGTACCCCGGGGCCGTCCCCAAGTCAAGACGCCTTGGCCCGCCCGGACCGCCGGGCGGAAGGCGGCGCAGAATTTCCGGGAAAAGGCTTGACGGAAGGCCTGTACAAAATTACACTGTACGCCAATACACCTGACCGGGGCGCGCCGCATGGAGCCGCTGACCGATCAACAGGAAAAGGTCCTCGCCACCGTCGAGGACTATGTGGCGCGGAACGGGTTCCCGCCGACGCTGCGGGAGATCGGCGATGCGCTCGGCCTGGCGAACGTCAATGCCGTCCGCGGCCACGTGTCCGCCCTCGAGAAAAAAGGATACATCACCAAGGAGCCGGAGAAGGCCAGGTCCATTCGCGTCGTCCACTCGCCCTCCGGCCTCAGCCGATTCAAGCGGAAACTCCACGAGGTCTTCGGAACTGACGCCGGAGTGCTCCACCGGGTCGTCTACGGCATCGCGTGGACGACGTGGCGCCGGGCGCCCTGCCTCACGGGCCCGCGGCGCGCCGGGCTGGAAGAGGCCTTCCAGCGCGAAGCGGTCGAGCACGGCTGGCGGCTTCTGGACCTCCGCATCAAGCCCGACCTCGTGGTTCTGGTCGTCGAGGCCTGGCCCAACCATTCCCCCGAACTGACCGTCCGGCGGTTCCGCGCCGCGGGGCAAAAAACGGTCGCTCACCACGGAGGCGGGTCCCCGGGCGGAAAGTTCTGGGCCAAAGGCTATGTCGCCACGACCGACCTTGCCCTGCTGGACGAACTCGTCGCTCGCCTGTTGGCAGGAGACTCCGAAACGCCGTAAACCTGCGGGAGGACACGATGCGATTCTTTCTGATCGACAAGATTACCCAGTGGCACGTCGGCGCGTCGGCCGAAGCGATCAAGAACGTGGCCCTCAGCGAAGACTTCTTCGACGACCATTTCCCCCGCCGCCCCGTCATGCCCGGCGTTCTGATTCTCGAAGGCATGGCCCAACTTTCCGGGCTCCTGCTGGAAGCCGGCCTGCGAGAGAAGTACGGCAGGGACGCCAAGGCCGTCCTGACGGTCCTCGAACGGACGAAGTTCAGGGACATGGTCAGGCCGGGCGACACACTCACCTACCGAAGCCGGGTGATGGCCGTCCACGAGGCCGGAGGCAAGGTCCAGGTCCAGGCCCTTCGGGAAGACCGCCCCGTGGCGGAGACCCAGATGGTGTTTGCCTTCAAGTACGTGGAGGACCCGAGGCTCGACGAGAAGCGGCGGGCGCTGATGCGAATCTGGACGGACGATGCCCGAGGAGATGCCGGTGGCGAATAGCGTCGTCGTGACCGGAGTGGGAACTGTGACGCCGCTCGGCGCAGAAAGCGGCGAGGTCCTTCGCCGGGTCGAGGCCGGCGAAAGCGCCGCGCGCCCGCCCAGCCGGTTCGATGCCGCCCCTTTCTCCTGCCCCGTGTGCGCCGAGATCCCCGACTTCGACCCCCGGCGGTTCGTCGGCGAGTCGAAGGCGCTGCGGCTGATGAATGCCGACGCGGCCCTGGCCGTCGCCGCCGCCCGCCTGGCGATGCGCGACGCCTGCCTCGCCGTCGACGCCGACTACCCCGGCGACGAGACGGCGCTTTACGGTGCGACGGGCCTGGCGGGCGTCCCACTGGGGGATGTCGCGCCGCTTGTGAAATACTCGGCGGATCCGAACGGGCGGTTCGACGCCCGGCGCTTCGGCTCGGTCGCGCTGAAGCGCGTCCGGCCCATCCTGTCCTTCCGAATCCTGAGCAACATGCCGATCTCGTTCGTCTCCATCTTCGAGGGTCTCCGGGGCCCCAATGCCGTGTACAACCCGTGGGAAGGCCAGGGGGCTCACGCCATCGTCGCAGGGATTCGGGCGGTCGAGCGCGGCGAGGCAGCATGTGCTTTGGTGGGCGGCTGCGACGTCAAGACCCACGAGTTGGCGTTCGTCGCCCTCGAGCAGCAGGGCGTCTTTCGCCCCTGGCGCAGCGGCGGCAAAGGACCCGTGCCCGGCGAGGGCGCCGCCTTTCTCGTCCTCGAATCCCAGCGCCGCGCCGTGGCCCGCGGCGCCCGAATCTATGCCCGCGTGGGTGGTTACCGCCTGGGGACGCGCCCGCGCGACGCGAACGGGTCGGCGTGGTATTCGAGCCTCGTCGCGCCGCTCGTTTCGGCTCCGCCTGCCGCCATCGTCTCGGCCGTTGAGGACGGCGCCCCGGCGACCGACGGCACGGCGGCGAGAACGACCGTGAAGCCGAAGGCAAGCGTCGGGAACCTTTTTGCCGCCGCCGCGGCGCTCCAGGTAGCGCTCGGCGCGGCCCTTGCCAGGCGACTCGGGCCCGGCGCCCGGGTCCTGGCAAACTGCTTCGGGCACGGAACCGAACAGGCCGCTTTTTTGCTGGAGGCGGTATGAACCGCGTGGTCGTCACGGGAATCGGCGTCGTCAGCCCGGTCGGCAACGGCCGCGAGACGTTCTGGCGGAACCTCACGGCCGGGACGAGCGGCCTGGGCCCCATCACGCTCTTCGACGCTTCCGCGTTTCCCGTCCGCATCGGCGGCGAGGTAAAGGGCCTGGACCTTGCCGACCTCGGCCGCCGATTCCCCGAAGCCGCCCGCGAACGCGACCGCAAGGTGTGGCTGGGCCTCGCGGCCGCGGAGGAAGCCCTGGCCGACGCCGGCTTCGCCAACGGCGACCTCCGCCAGGCCGCCCTCCACGTGGGCGTGGGGCTGGAGGTGTTCTTCCTGGAGGACGTGACGGCCGCGGCAACCGAGGCCGACATGGGTCGCGCCCTCACGCGTTCTATCCTTCTGGACGCCGGCAGAGAGCCGCTTCAGACGCCCCTCGACCGGCTGGGCCAGGTGCTCGGCGACCACTACGGCATCTTCGGCGGGCGCTACACGAACTGTTCGGCCTGCGCCGCGGGCGCCCAGGTCGTCGGCGAAGCGCTGCGGGACCTTCAGGAAGGCGACTGCGCGGTGGCCCTGGCCGGCGCAGCCGACAGCATGCTGAACCCGCTGGGCGTCGGCGGATTCAGCCTCTTGCGAGTGCTCTCGACGGAGAACGACCGGCCGCAAACCGCCTGCCGGCCGTTCGACGCCAGCCGCGAGGGAACCGTCCTCGGGGAAGGCAGCGCGTTCCTCGTGCTCGAGACGCTCGACCACGCCCGCGCTCGCGGGGCGGCGATCTACGCGGAGGTGCTGGGATACGGCGCCTCGATGGACGCATTCCGTGTGTCGGACCCGGAGCCGAGCGGACGCGGAGCCGTCCTCGCCATGACGAAGGCCGTGGCGGACGCAGGCCTTCGGCCGGAGGACGTCGATTGCGTCAACGCGCACGGCACGGGGACGCCGAAGAACGATGCGGTCGAGACGGCCGCGGTCAAGGAAGTGCTGGGCGATCGCGCCCGCCGCATCCCCGTCCACGCCGTCAAGTCGATGACCGGCCACATGATTGCCGCGAGCGGCGCGGTGGAAGCGGCGGCGGCGGTGCTGACGCTCCGCACGGGGACGGTGCCCCCGACGATCAATCTCCGCACGCCGGACCCCGAGTGCGATCTCGATTACGTGGCCGACGGACCCAGGCCGTTCGACGGGCGGACGGTCCTTGCGAACTCGTTCGGTTTCGGCGGCCAGAACGCGGCGCTCCTTTTCGGGAGGTATGAGAGATGACCGAGCAGGAGATTTTCGAGAGGCTCGCGCCTCTGATCACGGAAGTGACGGGCATCCCGCCGGAAACCGTCACGATGGACAGCGTGCTGGTGACCGACCTCGGGGCGGAGTCCATCGACCTTCTGGACCTGAGTTTCCTGATTGAGGAGGCGTTCGGGATCACGATCGAGGCGAACGAATTCGAGGCCCAGGTCCGCGAGCGAATCCCCGGCGGCGTTTACGAGCGGAACGGCTGTCTGACGGAGGAAGCCCTGGCGGAACTCCGAAAGGCGATGCCGGAGGTCCAGCCGCGCCACTTCGCACCCGGGCTGTGCGCGGCGGACATTCCGAGCCTCCTCACCGTCGCCGTTTTCGTTCATCTCGTCCAGCGGAAGCTCGACCAGCGCGTGGAGGGACCAGTCCATGCTTGAGGGCAAGACGGCTTTCGTGACGGGCGGCACGGGGGCGGTCGGGAGCGCGGTGGTGCGCGTCCTGGCCCGCGAAGGCGCCGCCGTCGCCTACTCCTACCACACGAGCGCCGAAAAGGCGCAGCGCCTGGACGCTGAACTCCTCGCCACCGGCGCGCGGGTCTGGTCCTATCCGCTGGAGGTGCTGGACGGCGCCGCGTCGGCGGCCCTGGCCCGCCAGATCGAGCGCGACGCGGGCGCCGTGGACATCCTCGTCAACAATGCCGGGGTGACCCAGGTGATGCCGTTCGCCCTGCTTGAAGAGGACGACTGGGACCGCGTGATGGACGTGAACGTCAAGGGCACGTTCCTGGTGACCAAGGCGTTCGCGCGGGGAATGATCCGGCGGAAGCGCGGAGCGATCGTCAACATCGGGTCGCTGGCCGGCATGCGCGTCCTCGACGTGCCGGTCCATTATGCGACGGCCAAGAGCGCCATCGTGGGATTCACGTTCTCGCTGGCGAGGGAATTCGGCCGGTATGGCATCCGCGTCAATGTCGTGGTGCCCGGCATGCTGACCGAAGGGGTGAGCGTCAACGTGCCGCCGGCCCAGCGGGAGGAGTACAATCGTTTCTGCACGCTGTCGCGGGCGGGCGAGCCGCGCGAGGTGGCCGAGTTGGTCGCCTTTCTGGCGAGCGACCGGGCGTCGTACATCAACGGGCAGGCGATTTTCGTCGACGGAGGGATCTGAATGAAGTTCCGCATGGTCGATCGGGTTTTCGCGTACGAGCCTCGGCGGAGCATCCGCGGCGCCAAGACGGTCTCGTTCGAAGAGTACCAACTCAAGGCCGCCTTCGGCGACGAGGCGCACCTGCCCGAAACGCTGCTGCTGGAGAGTTTCTTCCAACTCGGCAACTGGCTGATCGTCCTCTCGTCGGACTTCACGCAGATGGGGATGGTCGTACGCACAGAGCGGATCGTCTTTGACGCGCCGGTCCGGCCCGGCGAATGCCTGGTGATGGACCTGACGGTCCGCCGGTATCGGGACGACGGCGTCCTGTTCGACGGGAAGGGATGCGTCGCGGGTCGGCAGGTGGCCGTCGGCATCGGTTGCCTAGCCGCACCCGTGCCGCTCGCCGACTACTGCGACCCGGAGGACCTGCAAGTCCTGTTTGGTGAAATCCACCAACCCAGAAAGGAGACCCTCACATGAGAGCGACCCGACCCTACACCTATCTTGGAACCGTCCAAGGCATGTGCCGCGAGTGCCGCGCCATCGTTCCGTGCCGCATCCTCGAGGAGGACGGCGCCGTGTACCAGGAGCGTCTGTGCCCGCAGTGCGGCAAGTCGCGGGCCCGCATTGCCGATGACGTCGAATGGTACTTGCGCATGAGGCGAACGGGCGTCCGCTGCAAACCGTCCGCCATGCCCGCCACGCCCGTGCGGGCCGGTTGCCCCCACGACTGCGGACCGTGCCGGTTCCATGCCGGCGCCTGCCAACTGGTGATCTTCTCCGTCACGAACGTCTGCCAGTTGTCGTGCCCGATCTGTTACACGTACAACCGCCCCGACCGGTCGTACTTCATGGACCGCGAGGAGATGGGGCGGCTTATGAGCGACACCCTGGCCAAGGCGGGACCGCTCGACATCGTGAACCTGACGGGCGGCGAACCGACCTGCCACCCCGACATTCTCGCCCTGCTCGACGAGTGCCGCCGACCCGAGGTCGGCCGCGTGACAATGAACTCCAACGGCCTGCGCCTGGCCGAGGACGAGGCGCTCTGCCGCGAACTGGCCGACCGGGGCGTCGACGTCATCCTCTCCCTGCACACGTTGCGGCCGGAGACGTCCATGACGATCCACGGGCGCGACCTCGTGGCGGTCAAACGGCAGGCGATTGAGAACCTCGAGCGCGCCGGCGTCACGACGACGCTCCTGTCGGTCGTCATCCGCGGCGTCAACGACGACGAGATCGGCGACATCCTCCGCCTGGCCACCGCCCACGGCAACATCCCCAGCGTGACCGTGCAGCCGATGACCTTCACCGGCCAGGGGGGCGGGGCGTTCGTCCCGCGCCGCCACCTGCCGCTCGACGGCGCCGCCCGCGCCGTCGAGGAAACGACCGGCGGCCTCTTTCGCCGCGAGCACTTCGTCCCTCATCCCCGCGCGCATCCCATGTGCTACCACGCCGCCTACTACCTGAAAGCCAACGGGCGGCTGAGGTCGTTCACCGACTTCCTGACGGCCGACCAGTTCCGGGAGATGCTGGCCGGAGGCTATCTGGCCACCCCGACCGATGACACCAAGCGCCACTTCCGGGAGGTGATCGACCGCGTGTGGGCCGAGGGCCGCGAGCCGGAACTGCTGGCCCACTTGAAGAATCTGGTGTCCCGGCTTTATCCGCCCGAAAAGAGCCTGACACGCTTTGAGCGGCAGCGGATCGCCGAAGGGTCCGTCTTTGCGGTGTATCTCCACGTGCCCGTGGACGAGGACACCCTGGACCTGGCGCGGCTGGTCGCCTGTCCCGACATGGTGCCCGACTCAAGCGGCCGCATGATTCCAGCCTGCGCCTACAACCTTTTCTACCGGATGAAGGATGAGCGGTTCTGGATGGCCGGCGAGGAGGCGGTCTCCCATGCCCTTCCTGGGTAACTACATCCGGAACCTCGTGTCGGTGGCGGCGGGGCGGCAGCCCACTCGCCCCCAGGGATGAATGAGCCCATGCCAACGGACGTGGCCGAGGCCAAGCGCCGACTCGAACGGTTCCTGAAGGGCGAGACCGAGGAACGCCTGTTCCGATACCCGACGGGACACCCCTCCCGCCCCACGGGGTTCTGCTGGTGCGACGCTTCCGCCGGCAAGATGCTCCGGCTCTACATGCGCGCGGCAATCCTCGCGGTGGTGCTCAAGTTGCCGTTCAACGGCCTCAAGGTCCGGCTTCTCCGGCGCCTGGGGGCCCGCGTCGGCCGGAACGTCTTCATCTCCGCCGGCGCCTGGATCGACCCGACGTTCCCGCAACTGGTGACGATCGAGGACGGCGTCTTCATCGGAATGAACGCCCACATCCTGACCCATGAGTTCCGCATCGACGAGTTTCGCGCCGGAAAGGTCATCCTGCGCCGCGGCGCGTTCATCGGCGGCTTCTCGCTGATCGCGTGCGGCGTCGAAATCGGCGAAGACGCCGTCGTCGCCGGCGGTGCGGTCGTCGGCCTGGACGTTCCGGCCGGAACGGTCGCCACAGGCAACCCCGCTTTCATTTGGAACCGGAAAGGAACGCCGCCGAAAAGTGACCCCAAGCGCGACTGAATACCTCACCACCACCGTCTCCACCTGCCGGTCATGCGGCCGGCTGGTGCCCGCGCGCGTCCATGCGGCCGAGGACGGCGTCTGGTTCCACAAGGAATGCCCGGACCACGGTCCCCAGCGGGTGCGCGTCTGGCCCGACGCCGAGCAGTACTTGGCGTTGGACCGGTATCACCGCGCCGGCGCGGTCCCGCTCCAGTTCGCCGCCGCCATGGACAAGGGCTGCCCGGACTCGTGCGGCCTGTGCCCGGAACACGAGCAGCACGTCTGCATGCCGATCATCGAAATCACAGACCATTGCGACCTGGCGTGTCCCGTGTGCCTCGTGAAGAACCGCGCGAGTTTCCACCTCACGCCCCGCGACGTGGCGGGCATTCTCGATCGCCTCATCGCCTCCGAAGGCCGGATCGACGTCGTCAATCTCTCGGGCGGCGAGCCGACCCTGAACCCCGAGTTCCGCCAGATCGTGGACGAGTGCCTCTCCCGCGACGAAATCCTCTACGTCAGCGTCTCGACCAACGGCCTGGCGCTGGCCCGCGACCGCTCCCTTTTGGGCTTTCTCGCCGAACGCCGCGTCATCATCTCCCTGCAGTTCGACGGCGATCGCGACGACATTTACGAGCGCCTGCGAGGGCGCGCAATCCTCGACGAGAAACGCCGGCTGATCGAGGCGGCCGGCGAACTCGACGCCCCCATGTCGCTGACGATGACCGTTGCGCGCGGCATCAACGACGATCAGCCGGCCGAGGTCGCACGCCTTCTGTTCGAGCACGACCACCTCTACAGTCTCATGCTCCAGCCCCTCGCCTACACGGGGCGCGGGGCCGACCTCCGAAGGCCCGACGACGCCGTCACCATCCCGGACGTCATTCAATCCCTGGACGGGGCCTGCGGCGGCGCCCTGTCGCAGGCCGATTTCTCGCCGCTCCCGTGCAGCCACCCGGCCTGCTTCGCCCTGGCCTTTTACCTGCGGATCGAGGACGGCCGGTTTCTTCCCATCAAGCGCCTCGTGGCGATTGACAGCTACCTGGACATGATCCAGAACCGGGCCCTCTTCGGAACCGACCCGGAGAGTTTCGAGCAAGTCCGACAGGCCGTCTACGACCTCTGGTCGGGTCCGGCGGGGCTGGCGCCGTACTCCGAGCAGGCCCTCGCCGCCGTGAAACGGTTGCTCGGCTCGATTTCATGCAGCGGCAACTTCCGACCCGCGCAGGCGGCCGCGGTCGTCGAGCGGTCCATCAAGTCCATCTTCATCCACCACTTCATGGACCGCGACACCTTCGACCTTTCCAGGGCGCGGAAGTGCTGCAATGTCTATCCGCTCGTCGACGGTCGGCTCATGCCCGCGTGCGTTTACAACTGCTTAAGGAGGTAACGGAACCATGCGAACGCCAAACCGATGGACGCAACTGGTGCTGGTCGCTCTGCTGATCCTCGTCGGGGGCGGCCTGGCGCCGCTGCTCTACTGGATGTACGTGGGCAGCGCGCCGGCCGTGATGGCCCGCGAGGCCCGCTACCTCGCCGAGAACGGTCACGCGGTGCTCGTGGATGTGCGGCCGCCCGAGGCGTTCCAGCGCAACCACCTGGCCATAGCCGTCAACTGGCCGTACGAGGAATTGCTCAAGCCCTCCGCCCTCGAGGCCATGCCGGCCCAGTTGCGGGGCAAGCGGCTGCTGGTGGTCTGCGACGGCGGCATCCTCGGCGCCTGGGCCGTGCGGCGGTTTCAAGAATTGGGCCTGGACGACGTGGCCAACGTCCGCGGTGGGATGCAGGCGATGGTCTCGCACCTCGGAAGAGACTGTGGGTGCGACTACGTGGATTTCTTCGCCACCGCCTCCGAGCAGCCGACCGGTCCAATGCCTTACCGCGAAGCGCCCGCGTACGAGCAGTGGGTGGCGGTCGTGATCGGCTTCGTCGTCAAACCTTTCTACATGCTTCTAGCGCTCGTGATTGTGGCAATTCTCTGGCGCCGCCGGTCACCCGAACTGGCGGCCCTTCGCTGGGGGCTCATCTTCTTCTTCATCGGCGAGGCGTTTTGCGCCGCCAATTACCTCGCCTACGAGGACCAGTCCTTTCTCTTCGAGTACCTCCACAGTTTCGGCATGGTGCTATGCTTCGGTTTCGCGACCTATGCGGCATTCGAAGGGATGGACCACTGGCTCATCCGGTACAGCGACCTCAAGGAAACCTGTGCCGCTCTCCCC
Organism: Phycisphaerae bacterium; assembly: GCA_035530455.1. GTDB lineage: Bacteria > Planctomycetota > Phycisphaerae > FEN-1346 > FEN-1346 > JAPLMM01. The sequence continues at coordinate 488 of DATKUU010000288.1, read as the reverse complement.
CTGTGCCTCAGGTGCATCAAGTACGCCGACGTGCCGTGCGGCCTGCGGCGAATGTTCTACGTCCTGATTCCGGCGACCATCGTCCTGGCGTTCATGCCCCTCCTGGCCCAGCCGGTCCTCTTCTCCTACAACACGAACATCCTCGGCACCTTTTACAACTACAGCCACCCCGCCATTTACCAGATATACGAAATCCGATACCTGCCGGCGGTGGCCATTGCGGCCCTGACCGCGTCGTTCCTCGTGCTGCTCCTCAAGAAAACGGACCCGGTTTCCTGGTCGAAGGTGCTCTTCGCCGCGGGCATGGGCGCGCTGGGGTTCAGCCTCATGCGCCTTTTTATTCTCGCGCCGTACAGTGATAACCAGGTCTGGTTCGTCTTCTGGGAGGAAATCACGGAGTTGATGTTCGTTGCCGGCGCCGGGATCGTCCTTTGGATCTTCCGCCCCGGTCTCTTCCCCAGGAAAGAAGCGGCCTGAAAAAACCTGGC
>DATKUU010000287.1:0-4710 GCA_035530455.1 Phycisphaerae bacterium | reverse complement strand
GCTCTTGCCCAAACTCTCCTCGCCCGACGCGCGCATCCGCCGGTGCGTGGCCCAGATTCTGCTCGACATCCAGCCCGTTGCCGAGCCGACGCTCCTCGCCGTCGCGGCACTCGCCTCGGACAAGGACGAATACGTCCCGCGCGCCGTGTGCGACAAGCTCGCCGCGATGGGCCCCACGGCCGCGGCCGCCGTGCCGGTCATCGAAAAGGCCTCCGACCGGGACGCCTTCGCGGCGATCTCGCGCTGGAACGCCCTCGCGCGCATCACGGGTAAGACTGGCCTCTACGTCCCGCGCATCGCGGGGTACCTGGACTCGAAAGAGCCCGACGCGGTGTACTCCGCAGCGAGCTATCTTGGCGAACTCGGTCCCGCGGCTCGAGGCGAGTGGCCGAAGTTGCTCGTGCTGGCGCGCAACGCAAAGAGCAAGGCCCGCGGCCAGGCCATTGCCACGCTCGGCGAGATCGGCGCCGACGAGGAACCGGTCATCGACGGGCTCATCGACGCGCTGAAGAACGCCCCCGAGCACGAATTCCGCCGGGCGGCCGCCGGGGCTCTCGGGAAATTCGGGCCGAAGTCGCGACGGGCCGTCCCTGCGCTCGGCGCCGTCTTCGCCGGGGAGAGGGACGCCTCCGGATGGTGGATTGTCGCGAGGGCCCTCGGCAGGATCGGCGGCGCGGAGGTCGTCCCGTTTCTCGTCAAGGCGGCCGACTCGGAAGTTCGCGACACGCGAGTTACCGCGACAGGACAGATCGCCTTGCTGGCCGAGAAACTTCCGGTGGCTCGTCAAGCGCTCGAAGGCCTGACGAAGAGCCGTCACGCGGATGTGCGCAACACCGCTGCTTTCGCGCTGAAGACCCCTAATCTTGCTCCTGCACCAGCCGACACCCCCTGGGGCGAAGCGGTCGAGGGCGTGCAGGTTCGTCTGCGTGCGGACAAGGTCCAGTGGAAGGCGGGTGAGACGCCGACGTTCAAGGCCGAATGCCGCAACGACGGCAAGCGGGAGCTCGGCATCCCACGCCAGCAGGAACTTGCGCAGGTGGAATTCGACGGCACGTGGTATTACTGGTTCGGCGTGATCAATATAAGGACCCCCATTTGTCCGCCCGGGACGCATGTCAAGGACATGGTGCTGTCACTCGGCGAGCCGTGGCGGAGCAGCGGCGAAAACAAGCCCCTCAATCTCGCCCCCGGGAAGCACACCGTGCGCATCGCGCTTCCGACGCAAACCCGCGAAGGACGCGAGAAGTTCCGCTTCGAGAGCAACCCGGTCGAGATCGAAATTCTGGCTGGAAAACGGGGGAACGCGCCGCTGATCGAACTGGAAGATGATTGGCCGAAGGGGAAGGTTGTGGATCGACGAGGCGATTCGCCTCCTGAGCCGGCCAAACGAGTCGCTGTCTCAGTTAAGCGACCACAACTCAAGATTACGGGCCTGGATTTCATCAGCCGCAAGGGACATCCCCGCGTAGACGTCAGGTTTCAGTTTGAGGATGGCAAGACCGTCGGGGGAGCGCTGTTCGAGCTGACACTTCTCGACAGGCAGGGAGCCGAACTCGGCACCGAGCGAGTGCTCGAACTGAGGAACCAGGAACTCCCGGTCCAGCAATCGGGGGCCACCAAGTATGGGGGGCCGGACCCGCCGAACCGCTCGGGAAAGGCAGAGCTCCGCTTCCTAAACATCGACCTGGCCGCGCAGTCAGTTGCTCGCTATCGACTGAGGGTTGTGGACGCCGATGTTCCCTTGCTCATTGCTCTCTTGGAAGAGCCGGATGCCTATGTTCGCGAATCCGCCGTCAAAGGGCTCGGACAACTGGGCGCAGCAGCGAAGACGGCCGTGCCCTTTCTGGAGAAGCGGCTAAGGGACCAGGAAGAGCGCGTGAGGGACGCAGCCCAAGAGGCCCTTGACCGAATCCGTGAGGAAACCACTGCTTGGGGCGAAGCGGTCGAGGGGGTGCAGGTGCGTCTGCGGGCGGACAAGGTGCAGTGGAAACCGGGCGAGATGCCGACGTTCAAGGCGGAGGTGAAGAACGAGGGCAAACGCGATCTGTCCATCGCGCAGGCCCAGGAACTTGCCGAGCTTGAGGTCGACGGCACGTGGTACCGATGGGCGGGAGAGGTCGACGTCAAGAGTTCCACATTCGGCCCCGGGATGCCCTGGAAGCACTTCAAGGACATCTCCTTCACCCTGGTCGAGTTCTGGCAGAGCAAGGTCGGCGCCAAGCCGTTAGGACTCGCTCCGGGCAAACACACCGTCCGCGTCGCTTTCATCGCCAAGTCGATGGAAGACGTCACCGGCCTCGCCCCCAAACCCGTCCGTGCCGTCAGCAACCTGGTCGAGATCGAGGTCTTGCCGAACGAAGAAGCCAAGGACGCGGCCGACGTGGTGCAGCGGTATATGACGGCAGTCCTTGCCAGGGACATGGACGCACTCGACGCACTCGCGGTTGGACCCCCCGAGAACGTGGTTGAAGAGGAACTCGCGAAGACGCCTGCCCGGTTGTTGGCGGGCTATAATAGGGAGAGGCGCCAATCATTCGTCCGCGAACTGCATCGAGAGGCAGCCCAGCACCTTGACGAACTGAAACCTGTCGGGGAGGTGGCGCTGAAAGAGGACTTCGGTGCCGTGCGTCTCGCCAGTGTCGGCAACATAAGCGACATCTGGTTTCTGGTGCAGCGAACCCCGAAAGGCTGGCGCGTGCTGGACATCTTCAACACGAGCCGCAACACGCCGGCAGGGAAGGCCCTCGAAAGCGGGCGGAACCGATATCGCACCGCGGCACGATGGCTCAGTGCGCCGAGAGGCGAGGCGGTGCGCGGATTGCAGGTGCAGTTGGCGGCCGCGAGTGAAACGTGGCCCGCCGGCAAGCCGCCAAGACTCGATGTATCCGTTCGCATCACGGGCAAAGAACACCTGGAAAGACCTCGTGCCGCAGCCCCTCTGGAGATCGAATTCGATGGCGCAGTGTACCGCAATGCCGGGACCGCCATTGCGGTATGGAACCCAATCTGGCCTGAAGAGATGACACTCACCCTCGATGGTAACTGGCGCCGCGGGACTGATGGAACACCACTGGCCGTGACGCCGGGCAAACACACCGTGCGGGTAGCCGCATTCGCGGTGCCCGCCGACGGAGGGACCGAGAAACCCGGCGACGAGCCAATTCGTGCCGTCAGCAACCCGGTCGAGATCGAAATCCTCGCCGCGGACGCCGAGCCCGACGCAGCGGGACCTAAGGATCTGCTGCCGGGCAGCCAGTTGTCCATCGAAGACGCCATCAAGAACGGTTTTGCCTTTATCGCCCTTTGCGAAGCGACGGACAAAGCCGACATCTTCGACAGGGTAACGGGCGAGCACAGGGGGTACGCCTCGTCACACCAAAGCCTCAAGGTTCTGGAGACATTAGCGGGTCAAGCGCCGCCCGAAGGGGTGCGCGGCTTCCAGTATACGTCCTTCGACATTCCGACCTGTCGTGAGCGGGACATCCGGCAGGGCGAGCGGGTCATCTGGGTCGTTCGGAACGTCGGCGACCGCTTTCGCGGCATCAAGGCTTTGCCCGACACGCCCGAGAACCGCGCGGCAGTGAAGGAAGCCATAGCGAAGGCCTCGCCTTGGGGCGAAGCGGTCGAGGGGGTGCAGGTGCGTCTGCGGGCGGACAAGGTGCAGTGGAAAGCGGGCGAGACGCCCACGTTCAAGATCGACGTGAGGAACGGCGGCAAGCTCGAAGTCCTGCCCGAGATGTACGAGTACGTCAACTGCCGCGTTGAGGTGGATGAGACTCCCTACGTCGGCGCGATCGGCTATCCCAGGAGCCTGGCCCCCCTGAAACCGGCGAATCTGGCGGCGGACATTGTGCTCAAGCTGAATGGGAGCTTCCTTGCAGAACGTGGAGATCAGCCGCTGCGGATGGGCGCCGGGAAGCATACGGTTCGAGTGGGTTTCCAGTTCAAGTCCACCGGAGCCGTCGATGCGGACCCGTGGTTCAGGGTGACGAGTAACCCGGTCGAGATCGAAATCCTCGCGGCCGAGGGGGCCGCGGGCAAGGCGAGGCTGGGTTTCCTCGCGGACCTGCCCGAATTCTATGAACTCGACCTGACCGTCACGGAAGAGACGCTCAAGCGGATCATCGCCGAGAAAGGCCTGCGCAACATCTGCACCTGGGACGACAAGGCGAAGACCTGGCACGTCTACCGCCGCGACGGCGAGAACGTGATCGTCACCTTCCGGGACGGCAAGTGCTCGGGCGTCCAGAGGATGCGAAAGGACGCGTCGTATGCTGACAAGCTCTTTGACGGACTGGGCAAGCTTGCCGAGAGCCTGCAGGTGCGTCTGCGGGCGGAGAAGAAGGTCTGGAAGGCCGGAGAGGACCTCGTGCTGAAGGCCGACGTGACCAACGTGGGGAAGGAGGACGTCGCGATAGCCCGCGACGGGAACAACTACTGGGCGATCGAGATGGATGGGCAGTGGTATGGCTCGGAGACCGATTCGTTGGGTTTCCCCAACGTGCTGCTGGCGCCGGGCGAAGTGGCCAAGGACATCTCCGTGCCGCCGGCCTGGACAAGACCGTTGCAGTGGCGTGCCAGACGTGAAGAAGGTCGCGGTTCCCGCCGTGGAAAACTGCTCACGCTTGAGCCCGGCCGGCATACAATCCGCGTGGCCGTCTACCCCGTGATGTACAGCGTCGATGCCGAAGGCCGGCCACTGACGCTCCA
>DATKUU010000286.1:0-6075 GCA_035530455.1 Phycisphaerae bacterium | reverse complement strand
CAAAGTAATTGCTCTTGTGCGCTTTGCGATAGGCGAGGGCATCGCGGCGGAGGCGTTCGATTTTCGCGTAGGGGAACTCGCGGGCGACGACCATCTGCGCGTGGCCGTGGATGATGCTTGCCGCCGCTTTCCACAGGCAGTTCCACATGAGGAAGAAGTAGCGGGCCTCGCGGTCCTCGCCGTAAACCTTCTCGGCCCAGGTGCGGGCGGTGGCGAGGAGGTCGGCCACCTCGGCGACGGTGAAAGCGTCGGTGCGAAAATGCAGGGGCGAATGTTCCTCGAAGATCACCAGACCGTGCCAACCGTCGTACGCGGCCACATTCGCACACGTCTTTTGGCCGATCCGGCCGAAGGTGTTCTCCGGCGTCAGTTCCATCGGCCGACAGAACGCGCACTTTCCGCGCGCGGCCTCGATTTCCTTGACCAGGTCCGAATCGCTTTTGGCCTCGATGGGCCTGAGGGCCCGGACGGCGTTGAAGAGCGTCCCCTGGCCGGTGACCTGGTTGACGACGTGGACGATTTTCTGTCGGCGGATGGCCGAGAGGACCTGCTCGCGCGTCGGAGCCAGGTAGGCGAACGCCTTGGCGATCCAGTCCTCCATCGCCTTGGGAGGGAGAATGCGCGCCTCGCCGGCCGTGAAGCGGTAGAGGCGGTCGAAGCGTCGTCGGTCGTCGGCGTCAAGCCCTGAGACGAGCGTTTCGAGGTCGGTGATGGATTTCGGCATACGGTGTTCCTTCGCGGGTGCGGAGCGCGTCGGGCTCGCTATTTCACAACGTCATCGAGGGCCGGCATGAGATAGTCGCGGACGACGACGTCCCAGGACATCTGGCGTGCCAGGTCGTAGCCGCTCGCAAGAAACGCCTCGCGGGCCTTTCGGTCGGCCGGCAGGCGCGCCAGGATCTCGTCGGCGACGCGGTCGGCTTCCTTCTCTTCGACGGCGTCGCGCTCCTTCGGGCCGATGGACAGCACGTTGTGCAGCCCGCCGTCCTTCTCCAGATGCGTGTAGTCGGCGACGAGGACGTTCGGCACGGGCTTGTCGCCCGCCACCTTCTCGACGAACCCGGCGCAGCCGCAGATGTTCGTGACGACGCACAGGCCTCCGAACGAGAGCGGTTCGAGTTGGGCGATGCCGAACGGCTCGTAGACGGACTGGCCGAACTCGATGTCCGTCCCCTTGCGGATGTCCAGAAAGTCCATGTCCTCGGGCATTTTCAGGCCGCACAACGCCCGGTTCCAGCCGAACTGATTGACCAGGATGACCTTGATCTGGCGGGCGCAGGCGTTGAACTTCTGCATGTGGACGTAGAAGTCGGCCTCGCCGCCCGACAGGTCGGGTTGCCCCTCGCGGTGGCCGACCGGCCAGGAATAGCGGGCCTCCATGTCGAGGATCTCGTGGCTCTTGCGCGGGGCGCCCAGTTGGCTGGACAATAGATACAGGACCCCCGTCCGTCCGGTCTCGCGGAACTTGCGCTCCAGGTGCCAGAGGACCTTCAGATCCCTCCACATGCCCTTCGACAGGGCCATGCGCGTCACGTGCGAGAAGACGAAGTCCGGCCGGAACTCCAGGATCGTCTCGGTGTACTTCTGGAGGCGGGCCTTCGATTGCTCGACGTCCTCGACGGAGACCTCATAGGCGGGGACGCCGTTATAGACGAGGCGGATGTTCTTGGCGGCGAAGTCCGGGCCGAGGAACTTCATCTCCGCCAGGACGTGGTCGCCGACGCACAGGATGGCGTCGCAGAACCGCGAGGCCGAAACCAGGGCGTGCTTGAAGAACGGCGCCTGCAGGCCGAAGACGTCCTCCACGAACTTGCCCTTGGCCATCGCCTCGGAAAGGACGTTGTAGAACATCGTATCGTGTCCGGGATGGCCCTCGACGATCCGCCGCATCGTCGCCACCTCGTGGGCATAGAAGGCGGTGCGGTAGGTGCGAGAGTCGCGAGCGATGGCCGCCAGCGCGAGCGGCATGCCCATGAACTCGTGGGCCAGGATGACGGCCGGACCGTCCCCCGACGCCCCCAGCGCGTCCAGCGCCTCCAGTCCCGGCATGGCGAGGCGCACGTACTGCTCGTATTCCCACTCGCGATAGAGGTCGCTCCGGATGCCGAATCGGTCGAAGAGGAGCCGTTTGAACTCCCCCAGGCGGTCCAGGTTCGGCGCGCCGACGCCCACCAGCACGACCTCGGGGCTGGACTCGACGCCCGTCGTCTTGTCGCGGAAGACGCGCCGGCCGTACACAATCCCTACGCCGTAGCGCTGTTGGATGGGGCGGAAGCGTCCGGCCCATCCGCCGTCGTCCGTGCCGCTCAGGCTCGAGTACAGGACCTTGCCGTTCTTCGACAGCAACGCCTCATCGTCCGCCCCGCCGAGGGGCCCGACGAGGATGGAACGCTTGACGCGCTCGTTATAGGTCTTGGCGGTGAAGAAGCCCTGGAGGACGGCCCCGATGCCGCCCACCTTCTGGATCGCTTCGTGCGTAACATGAACGACCGTGCTCATGCCTTTCCTCCGTGGATGACCCGCTTAGGCAAGCATTCGCGGCAAGAAGCCGTTGTGCCCTCTTGCCGCGTCGCCCGCTTTCGCGCCGTTCGGTTACCCGCCTTCTTATCGGAAAAAAGCGTGCAGGACTTTCCTAATTCACGCCGCCGCCGTCCACTCGGGTATCCGCCTTTTCCCCGTCCGTCGCCAGCAATTCCCGTCCGCCGGCGGCGAGCAACTCCTCCGCCAGGCCGACGCCGATGGCCGCCGCCTCGCCGGCCGAGCCTTCCGCCCGCCGACGCACGCTCCGCTCGCCCGACGCCGACAGGAGCCATGCTTCCAGCGCCAACCTGCCGGCATCGTCCACGGTCCCGAGGACGCCCAGGGGCGTCCGGCACCCGGCTCCGAGCCGGCGCACCACCGCCCGTTCCGCCGCCACCGCCTGCCGCGACGCCGAGTGGTCCAGCGGCGCCACGAGGCTGCGGACGTCCTCATCATCCGCCCGGAACTCAAGGGCCAGCGCCCCCTGACCCGCCGCCGGAAGCATCGCCGACGGCTCCAGCACGCATGCTCGCGCGTCCAGCAGGTCCAGGCGCGCGAGGCCCGCCCGGGCCAGAAGAGCCGCGTCGCACGCGCCCGCCTCCAACTTCCGGAGGCGCGTTTCCACGTTGCCCTGCAGGTTAGCGAAAACAATGTCCGGCCGCAAGCGCCGCAGCATCGCCCGGCGCCGCGGGCTCGACGTCCCCACCCGTGCCCCCGGCCGCAGGTCCGCCAGGCCCGCCCCCTCGCGCAAGACCAGGCAATCCCGCGGGTCCGCCCGCAGCGGAACGGCCGCCTCCGCCTCCAGGGCGTCCGGCCCGCGTGTCGGCACATCCTTCATCGAGTGGACCGCTAGGTCCGCCCGCCCCGCCAGGAGCGCTTCCTGGATTTCCTTGACGAAGAATCCGACGCCGACCGGACCGCCCGCCGCGCGGTCGCCCGTCGTCCGGATCGTCTCGACGCGGACCTCCAGGTCCGGCCACGCCCGGCGGAGTGCGGCCACGACCGATTCGGTCTGGGCGAGCGCAAGCCCGCTCGCCCGCGAACCCACTCGAAGCAGGCGCCCCATGGAACCTCCCGGCCGGGCACCATAGGGAAACCGTCCCCCCCATGCAAGCACAACCGGCGGCGATTCTTTTCGTTGACCTCGCCCGCCCCGCGTGCGACACTCTGAAGCATCCCTGAGCCACTCGAGAACCCGTCCGGGAGGAGAAGCCTATGCTGACTACCATGCTCGCTATTAGTCAGGCCCCGTCTTTGGCGAATGTTATGGACGAGATTCAGCGGCTGGGCAGTCTCGTGACGGTGGTGCTCATTATCCTCGTGTTGGTGGGCATCGCATTGGTCTTGGCCCACCACCGCCTCGCCAAGAACCAGGTCGAACTGGCGGACCTGGTGCGGCAACTGGCGGGCCTGTGCGGAAAGAAGCCGGGCGACCACTGACCGCCAACGGAGCGCGGGTGCCATGCTTTCGCTTGCGAAAGCGTGGCACCCGTCGGTTGATAAGTAACGGGCCACTGGCCGCTCGTCCTGTCCGTGGGGTGCGTCATGCTCGACCCGGCCCTGGTTCGCGCGGAACCGGCGCGCGTGCGCGCGGGCCTCGCGCGCCGCGGGGCCGACCCCGCTGTCCTCGACCGTCTCCTCCAGACCGACGGCCGGTGGGTCGCCAAGACTTCGCTCGCCGACTCTTTGCGCACCCGCCGGCGGCGGGTGAGTGACCAGATCGCGCGGCAGCGCGGCGAAGGCGCCGACACGGCCGACCTGGAGCAGATCGGCCGCGAAGTCGCCGACCAGATGCGCACCGTCGAGCGGGAACTCGCGACCCTCCGGACCGCTCGCCGCGAAGCCCTCCTCCTCCTGCCGAACCTCCCGGCCGCTGACGTCCCGGAGGAAACGACCGTCTTGCAGGAGATGCCTCCACGAGCCCGCTGCGGAAGCGACGGGGCACTCCCCCACTGGGACATAATTAAGATGCTCGACCTCGCCCGCCCGGCCTCCTCGTCCGCCGGGCGGGGCTTTCTTCTCTGGCGGGGAGCGGGCGCACGGCTCCTGCGGGCGCTCGAGGCCTTTATGCTCGACCTGCACACGCGCCAGTTCGCTTGCGCGGAGGTCCGCTGCCCGCCGCTTGCGACGCGCGCCGCGCTCGAAGGCTCCGCGCACCTGCCGGGACTGGAAGAGAAGATGTACGCGGTGGTCGAGCCGGGGACGGACCGCTCCCTGACGGTCGCGGCTCGTCAAAGGCCCGACCTTTTTCTCGTCCCGCGCGCTGAGCCGCACCTGGCGAACCTCTTTCGCGGCGAAGTTCTTGACGCCGGCGCGCTGCCGGCGCGGTTCGTCGCGGCCGGGCCGGCCCTGCGGCGCGAGGCGGACCACGGCGGGGCGGCGGGGCGCGGCCTGCTGAGGCTCCACGAGTTCCCGACCGTCGAAGTCTATGCGTTTTGCCGACCGGAGCAGTCCGAGGCGGAACTGGAGCGGGCGGTCGAGGCCGCAACAGGAATCCTCGCGCGCCTCGATGTGCCGCACCGTCGGCTCCTGCGCGGCGCGCGCCACTTGAGCCGAGCCGCCGCCAAGACGATTGACCTGGAGGTCTGGGCGGCGGGCTTGGAGCAGTGGCTGCCGGTGGCGGCCCTCTCGTCGTTCACCGACTACCAGGCCCGCCGAACGCGGACGCGCTTTCGGGCGGCCGACGGAAAGCCGCGCCTCGTCCACACGGTGGGCGGGGCGGCCGTGGCGATTCCGCACGTGGTGGCGGCAATCCTGGAGAACGGCCAGGAGGGGGACGGGTCTGTGCGCCTGCCGGAGGCGCTTTGGCCGTACATGGACGGCCGGCAGGCGCTTGGCCCGGCGAGCGGCGGATAGGGCGGCGAGAGGGCGAAAACGCCGCGTGCGGGAGTCCCCCCAGGCCCCGCACGCGCGCGATTGCACAGCCCCTGGCCGTTTCTCTCTGCTTCCAGAGGAGTGTGCCACGGGCGCGGAAAAAGAGCAAAGACAAACCGGCGCCCGAGTGACACCTGTATGTCACACCGGACCGGCCCGCAGTGGGCAACGCACGGCCGGGCAAGACCGGCCGTGCCACACGATCCCTAGATGGCACCTTCCCTCAAGTGCCAGAATCCGTAGTGACACGCCCCGGGCGGCGGGGAGGCAAAAGAAAGTTGACACGGACGCCGGGAGGCTGATATCTTCCAGCGTTCCGCGGGTTTTGGCTGAGGCCCGATGGGGAGGTGTCGCGAAGGGCGGAGGCTGGATTGGCAGACCGAACGCGGCCCTGGCACGCGGATGCGCGCGACGCCAGGGCATTGCATTTTGGCCGGTCGGCGAGTCCAATTGCTACTCTGCGACCCTGCTCTGCGTAGCCCGCTACGCAGGGCGAAGCAGAGAGTGGCGAAGCGCCGCTTCGCTACGAAGCACGAGTGCCGCCGCGAGGAAACACGACCATGGCCGATAGCGCCTACAAAAACACGCTCAACCTGCCCGAGACCGATTTCCCCATGAAGGCGAACCTGGTCCAGCGCGAGCCGGCCACGCGCCGGCGCTGGGCCGAAATGGACCTCTATC
>DATKUU010000285.1:0-11489 GCA_035530455.1 Phycisphaerae bacterium | reverse complement strand
GGCAGCGGCCCGGATCGTCTCGTCGCCCGTCTCCAGATATCGCCGCACGACGGGCGGTGCGTCCCAGAGATGAATTACGTCGAGCGCGCACTGCCGCGCAAACGCCCGCAGCTCAACGGTCAGATCACGCCGCGCCAGAATCCGACGCCGCCGTGCGACCGTCTTATCGCCCTCCGTCATCATCTCACCGCCCAACTCGACCCGGCAGAGGATCGCTCCCGGCGCATACCGGAGCGCATCGAACGGATGCACACTCGCGTGCAGCCCCGACGCGCACATCACCAGCGGCCCGTCGTGTGCCAGCCACTCGCCATCCGCCGGCACGGGTCGCCCATCCCGCAACGTCGTTCCCACGAAATGCCAGGCGTTCATGGCTGATCCTCCCGTGCCGGGAACCGCCGCGCATCGACGGGCTCGAGCCAGACCGTGAGCGCCTCGATGCGGCGGAGCACCTCCCCGAGCTGCACCAGTGTCGGGCCGGTGGCCGTGACGTTGCCGAGCGCGGTGCTGATGGCCACCAACGCCTTGACGGTCTTGTCCTTGGTCGTCATCGGAACATCCGATCCATCAGGAGGCTGCGGTAGAAGGCGCCCAGCGAGGCGCAGACGGCGTTGCTGCCGTCCTCCGCGTCCTCCTGGTCTTCCAGGCGGCGGCGCTCGTCGGCGCAGTCGTCGCACAGGAAGTCGCCGTCCGGCGCAAACTCGCAGAACGACGGACAGTCCGGCGCCCCGGCATCCCGCCCGTGGCAGCGGTCGATGAGGCGGACGCCACAATCCTTGCAGTCGTGTGTGTGATGGCGTGGTTTCATGGTCACCCCCTGTGTCTGCGACCAATCTACGCCCCGCCACACGCCAGGTCAAGTACAAAATGCCGGTCGGGCCAAAAAAGTTAGGCGGGCGGGAGTGCGGCCCACTGCTCACAGGTCGGGCCGGGTCGGGCCAGCCCGCACACCCCAAACCGGCGTTGCACAGGGCCGTCTACCAACCGCTCTGCCTCGTAGGGCGACCAGTGCCGACAGGTGTGGCAGTAGCCCGTCAGCCGGCTACTCTTCGGCGTCTCCCAGGATGGATTCGAGCAGGTCGCTGGCGGCTTCGTAGTGCTGGGCGTTGAGGTGTTCGGCAACCTTGGTGAGCTGCAGGCGCAGGGTAGCGAGGTAGACGGCGATGTCCGCGGCTTCCTGTTCGACGTGGTGCAGCATCCCGGCTTTCGTCCACAAGTCCCCCCCATGCTCCACCTGCCCTTTCCAGTATTTGACCGTGACAAACTGTTTCCAGAAGGCCAGCACCGCCCGAATGTGATCTGTGGCGCTGTCAATGCGGTCGCGGTCGTTATCGTAGGCCATCATGTTCCACCGAGTAATGGTTGCCGTCCATGAACCGTCCGCCCCAACAGCACATCAGTCCGTCCGTGGACTGCGCTTCCCACCACTCGCCCAGCGGTCGGTGGGCCTCGGTGCTCTTGAGCCAGCGGCCCCCGAGAAACAGGTTCAGGTCAATCGCCAACCGTTGCGTGTGCAGCGTGTGGACGAACCCCAGCCGTTCGGCCTCCGCGAGAGACCGATACGCCTCGCCCAGTGTGACCGCATAGCCCAGGTCGTGCGCGTGCAGAATCAGGCGCGCGACGAGTTGGGCAAACGCCGACTGTTTTTCGCGCAGGGTCATCCGTCCACCTTCTTCCGCCGCGTCCGCCGTTTCCGGCGCGTGAGATACTCCTCGTAGAACTGCCGAATCTCGGCATCCGTCATCCGCCGAAGCAGGTAGGTCGTGGTGCGCCGAACGTAGGCTTCACTCCACGCCGGCTGCATCGTATGGAGCAGTTCGTGGATGATCGTATCCGCCATCGCCGGCGCCGGATTGATCCAGATATGCCCGCGTCCCTCGGTGTAACCGTCCACGAAATGCGTGGTGTCGTCAATCCAGTCTTCGGTGAACCGGGCGCTGCCCAGCGCCGCCCAGAGGCGCACCATGAGCGGCGGTCGGTCGCGGAGACGGGTGGCCATGCGCGGTTACGGCGTATAGGGCTCCGGGGTGGCGTGGGCGCCGCTCTTCCACAGGACGGCCGGGCCGAGGTAGCCGAGTTCGATGAGCCGGCGGCGCATCTCGATGTGCTGTCTGACGTCCCCCACCACGCGGGCGCGGGTCTCCGCGATACCGGTAGGCGTGAGCCGGTTCGCGTCCCGCCAGGACTGCTGGTTCATCCGCACTTTCTTATGAGACAGCCCGAGCATTGCCCCGATGTTCTCCTGGCTGTTGCTGAGTCCCTGCCGGCGAATGAAATCGTTCTTGGTGTCACAGGTCAGCTTGTCCCCCAGCGGGGCCAACCCGTATTCCGTCAGGGAGCCATTGATGACGGGGAGGTCGTAGCCGCGGATGTAGTGGCCGGTCACCAGGTCGGCCTCGTTATAGGCGCGGCGGAACTCCTCGAGCATGGCCTGGGGCGTGGTCTGGCCGAGCAGATAGCACCAGACGTGATCGGGCCGGTCACACCAGGCCCAGGCAATCGCGGTGATTTCCTTGCTGACGTAATCGCCGCTGATCCAGTGCAGGGGGCGGGCCTCACAGTCGAAGTCCAGCACCCGCAGCGGACGATGCGGGATGCGAATCCGGGCGGGACGAACGGTGACGGGCCTAGTGCTGCGTGCCGTTGTCGTCCGTATGAGGATGCGCATCATCACCCCGGTCATCAACCACTTGCAGGTCAAAGGCGGTCCCGGCTTCGAGGCCCAGGACGGAGCGGCCAGACTTCAGGGCTTCCACCTCGGGCATCAGCACGTCCTCTTCCCAGTCGATGCTCTCAAACCGCTGTTTCAGCCGAAACTGCGCCCGCAAGATGGCTTTCAGCTTGCGCTCTTGTCGGCTGTCCCTGCTTAAACTCATGCCGTCTCCTTTTGACGTGGCGCCGGATGGTCTGGGCGGTCGTGACATCGGGGGCCACCCCACGGTAGAGGCCGCCCACGCGAATCCGTCTGGGACTGCGCGAGCGGTCGCGCTGCCGATGGGCGGCTTTCCCAACCGGGGAGTGTTCGTACTGCCGGTTAATCGTGCGATGATAGGCGAGGAAGCACGGATGGCAGAGACGACGCCAATGGTCGCAGGGCGTCCCGCCACAGACCTTGCATCCCGTCATCGCTTTGGCTGTTTCGTTGTGGGAACAGACGGGCCCTTCTCCCACCAGCCCTTATTCCGTCCCAGTGTCACAATGGAAATAAGAATGTCCAACCATTTAGGCATGGTCACACCAACCCGACCGGCTGGCGCGTCACCAGCCGCAGCACCACGTTGATGACCGCCAGCATCGCCGTCTGCGTGTCCGCATCCAGCAGGTTGCTGCCGTAGTATCGTTCGACCGCCATCGCCGCCAACGCCAGCACGTTGACCCACAGGGTCCGGCTCCGCCACGGTGATTTCATCATGAGTTCTCCCTGGATGGCCCGCGTGGCGCGGACGATCCGCCAGGCGCGTCTGGGGTGCCGCAGCCAGAAGGGCAGGCCCACTACCAGACCCCCAGTTGCCGGCACCGCGCTTCCACATGTTCGAGGATGGCCAGCGACTTGTTCGCCTTGTCCTCCAGCCGGGCCAGCTTCAGCAGGGCCTCGGTGAGCATCGCCACCAGCACCGCATCGGCGGGCGGGTCGAGGGGTGGTGGCGGGGGGGGCGGGGGATCGGGGGCTTCGGCAAACCAATCCTTCGCGTCCAGCACCCGGAACTCATGGTCCGTCAAGTCCTGCGTGTCCGGCGCCAGATTGAGGGTGGCCACCGTGGACCCGGCCGAGACCACCACATCCCAGCCGTACTTGCGTCCCCCCGACTCAACCCCAAGTACATCTTCCCGCCCCCCGCCGTGGGCAAAGTAGCCCCAATGTTCCGTGGGATGTCCCGCCCGGATCTGCTGCGCCGTGCGCCGCACCAGTTCGCCCACCTGGGGCCATTGGCTCAGGTCGAACTGGAACTTGGCCTGCATCGCGGCCAGGATGTCGCTATGCTCAAAGATCATCCTCATCCTCGCGTTCTGTCGGAAGCCAGAGGGCGTAGGTGTATTGCACCACGGCCCAGATGGCGGGCCGGTCGCCGTGGATCAGCGAGGCCGCGTGGCGGTGGGGCCGCCAGATGACGAGCAGGTCGTCGCCGTCATCGTGAACGATCTCACCCAAACGGGGCTCGTCCATGTGGCTGCCCCCACCCTACATCGGACAGGCGCGACCCGTCAAGGCGTTTTTAGCAGATGCGTGGCGATTAGACGGTCGAGCTTGTTCTCGATGCGCTCCAGGCGGCTTTCACGCCCTGCCGCGGCCGTCTCCAATACGGCCAAGCGTGTGTCGATCGCCGCATAGGCCAAGGTGACCGCGACCAACGTGCTCACGATCCAGGCAATGACCGGGAACCAGATACGTGCCCGCGACCACGCCCCGTTGTCATCAGACATCATGCTCCCAGTCTCCGGTGGACGCGCAACACGTCCTCATTGGTGACCCAGTTGCCCGAGGCGTTGATGAGATGCCCCTGCACGCGCCAATCGCCTTCCACGTCCAAGTCGCCCGCCACCGTGGTATAGGTGGCCACGCCAGCGGTCCCGTCGCCCGTGACTGTCAGCGTCCACTTGCCACGCGCCCCGGAGGGTCGCAGCGTGTACAGCTCGCAGGTCGTGGCGCCGGCCAGACTGAGCGCCACGCCGTCATCTTCGAAATTGATGGTGATGACGGTCCCGATATCGCCCTGGTAGACGTCTTCAATCGCCATTACATACGCTCCATGTCATACGAGATATCCTGGGCCGCGGTGAGAATCCACCCGAGATCCTGGCTGGCCGTGAGCGTGAACGACACGGCGGTGTTGGCGGTGAGAATCCACCCAATCGCTTCCAGGTCGATCGAGGCCGACGCCGAGGGGCTGCTGCTGACGCTGGCGCTGGGACTCCCGCTGATGCTGGCGCTCGGAGACGCCGAGGGCGAGGCGGAAAGAGACGCCGAGGGGGAGGCCGAGACCGAGGCGGAGACCGACGCGGACGGTGAGGCCGAGACCGACGCGGACGGCGAAGCCGACACCGACGCCGAGGGTGACGCCGACGGCGAGGCCGAGACCGACGCGGACGGTGACGCCGAGACCGACGCCGACGGCGAGGCGGACACCGACGCGGACGGTGATGCCGAGACCGACGCCGACGGCGAGGCGGAAATGGACGCCGAGGGCGAGGCCGAAATCGACGCGCTCGGGGAGGCCGAGATGGAGGCCGAAACTGACGCGCTCGGGCTGCTGCTGATGCTGGCGCTCGGGGAACTTGAGACCGAGGCCGACGGGGAGGCGCTCGGGCTGGACCCACCGCCCCCCGTGTCTTCCGTAATCTCCAGAATGGCCGAGATAGACCGGGCCGTGCTGTTTAGGACGGTGCTGATGCCGTCCGTGCCCCCCGTGGCGGGGTCATCGCCCATCCAGAGCCTGAACCCCGTCGAGAGGGGCGCGGTCTCAATCGTGGTGCCGTCCGTGCTGTTCTCGGTGCGGGTGACCTGCGTCCCGATGATCATCGCCACCTTGTTGGTGGCCGCGGCCGTCGCAATCGTCAGCGCATGGGTGGCGAGGTTCCCCGATGTCGTGTTGGTGTTGGCGCCAGGCCCGCCGCAGTCCGCATAGGTGACCGCGATCCCCTCGGCGCTGTTCGGCGCCGAGGAGAGCGTGACCGCCACGGTCTGCGCCCCGGTATAGGTCGTGAGTTTGTAGAACCACTGGACCCGAACGTACACCGTCCCGGCGTAGTTATAGACCCAGGACGCACTCACCGAGGTCATGGCCTCGCCCGCGTACGTCGCGGTCGCGGTGACGTCCTCCATCGTGTCATAGGTCGTCACGCCGACCCAGACATACCGCCGATCCCCCGACCCCGAATCGTGGCTGAAGGAGAATGACGTTTCCGAGGACCACGACCCTTTCGAGGCGTAGTTATGACTGAGAGCCATTTACGGTATCCAGGCCCACGTATGGCGCCGGAGCAGTGCGACCACGGTGTTCAACTTTACCGACCCCCGTTCATCGGCCACAATCCGCTTGGCCCGCTCGAGCAGGGGCAAGTCCGGATAGGCCCGCCGAAGGCCGGGAATCTCCGTCCGATGAAATTTCCGCCGAGCCCCCCGCCGTCCAAACGGCCGTCGAAGGCTGGGCGTCTCTGGCCCCGCCATGTCACGGAGTGCCGCCCACGATCCGCACGTTCGCGGGCGAGGTAAACGCGACGAGGGTAAACGAGAACTCGGGGGAGGCCGCGCCACACCCGCCCGTATTGCAGGCGCGGAACGCGACCGAGTGCCCGCCGGTTGGCAACGGGGGGAGCGGCACCACGTAGGTGTGCGCGCCCGTGAGCGTGTTCGGGTCATCGGCCACAGAGGGGATCGCCACATCGACCCACACGTCCCCGTCCACGCGCATCTCGAAGCGCGTCACCGAGAAGTTCGTGAAGTCGGCCGTGAGATAGTCAAACCCGAACGACTGGCCGGGCACCGCCTGCTGTGCCCAGACCGGGCTGCTGATGAGCGTCCACGCGAGTACGATCCAGAGCTTCTTCATGTTGTACGTCCTCAAGAGTGCCCCAGTAGGGGAGATACCGACAGGGGTGCCGGCCCCGCCGCCGGCCCGAGAAGTTCGACCGATGCCGGACGTCCAGATTCGGCTGGACAGTGCGGAAGGCTTCCGCATGCCAGCGCCCACATTCCTTGCCCAAGTCTTTGAACCGTGCCAGCGCCGCCAGGTATTCCACGCGGTCGTCGCACACGCCCGGCTCGCACGGGAGCGCCCGCACCATCTGTTCCTCGGCCGGGAGGGCGCCCGGCTCACACGCCCCCGCCACGCCCTTCTTGATCATCCAGCCGTGCTCGAGCATCCAGACTTTCTCGCGGCACGCCCGCAGAAAGAGCGCACGGTTGACGATCAGCATGGACAACACGCGCCGTCTGTAGTAGGAGTACTCGCCCCGATGTGTCCCGTCCCATTGCAAAAACCAGTGATTGACGTTATAATAGAACGTTTCATCGTCAGGCGGTTCCCACCAAAAGTGTTCCGGGGTGTACAGGCAGTCGTGCTCGGCCAGCGCGAGGATCGGCGTGTCGAGCGCCTCGGCGCCGATGAGCATCTGCCGATACATGCTCAGGTGGGACCGTACGAGCGGGCCCACACAGATGTTCTGGCCCACATCCACGGGGGTGTGGGACACGCTGACGAGGGGGCGCCCCTCGGCCGCCTTCAGCAGTTCCCGCCTGACCACCGCGGCCAGGTCCGGCGCGACCGTGTTGTCCGTGTAGAAGACGATGCCGGTCATGTCTTCCGCCTGAGCCACCCGCCCGGCGCCATGCTCACCAAATAGCGGTCCTCAAGCGGCACCACCTCGAACTCTGGGTGACGCGCCAGATACCACTGCACGGCAATCGCCGGACTGTCCGGGCTGTACTTCCACGGGATGACCGTGCCCAGCATGGTGTCCTCGACGACGAGGAACTGCCCCGGCGTCACCATCGGCCCGTAGTGCGTCAACTCCCGCTTGACATGAGCAGATCGATGGTCACTGTCCAGCACCACCATGACCGTCTTGTCCTTGACCAGGTCGCGGATACGGGCCTGCGTGTCCACGGCCGTTGTCCGGCCGATGATGTAGGTCAGCCGGGGATGCGCGGGGCGCCCCGGCAGGTCTCGCCGGTCCACGCTCAGGACGTGCCCGTGCCCCACCAGGTCGCACATGGACGCGAAGAAGATCGACCCGCCCCCCAGATACGCGCCGCTCTCGATGATGATGTCGGGCTTGTTCTGGTAGATGAGATCGTGATACAGGAACAAGTCCTGCGGATACTTGACAATCCGCACGCCCATCCAGCGACGGGCGTAGGTGTTCCACTGCTTGAAAAAGCGGCGATGGAAGGCGTCAGCGAACGCTTGCTCGTCAGGCGGCAACACAGGCATTCTCCCAGTCTGGGACGGGGGCGAAATGGTCCAGCATCCACTGGAAGGGACGGACGGCCTGGGGCCACCCCCGCTCGAGCCACAGGCGCCGCGAATAGACCCGCGCCGCCTCCTGCGCGCGGACGTCCATCGGATACGGAAACGAAAATCCCGCTTGCGTGCGGAACAGGTGCGAGAACCACGTCGTCTTGTTCACGACCTGCCGGCCGCCCGACAACCACGCCTTGCAGGCCACTTCCACGCCCACCTGACCCCAGCTCCCGTGGCCCTCGTCGAGCCCGCCCAAGTCCAGAAACCGTTGGCGCGTCTGGAACCAGCAGGCACCCACGCTGCACAGGACATCCGCGATGTCCGGCGTGGCCTCGGGGCGCTTCTCATACTGGCGCCAGTACTGGAAATGCAGGGCGCGATCGAAGCGGGCGAAATCGGTGCGGCGGTGCAGGCGCGGCTGCCAGACCATGTGCCGCTCGTGAAGGACGCCATGGCAGAGCCGGCACTCGTCTGGCTTCGGCCCCTGATACGTGCGCTCCCCGCACGTCTGGCACGCCCAGTCAAAGGCGTGGAGGTTGTACATGCGCGGAATCACGGTCCAGTCGCCGTCACACGCCGCCATGAGTTTCACGTCGAAGCCCTCGTCGACCATGCAGTGGGCATCGAGTTTCATCAGGTACGTGGCCCGTGACAGGCGGGCGGCATCGTTCACCGAGGCCCGCTGCCCCCGCACGGTCTGACTGTGGAGCAACTGCAGCGCCGGGTGGTCGGGGATGGGCGTGACGGGCCAGGCCCCGTCCAGCACGGCGATGACCTCCGTATCCTCCCGCCGCTTGGCCAGCACGTCAGCGATGGTCTGGCCCAGGAACGGCTCCTGCCGGGCGGGGATGATAACGGAGAGGCGCGGCATTAGCGCGTACCGCCCTGGGGACGGGTCATCATCGCCAACAGGCGGTCCCGCGCCGATGGGGTTTCTGGGCGACTGACGCTTGAAGCCATCCCCATTGTCCCGCGCGTGAACGGTTCTGCAGAAGGGAGCACGTTCCCAGCGCGATGAAGCGCCTGGCCCATCCCCGTCAACACTGGCGGTTGCTGGAATCCGCGCACAGCCGCAGCGGCACCAATGCCTCCACCCACATAGCCGGTCGCCATCCCCCCACCCCCGAGGATGTAGTCTGTAAACCCGATTAGCTTCTTGTTCCCTCGGCGTACGGCATCTTCGGCAATGTCGCCAATCGCCATCAGCAAGATGCGTTCTTCGTCGAGCAACTGGGCGGCATCTGGGAAGGCGTCTCGCAGCACGCCACGCGCCATGTCTGCAGCCCCCTTGAACTCTTCCTGTTTGGGCGACAACTTCGGGCTCATCTTAAACGAACCGGTCTGGCGCACGCCGTCAAGCAGTCGCTTGGCGCGAAGGAGCTGCTGGGCATCCATAACGCTCCCAACCAACTGTGGATCGTTGGCACGGATAGCCGCTGACAGCGCAGCCGCTTCTTGCCCCGTCTTCGAGAACGACCCGCCAAACTCTTCGGCCACAGAGTCAATCATCTTGACCAGTTCGGGCTTCTTCATCACGTCAATCGTGAATTTCCCTCGTATGGCCTTTTGTAACTGTTGCTCCGTTCGATCGAGACTCGTAATGGCCGACTGGGCCATGTTGCTGCTCGTGCCCCAGATCCCTCGCTCCATCACTTCTCTGGCTGTCGTGGGATTGAGTGGCTGCCCACGCGCCACAGACCGCTGGGCTGCGAGCCAGTCTTCTTTTTCAAGATTGAACACCTGGCTATACAGTTTTTCAGGAAACTTTTTGAACAGCACATTCCCGGCTGATTTTGCCACACGGGCGACCACTGGGGAGACCGCCCCCATCACGGCCGCGCCCTTCACGGCGCTTGGATCGCCGCCGGTTTGGAGTGCCGCCTTGGTCCCCATTTCAACGGCCTCTCCGGTCCCCTTTGTAGCAAGCCTCGTGAGCCCCTTGACAAGTCCCTTCCCAACAGGCGCGATCTTTGTGGCCATTCGTGACGGCCCGATGGGTGTCAAGAACTCGGCCATTTGTTCGGCGGTTGTTCCTACCTGCTGGGCCGTGTTGGACGGTTCGAGCGCGTCACGCGACCGGGAGAACTCGTTCCCCTGTGCGGCGAATCCCGTGGCGGCTGGATTCGCCATCGAGAACAGTTCAGCCACAGACGTGGCGGTTTTCCCGGCGCCCTTCAGCGCCCCAACGCCCACGTCTTTTAACGTCCCGAGCACACCCCTACTGCCTTGTGTCTTTTCTTCGCTTCCGCTTCTCATCAACTCGCTGACGTCGCTTCCAACCGGAGTAAGAAACGAAGACACATCCCCGCCAATAGGCGGAAGCTGTTTTTGTGGCATTTACTTAATCCTAATCCACTTGCCACCGCGGAACTCTGCCAAACTTCCTGGGAAGCCTGGGATTTCTCGCTGGTCTCCGTCTTTGGGCTCGCCCGGCTCCTTGGCATCAATGGCTACGCCTGGAAGCCCAAGCCCTTCTGACGCAACGGCATTTCTCCATCGCTCAACGCTGTCTCGCACCTTTTTGAGCTGCACAACCAGATCGGATGGGCTCTGCCCTGGGTCCAGCGCACCAAGCGCAGACTGGAGCAGCGTGCCCTCTCTGTCTGATACCTGTCCAAGCGCACCGCCCGTCTTGCTGGCTTCTCGCATGGACACCAACTCGTTCATCATAATGTTGGATTTCAACGTATCCAACTGTGAGGCAAATGATCGTGCGTCTGTTTCTGGCAATCTACTGAGATAGCTCCCAACGCCAGTTGTCCATCTAGACACCTGTGGGATAATTTCATCAACGGCCTGTAGAACCCTGTCCATTCTTTCAATGGAATACGGCGATGCTTTCGGCCCGGCCTCTTTTGGTTCAACTGGCGCACGCTTGGCCCCTGCGATGTCTCGCAGCATACGGATGAGCGTGGCGCGTCTTTCTGGAGCAATGTTCGGGTCGGCCAACTGGTCTTCGATTGACAACTGCTTTGGCGTCTCCGGTTGGGCGTATGCGGCTTCTGCCTCTCTGGCAGCATACTGTTTGGTCACATAATCCCGCAGATCCATCCGTCGCTCGTCGCCTGCCTTCTGCATCAACTCGTCGCGGCTCTGCGGACGAGCCTGAATGGTGTCGCCACTCCGCAGCCGAATGTCCATCGGCTTGTAGCGAAGCGGACTCGTGCCCATGCCGCCCGCTTCCAGTCCTTCTGGGGCTGGTACGCCGCCGGCGCCTGGCACCACGCCCTCTGGCGGAGGCATGTAGCCAGGCAGCGCGCGCAGACCGCGAATCGGCTGGCTGCCGAAACTCGGAGTCTCGGCACGTTCGGGCCCCGGATCCTGCCCCACTTGCAGGTCGTACGCGGTCAGGTCTGAGACCTCGGCGTCAAGCCTCGCGTTGCGGGCGTCGTTCTGCGTCAGCCGGTTATTCTGGAACTGCTGCTGCGCCTGCTCGCGGGCCATCTGCTCTTGCTTCATGGCCTCCAGCCGGCGCTGGGTCAGTAGTTGCTGGAGCGCGGACGCCGCATACGCCCCCTGCAGTCCGTA
>DATKUU010000284.1:0-3054 GCA_035530455.1 Phycisphaerae bacterium | reverse complement strand
ACGCACTCTAGCGCGCCAAGCACGGTAGTTTATCATACCGGGAGGGCGACGGACAGACTTTTCGCGGCCATAGAAGTCCAGCCGATCTCTGCAGTCTTTGCGATCTGCGGTGAATAAGGAGGTGTCGAAGGCAAAGAGCCTCAGTCCATCAGGTGCCTGTCCGTCAGGCGGATCCGCCAGACTCCGTGTGCACGGCCGGACAAGGCCGGCCGTGCCACACGCCCGAATGAGGGCGGCGCGAAACCCGCGCGGGGGACGTCCGCAACCGCCGGAATCCGCTGGCACGCACCGCCCGGCCGCCTTAAACTGAGCCCCCCATGAACGGCCGCAAGGCGAATCTCGGCTGGCTCCTGCTGGTCAACGCCGTCTATGCCCTCGCGGCACTCGTCGGTTGGCCGGCGTATCTGGTGCTCCTGGCGCTGCGGCCGAAGTACCGCCGCCGATGCTGGGAGCGCTGGGGCCTCGTGCCTCGCCTTCCCCTCGCCCTGCCCCGCTTCTGGGTCCATGCTATCAGCGTCGGCGAGGTCGAGGCGGCCCGCACTTTCATCCCCGCCCTGGCGAAGGCCTATCCGGGCGCCGACATCGTTGTCTCAACCACCACCCGCACCGGCCGCGACCGGGCCGAACGCCTCTTCCCCCAGTGCCGCATCTTCCACTTCCCACTGGACCTGGCCCCGTGCGTGTGCCTCGCGCTGCGGCGAATCCGGCCGACCGCCGTCATCCAGGTCGAATCGGAGTGGTGGCCGAACTTCTTCCTCATGGCCCGGCGCCGCGGCGTGCCGGTCCTGGTGGTCAACGCGCGGATGACCGAGCGGTCCGCGCGGCGGTACCGGCGCATCCGGCCGCTCATGCGGGCCGTGCTCAATTCCTGCGCCCGCATCGCCGTCCAGGCCCAGGTCTATGCCGACCGCATCGTGCGGCTCGGCGCCGACCCCGCGCGCGTCACCATCACCGGCCAGATGAAGCACGACGCCGTCCTGTTCGCCGACACGGTCGCCGGCGCGGAGGACCTGCGGAGCGAGATGCAGATCGAGCCCGACGCCGCGACAATCGTCGCGGGCAGCACCGGCCCCGGCGAAGAGGGAATCCTCCTGGAGGCGTTTCAGGAGGTCCGCCGCTGGAACCTGCGTGCGCGGCTGGTCATCGTGCCGCGGCGACCGGAGACGTTCGCGTCCGCCGCCCAGGCCATCCTCAAGGCCGGCCTGGGCCTAGCGCGCCGCAGCGCCAGCGACGTCCGGCGCGGACCGGAGGATCTGCCGCCCGTCATCCTCGGCGACACAATGGGCGAACTCCTGAAGTGGTACGCCTTGGCCGATGCCGTCGTCGTCGGCAGGTCGTTCGTCCCGCTGGGCGGCTCGAACCCGATGGAGCCGGGCGGCCTCGCCAGGCCGCTCCTTTGGGGCCCGCACATGTTCAACTTTCCCGAAGAGGCCCGCGAGATGCTTGCGGCGGGCGCGGCGCGCGAAGTGGCCGACGCCCCCGCCCTCGCCTGGGCCCTGGAGGAACTCTTGACTCCTGGCGACCAGCGCCGTCAAATGGGCGAGGCGGCGCGCCAAGTCATCCGCCGGCTCCAGGGCGCCACGCCCCGGAACGTCCGCCTCGTCTGCGAAACCATCCCCGGCGGGAAATCGCCATGAACACGGCCGCACGCGAAACTTATCTTCAAGGCGTCCGCAGCCTGGTTGTCAAACTGGGCACGAACGTCCTGGCCGACGCGCGGGGGAGGCTCGACCTAGCGCTCGTCGGACGCATCGCCGACGAGGTCCACACCCTGAAGGAGCGCGGCCTGCACGTCGCCGTCGTCTCCAGCGGCGCCATCGGCGCGGGCCTCGCGGACCTGGGCCTCGAGAATCGCCCCAACGCCCTGCCGCAACTTCAGGCGTGCGCGGCCGTGGGACAGACGACGCTCATGCGCGCCTTCGACGAGGCCCTCAAGCGCCACGGACGCCACGCTGCCCAGGTGCTCCTCGTGCGCGGCGACATCGAGGACCGCACGCGGTATCTGAACGTCCGCAACTGCATCGGCGCCCTCCAGGCCTACGGGGCCGTCCCCGTCATCAACGAAAACGACACCGTCAGCGTGGACGAGATCCGTTTCGGCGACAACGACATCCTCGCCGGCATGGTCACGAACCTCCTGCGGGCCGACCTGCTGGTGCTCCTGACGACGGTGGACGGCGTTTATCGTGACGCGTCGCGGCGGGACCGCTTCGACGTGGTCGAGGACCTGGATGAAGTCCGCGGCGCCGTGGTCGAGAAGGAACGGTCGGCGCTGGGCGTCGGCGGGATGCGGTCGAAACTGGAAGCGGTCGCCAAGGTCCTCGCGGCGGGGGAACTTGCCGCCATCGCCGACGGACGCCGCGAGCACACGCTGACGGACCTTCTCGCGGGCAAATCGGTCGGCACGCTTTTCGTCCCGAAACGCGGCAAGATGAACGCCAAGAAGAGGTGGATCGGACTGTCGCGCCGGCCGCGCGGCAAAATCCGCGTGGACGACGGCGCCGCTAAGGCCGTCCGCACGCGGAAGAGCCTCCTGGCGTCCGGTATCACGGGCGTCGAGGGAGCGTTCGAGGCCGGCGACGTCGTCGCCATGGTGTCAACCGGCGGCGGGGAAATAGCCCAGGGCCTCTCCAACTACTCCTCCGCCGACATCGCGAAGATCAAGGGCCTGAAGTCCGGCGAGTTCGCCCGGGTTCTCGGCGACCGGCCTTACGACGAAGTCGTCCACGCCGACAACCTCGTCCTCACGGACTGACGGGTGTTTCCCGCGGCAACCCGTTGAACGCATTAGTCACTACCCCATCCGGCTCAAGGTCCACCGTGACGGCGCCGTGCTCCGCCGTCCGCAAGCAGGTGAACGGACCGCGCGGAGGAATCGCCCGCGCCGGGCCGGCCGAGATGATGAGGACCTTCGCGCCGGCCACCTCGGCAAGGCGCCCGACGGCGTCGGGGTCGCTGCCGTGGTGCGGCCAGAGCATCACGTCGGCCCGGACGAGCGGCTCGGCCGCGAGGAGCGCCGCGATGCCCGCCGCCTCGATGTCGCCCGTCAGGAGC
>DATKUU010000283.1:0-7031 GCA_035530455.1 Phycisphaerae bacterium | reverse complement strand
CCCGCTCGAACGCTTCCTCGAAGTCCAGAACGCCCCGAAAATCCTCCCGCCGGTCCTCCTCCGTCTTCCGCAGAAGACCCGCCTCCACCATGTTGAACACGAGGTTCCCGATGTCTTCCGACGACCGCACGCCCCACGACTCGAGCACGACGCGGGCCATGCGGCCGAACTGCTCCAACGCGTGGTCGCGCAGACCCTCGCACAGTTCGCGCCCCGCCACATGGCCCTTGCGGCCAAGTTTCTGCACCGTGTAGCCCAGCGACTCCGACACGAAAACGTACGCGTCGCGGCTGTAGCGCCGGTCGCGCAGGAGCACCGCGCTGAGAAGTTCCTCGGCCGTCGTGCGCTTATGCATCCCCGTCCGCCTTCCTCTTCGACTCCGCCGCACGCCTCGCGGCGACGCGGGCCTGCTCCGACTTCGTCTCCTCAATCATCGCCGACACTCTCGACGCCTCCACCCGCTCGGCGATCCGCTCGTACGCCCCGATCGCCCGCTCCTCCACACGCTCGTCCAGACGCGTAAACGCCGGCGTCTCGACGCCCAGCATCCGCCCGACCTTCTCGGCAAATCGCGGAAGCACCGGACCCAGGTACGCCGCCACCAACCGCACCCCGTTCACCACCGCCGTCAGCGACGCGCGCGCCTCCTCCGGCGCCGCGCGGACCGCTTCCCACGGCTTTGTGCGCTCCGCATAGCGGTTGAGCGCGTCGGCCTGAGCGGCCACGAGACGCATCGCCTGGCCGTACTCCGTCGCCTCGTACGCCCGCCCGATGTCCCCGCCCGCCGCCTGAATCGAACCGACCAGTTCCCGCCCCTCGGCGTTCATCCGACCCAGCCGATTCTCAAGGCGCCTCGCCAGCAGGCCGGCCGCCCGGCTCGGCAGGTTCGCAAAGTTCCCCACAAGGTCCGCGTTCACCCGCGCAACAAAATCCTGCGTCGAAAGGTCAATGTCGTCCACCCCGCTTCCCAGTTTACACGCATAGTAATATCGCAAATACTGCGGGTCCAGGTGCCGCAGATACGTCGCCGCATTCACAAACGTCCCCCGGCTCTTCGACATCTTCGTCCCGTCCACCGTCAGAAACCCGTGGACGCGGATGCGGTTCGGCATGCGGAACCCCGACCCCGCCAGCATCGCCGGCCAATACAGCGCGTGGAAATACAGAATGTCCTTCCCGATGAAGTGATACAATTCGGCGTCCTCGGCCACCCAGTAGGCGTCCGCGTCGCGCCCGTTGCGCTTGCACCACTCCTCCGTGCTCGCAATGTAGCCGATCGGCGCATCCCACCACACATAGAAATACTTCCCCGCCATCCCCGGAATCTCGAATCCCCAGTACGGCGCGTCGCGCGTAAAGTCCCAGTCGCGCAGCCCCTCGCGGAACCATTCCCCGAGCTTCGCCACCACGTGCGGATGCAGATGCTCCTCGCTCACCCACTCCCGCAGCATCCCCTCGTACGCCGTCACCTTGAAAAAACAGTGTTCCGACGTCCGACGCGACGCCCCGCGCCCGCACTGCGCGCACCGCGAGTCCACCACCTCCGTCGTGCTGTACGCGCTGCCGCACTGCTCGCAACTGTCGCCGTACTGGTCAGGCGCCCCGCACCGCGGACACGTGCCCCGGATGTACCGGTCCGGCAGGAAAATGCCGCACGATTCGCAGTACGCCTGCTCCACCGAGCGCGTCTCGACGTGCCCCTTCGCCCGCAGACGCTCGAAGAACGTCTCCGCCAACCGCCGGTTCTCCGGCGAATGGGTCGTGTAAAAGTTGTCGAACCCCACGTCGAACGCCGCAAAGTCGCGCGCGTGCTCCACGTGAAACCGCTCGATGAGTTCCTCCGGCCGGATCCCCAGCGCCTGCGCCTTCAGCATGATCGGCGTGCCGTGCGTGTCTATCGCACACATGTACCGGCAATCGTGACCGCACGACTTCTGGTACCGCGACCAGATGTCCGCCTGCACGTACTCCACCAGGTGCCCGATGTGGATCGGACCGTTGGCGTAGGGCAGTGCGGCCGTCAGGAGGATGCGTCGCGCCATCTAGTGACCCTCGGGCGCTTGGGGCGGCGAGGCATCCGGCGGATTGGGGCCCGTCGCCGTGCCGCCGGAGGCGTCCGGCGCCCCGCCGCCGCTCCGGTCTTTCCGACGCGACCGCCGACGTCCCCGACCCCCGCGACGCCGACGCGAACGCTTCTCCCCCTCCGGCGCCGCCGGCCGCGCCGCCTCGCGCACGCCCGGCTTACCCGCCGAAGCCCCCGGCGCGCCGGGGGTGGAGGCGGGTTCGCCCGCCGCCTTATCCCTGTTCGACGGTTGGACCCCTTCGGAGGCGGTCGCCGGCTGTTTAAAGCCTGCAGATGAATCCCGACGAGGTCGGGATGAATCTGCGGGAACCCCGCCGCCGCCCGCCGCCTTCCGACCGCCGCCACGCTCACTTTCGCGCCGCACCGGCGACTCCGCCTTCTCGAACACTTTCGGGTCCAGGTCCCGCTCCAGGATGCTCTCGACCGGCACGCTGATCCGCTTGCCGCCGCTCAACTGCACACTCACCATCTGCGTCACGACGTCCGTCTTCACCACCTTCCCCGCCCCGTCCGGCGTCGAGACGTAGGTATTGCGTCGCGGCAGGTTCTTGGCCAGTTCCCGGTACGTCTCGTGCTCGAACCGCAGGCAGCACATCAGCCGGCCGCAGTGCCCCGATATCTTCGCCGGGTCCAGCGTCGCCTTCTGCTGCTTCGCCATCCGCATCGAAACCGGCGCCAGATTCTTGATCCACGCCCGGCAGCAGAGCGGCCGGCCGCAGCGCTCGTAATCCCCCAGCAACCGCGCCTCGTCGCGCGCGCCGATCTGACGCATCTCGATCCGTGTCTGAAACTCGTGCGCCAGGTCACGCACCAACGCCCGAAAATCCACACGTTGCTCGCTCTGAAAATAGAAAATGATCCGGTCCCCGCCGAACAGATGCTCCGCCTCCACCAGTTTCATCGGCAGGCCCTGCGCGGCAATGCGCTCCCGGCAGAACACCATCTCACGAGACTCGCTGTCGTGCATGTGCCGCAATTCCACCTCGTCGGCGTGGCTGACGGTCCGCAGAACCTCCCCCACGATTTTTTCCGACATCGCCTCCCCGAAACACCCCGCCGTGCACGGGCAGATGACCTCCCCCATCTCCTGGCCGCGGTCCGACTTCACCACCACCGCCTGCCCCCGATTGCATCCCTCAATCATGCAAACGAACCGGCCCACCAGGCCCGTCGCCCCGTAACGCACCACGACGGTCGGCTTCTCCGGCTCAGGCGGAGATGGCGGCGCAGCAGGAGACGCCGCCTCCGCAGGCGCCGCTGCCTCACCTTCGCGCGCATCGTTTAGCCGCCCCGCTTCCGCCTTCGCCTGTTGGGCTTCGGCGGGCGAAGAAGAGTCGCCCTCGGGCATCGGCGTCGCTTCCTGTGTGTTCTCGTCTGCCAACGTACTGTCTCCTTCGGAAAAGGGGGACTGGCTCCTTTTCCGGCCGTTTGGAAAAGGTGCCTGTCCCCCTTTTCAGGACTTTCCTGGCCACCCCCCACCAAACGCCGCTCTCTCCTTGAACCGACAGATTGTATCGGCCCTAACGGCACAGTTCAACCCACTTCCCTGCCACGGCCCTGAGCGAGCGCAGCGAGTCGAACGGGCCACGGCCCTGAGCGACCCTGAGTGAGCGCAGCGAATCGAAGGGGAGTCGAACGGGCCACGACGTAGTCGCAGACGAAGTTTACCCGCCTCTGGCGGGCCGGGCCGCCACGGCCAAAAAGCCGCGCGGACTGTCACCCCGACCGGAGCGAAGCGGAGCGGAGGGGTCTCGCCGTGAAGCCTTGCTTCCCTTTCCGGTTTTTCCCTGTTC
Organism: Phycisphaerae bacterium; assembly: GCA_035530455.1. GTDB lineage: Bacteria > Planctomycetota > Phycisphaerae > FEN-1346 > FEN-1346 > JAPLMM01. The sequence continues at coordinate 3,155 of DATKUU010000283.1, read as the reverse complement.
CTTCATGGGAGCCCTTCGGGCCGGGTTCCTGCCGCTAACCCCTGCCGCGCCGGGCCGAAGGCGGAACCCGTCCGGTTATAAGCGTTCCCGGAATTGCTTGTTGAAATGCCCAAGGCCCGGTAGCATCGTGAACATCGCTGACGGTGGTCGTCAGCGAGCCGTCCTCTGGGAAATGCCGGGTAAGATAGGGGGACTCAACCATGTGCCGCACCCTGTGACTTGGTTTCGCTTATCTGCTCTGCGTCGCCCTCGCACCGGTTGCCGTCGCGGCAGCCTCAGCCCCTCCGGCGCTCGACGACGCCGCCCTCTGCCGGCAGATCGCGTTGGCCGCTTCGCCCGGCGGGCGCCGGGCCGAGGCCATCGCGGCGCTGGCCCGCCAGCCGGCCGCCACGCTCGAGACGTTCAAGCGGCATTTCGCAACCCTGGAGCAAAACGTCGGTTATAGTTTCGGAAAGGAGGTCCTTCCGAAACTCCCCCCCGACGAGGTCAAGCGGTTCCTCCTGGCCGAGTTCCGCGCCGGCCTGCCCGCCCACTACAAGATGGTGGACCTCATCCAGTCGGCCCGCCTCCAGGCCGCGGCGCGCATCAAGAAGGAGGGCCTGTCGTCCTGGGACCTGGATCGTGCGATTGCCCGCGAGGCGGAGACCCGCGAACTGCTGGTGGCCCTTGCGCCGCTGGAGGAGGCGAACCGCTGGTTCGACTGGGTGGCGCGCCCCGCGGCCGAGTTCATCGACTCGTACGACGAAGCCCGCGACCTCTTCCTGCGCGAGGCGACCTTCAACTACCGGGCCGGACGATGGGCCGAAACCATGGCCCGCCTGGATCGGCCGGGCGCCGTCGCCGAGTTTTCGCGGCTCCTGCAATCGGCCGACGCGGACGACCGCCAGCGAGGCGTGGACGGGTTCCGCGCCATCCGGCAGGCGCCCGACCCGGAGACGTGGCGCTACCTCTTCGCCCACACCGACGGCATGAAAATCATCGAGGTATGCCAAATCATTTACGTTGCGGACCGCTCAGACCTGGACCTGATTCTTCCGCTGCTGGAACACCCCGAGAAGGAGGTCCGCGTCGCCGCGGAGCATCAACTCGGCGGCCTGGCCTGTTTCAGCCAGAAGCAGGTCGCGGAACTGCGCGAGAGCCCGCGCAGCCCCGCCGAGCGCGCGGCGTGGTGGAAGGACTGGTGGAAGGACCGGCGCGGCCTCTCGGCAGAGGCCTTCGCCGAGGAACGGCTCAAGGCGTTCCTGGCGAAACCTCCCGGCCAGCTGAACGACGAGGATGTCCGCGGCATCAGCCGCCGGTTCCGCGACCGCCCGGAGGTCGTTCCCCTCTTGGCGGCTTTGCTCGACTCTCCCAAGGAAATTGTTCGGCTCAACGTGATGGGAACGCTGGCCTCGATGACCGGCCCGGCCCGCGGCCCGGCCATTGAAGCCCTTCTGGAGTACTGCCGGTCCCAGCCGGCGGCCAAGGCCGCGCCGCTGTGCACCGCTCTGGCCAGGACGAAGGACCCGCGGGCCGTCGAGATGGCGCTGAAACTCATGGAGACCGAGCCGGCCGCCGCCCACCTATGGAACTATCCCTGGTTCCCGTCGCTTGGCCCGGAAGGCGACCGGCGGGCGGCCGAAATCCTGGCCACCAACTGGGTCATTGCCAAGGGAGACGGATGGGTCGCCTCGGGCCTGGCGCAGATCGAAGGAGCCGGGGTGGTCCTGCCCCGCCTGCTGGAGGCCCTCGTCAAAGAACCCGACAACAACAAGCGGTCTGCCATCCGCAAGGCCATTGAGAATGTGGCCGACAGTCGCGTGGCGCCGGAACTGACCCGCCTCCTCCCGCAGGCCAAGGGAGGTACCGAACTCGACGAAGGACCGCGGTCCGACGTGCTGAAGTTGATGGCCCTCTTTCCCGACCCCGCCGCCCTTCCGGCCTTGCTGGAACTCCTGAAGGCCGATGATTGTTGGACCCGCATCCATGCCACGGCGGCCCTCGGGCCCCTGGGCGACACCTCCGGCGGCGCCGTCCTCATCCGCGACGCGACCTCCGCCAAGGAGTTGTTCTTCACGGGGGCGTACTGCTACAGCGTCAGCGAGGCACTCAAGGCCATTGCAACGCCCGAGACCCGCCGGCAACTCATGGACGCCTGCCGGGAGGCGACCGGCGAGACCCGCCGACGCCTCCTCATGCTGATCGCCAAACAGCGCGACGCCGCGTACCTCGACTTCCTGGTTACGCTCCTCCGCGACCCTGACAAGGCCACCGTCCGGCGGGCCGCGGCAACAATCATGGCTTCCGTGGCCGATACGGTGAAGCAACCCACTTCCCGAATCGCCGCGGTCGGCAGAGCGATGCCGGACGACCTGCTGCCGCTCATCCGGTCGCTGCTCGCGTACGCCTTTTTCGGCGAGAAGATCCAGCCCGAAGACGGCCCGTTCCCCAACGGCGGCGACCTGAAGGACAGCCAGGGGGGCGTCATCGTCTTACCCACCTTGCAGTGCCTCCACTACAAGAAGGAGGACCGGTCGCTAGCGGTCGTGGGCCTGGGTCCTCACGATAAGCCGAAGGCCCCCGACGGCTCGGAGCTGCGCCCCGGCGACCCTTACGTCTCCGGCCGCCTGGACTGGGGCGCCTCGGACCGGTACCTGGTCCTGACTCTGAGCCTCGGCTCCGGGGGAACCCACTACCTCTTCCGCCGCGACGGCGACGATTGGAAACCCGTGTGCTCAACCGATGGATGGATGTACTAGTGTAGTGTCTCACTCGAGGGGAAAATGGGGACAGGGAAAAAGGGGACATGCTGCTTTTTCGCCTCCTTGCGAACCGAATTCGGGGGAAACGCTTGACCCGGCTCCGTCTTCGACTACGCCGCGGCAAGACGCGGAATGAACGGCAACCCGGCGTCGCCCTGCGGGCTATGCCAGGGCAGGCGGCACACAGCGAGACCCCTCCACTTCGGTCGGGGTGACGGCAACCGACGCCCGCCCGCCTACGTCACTACGTTACTTCGTCACTCCGTCACCCCACCCTCCCCCGGCACGCAAATCCCATGCCAAACTTCGCGGAAAACCCCCAATCCCATCCGCGCCGCTCCATAACATAGTCGCTAAAACGAGGGTTTTGCGAGGCAAAACCGGGGCGATTGTCGCCCATTGTCGGGGAAAATC
>DATKUU010000282.1:0-12910 GCA_035530455.1 Phycisphaerae bacterium | reverse complement strand
CTCACCGCCCTCAAGTGCTGGCGGAGTACCTATTTACATCTCCGCGACGCCTAGCAGCACAGGCCATGCCAGAACGGTGATATAATTGCGCATCACTTCCACGTCCTGCTCGCATCCTCGTGATCCCCCAAGCACTTCCGTCGCCGGCCACGCGCCGCCGTTGATACTGTGTTGAAACTCAGCACCGCGAACCGCCCTCCAACGCCGCGACCGCCGCCGCCCGATCGTCCTCCACCTCATGCGCGTAGACGTCCATCGTCATCCGGCTGCTGGCGTGGCCCAGAAGCCCCTGCACGGTCTTTGGCACCACCCCCGCCCGCAGCAGCCGCGTCGCAAACGAATGCCGGAACGAATGCGGCGACCGCCCCGCCGGCTCCACCCCCGCCGCCCGCATACACCGCCGCAGCTTCGGCCAGAGCCCCCGCCCCATCGGACGCCCCGTCCGCGTCTCAAACACCCGCCGGCCCCGACGCCTCGCCAACCCGAGCCGCCACAAACGCCGGCCCAACGCCTCGAGCAATCGCCCCGTCAACGGCATCGCCCGGATCGACGACGCCGTCTTGCCCTGCCGGACCTGCAAGACCCCGCGGACCAGGTCCACGTCGTCCCACTCGAGCCGACCGAGGTCGCTCGCCCGCAGCCCCGTGTCCGCCAGGAGCATCCAGGCGTCCCGACATCGGCACGGCTGCATGGCGCCCGCCGACAAGGCCCCGTTCACCCGGTGCCAATGATCTAGCAACTGCCGAATCTCCCGCTCCGTAAACGCGCCGCGCCGCACCCGGTCCGCCCGCTCATCCAGCCGCGACCAGCGGGCCAGCGGATTCGACTCGACGAGCCCCCACACCCCGATCGACCATTCCAGCATCCGCCGCAACGCCTGCACCTCCAGGTTGATCGTCCGCCTGCGCACGCCCGCCCGTTCCCGCGACCGGACGAACCGCTCCATCACCAACAACGACAGGTCCTCCACCTGCCAGCATCCCTCCGCCGCCAGCCAGGTCAGCACCCGCCGAAGCTGGCCCGCATAACTCGCCACCGTCGCCGGCCGCCGCCGGCGCGCGAGATAGATCAGGTAATCGTCCCGCAGCTCCCGCAGCACGTACCCGTCATTCCGCTCGCCCACCGCCCGACGAGCCATCTCCAGCCGCCGCCGCGCCACGATCCGGCGCCCTTCCGCAACCGCCAGCCCCCGCGGCAGGCCCTCCGACACCCGCTGCCCCTGCACCTGGAACCGCATGTAGAGCGAGCCCGACGGGAGCCGATACAATCCCGGACAGCCCCGGACCACCTTCCAGCCGCGCCGGCGTCGCCCCACACAAGCCCTCCCGGTCAAGCCGACTTCCGCGCAACGCGGAACTCCGCGACTCCCCGGGCTGAGCACAACGTCGACGAGCCCTCGGCCTCGCCAACGTTAGGCACAACCCGGGCCAGGTCGCCCACGTCTCCCACGATCCGCACATAGACCGCGATGTTCATCTGCCGTTCCCCGGTTTCTCGTTTCCCCGTTTCCCCACCTTACACCGTTCGGTCCGCCGGGGCAAGCATGTTGACAGATCGGTCCCGCGCCGGGCGAGCGCGCGCCGGGCCAGGTCCAGCGCGATCGCGGACCGTATCCGCCGCGCAGATCGTTCATCCCCGCCCGTGGTCTCGATCACGCTATCCACAAGCTACTCCCGCGGTAGATGCTCCCGGCAATGCGGGCAACAACCGCTTGTGTCATCGAGCCTCGCGATGATCGCCGCAACGTTCGTTTGGACCTGCCGAAACGAATATCTTCCGGCGCCTGGCTGCCATTCCGTTTCGCGGATCATTCGTAGAGCACGGGTCATTTCATCACTCATGGCAAATTGACGAGCCAACAGCCAGACATCCCGGCCCGTCCGTTGCAGGACCGTCCAATTGATTTGGGCGATCTCCACGCCGTAATGGCCCGGAATATCCACCACACAGATCGAGAAATAAAGGCCGTCCCGCTGCACGCTCATGCGGAGGTCTGTGCCGCTTTCGGCGGCCCATTGTCCGCCGAAATCGCTTACAAGCGGAAGGCGTTCGCCACACCAGGGACATTGCCTCCAGCTTTGATCGACCGCCGATAGAATGTCGCCGGCATCCTCCTTCAAGTCACCGAACGAATAGTTGACCTCGCCCGCTGCGTGCTCGATCTCCCGCACGATGCGCAACACGGCCGCCATTTCGTCGCTAAGCGCGAATTCGCGTGCCACAATAAGGGCATCCCTGCCTACATCGTGCAAGCGTTCCCGCCACACCGAACCAAGTAACTGCCCCTCGTCATCTCCGTCTGCCAACAAACGAAGATGGATTGAAGACTGATCTTCAGTAATCCCAATCTGCACGGTCTCATCCCGTCCGGCTATGGTATGCATCAACCCATTCCTCCTTTATCCGCCGACCACGCCGTCGCTGTTCCGCCACTCCATCAGCGTCATCCGTCCGATCCCGTCAGCCCGTCCTTGATCTGCTTGGCGATGTCGAGGCGAAACGTCGGGCAGTTATCCCACACCTTCCGCAGCTCACGCATCCGCTTCTCGGCGGCTCGCTTCCGGGGGAAATCACCCTCCAGAAGGACGCCCATGCCCGTCGCATAGACCATCACGCCATAGTAGCGGGATGTCCCGGTCAGATTCCACACAACCCGCAAATCGACAAGGTCACACGTCGGCGGATTTGTTTTGTTCGCCATCCTCTTCCTCCTGTTCGGCCAGCTCGCGCGCGCAGACGGAGCACAGGTCCCGCTCGACCCAATGACACGGCTTGCCCGTCTGACGGTCGTAGCAAGCGCAATCGTCGCAGCACCCGCACTGCCGGCAGACCCGATCCGCGCTGAACTCCGCGAGGATCAGCGGATCGCCGGACAGGATGCCGTGGATCTCCGCGGCTGCCGTATCGCGCCGTTCGGTCTGTTCCCGGTGTTGCTCGACGTCCGTCGAGCCGTCCGGCGCGAGTTGTATCGGCTCCGCGGGATCCACCGCGCCGAGTTCGCGCAGCAGCGCCTCCGCCGCGTACTGCCTTTTGCGGAGCCGCCGGGCGCGGTCCAGGAGCCGTTCGCGTTCGCGTCGCTCGCCCAGCTCGCGCAGGCTGGCGGCCTTGCGGTCCTCGGCCAGATCCTCGGCCAGCCCCTGGAGCGTCTTCGCGGCGACCGCGCCGTCCTCATCTTCGCCCACAGCCGCCTCGAGCGTCACCTGGTTCCGCAGGTTCGAGTACTCCTCGTGCGGATGGTTGAACGTCCGCCCCGCGCTCGCCGTCACTTTCACGATCTTCATCGCCCGCCTCCTTTCCAAACGCACCGAACAGGTGCAGTTGCCAGAGCCGAATCCAAACGAGCCTGCCGTTCACTTCGTGTACCCGCTCTCATCGCGGAACCACGGAAGGCCCAAGTCCTGCCGTTTCTGCATTACGAGCATCATCTCCAGCGCCTTTGCCGCGACGTAGACGAGTTTGCCCCCGAGCCAGGCCAGAACCTCGCCGTTGCCGCTACGAGCCTGGTTCAGGATCATGGCGACCTCGCCAACCGCCTCGGCCAGGTCGCCCACGTCTCCCACGATCCGCACATAGACCGGCATGCCGAGCGCCCAGCCGAACCCATTGACCGACCGCTCGAGTTCCGCACGGACCGCATTCAGAAACCCATCCAGTCGATCTTTGTCGCTCATCATTCGTCTCCTTTCTGCCGGGCGGCCAGTGTCTTGTAGAACAGCTCGGGCTCGAGCGGGGCGAATCGCCCGTCGCCGGGTCGCTGGCCGGCCTGCACCGCTTTCCTGCGTTCGCCGTTCACGAGATCGGCTCCAAGTATTCGACCGACTTGCCGGTCTTCTCTGCGTACTCGATCTCGCGGCGAGTCGAGTCGCCGATGTAGCCGTCGACGTTGACGACCAGGACCTTGTCCGCGAGGTCGATCTTCCGCAGGTGCAGCTCGTCGAGCTGCTCCTTGACTCCCGCGGCCTCGCCGAAATGATGGTGGCCCCGCCAGCCCTGTTCCTCGGCGTACCACGCCGGCAAGTAGTTGATCATCAGGACAATCGCGCCCTGCTTCTCCAGTTCCCACCGGAGGATCGCATGCTGGTCGGCGAAGCGCGTCGATCCGCACAAACAGATCACAGTCGGTTTGTCGCTCATTTTGCACCTCCTTTCACCACCTCAGAATCTTCCCGGGCTGGCCGGTCAGCGGCCGTCCTTGATTGCAGCCCAGCGTCGGGCCGTTCGCCGAAGCGTGTCCTGTAGCAGCGCCAGGCCGTGGTCCTTCATCCAGTCGCGGACGCTTTCATAGTCGCCCTCCGTCTCGCCGCCCGGGTCCTCATAGGCCGACACGCGATTACCCGCCCGCTCGATGGCGCTCGCCGCCTCTACGAGATCATCCACGTCGAGTAGCGGCATGCTCACGCCCGCCCCTTCATTTCCGCCCCACCCGTCTAGCGTGAGGTCCTGTTGCTCACACGGCACCCAACAGTCAAGGTCGGTTTCATTGCCGATGTAACCGTACAGTGTCACGCCGACCACGGCCTCGCAGTCGGGACATCCGGGATACACCGACAAAGCGACAATGCTCCCGTCCGGCAACCTAACGGCCATGTCCGCTTCTTGGCTCGCACATCCACAGATTCCCATTCTCACCACCTCAGAATTTTGGCCGGCCGGCCGGTCCTACTCCGCCGCCTCGGCCCCGTACACGGTGACCTGGGCGTTGCGGATCTTATGCCGGCGCCCGCCGCTGTCGGTGAAGCGCGTCCAGGCGCGGCCGACTTTGATGGCGGTGACCGTGTGCCGGCCGGCCGAGAGCCCGTTGTGCTTCACCTTGAGATAGACCTCGCGGTTGACGGCCGGCGGCGGATCGGCCGGCGTCTGCATCTCCTTGATCGCCTTGCACACGCGCTCGTCCGCAGCCTGCTGTGCCGGTGTCTTCGCCCGCCCCTTTTTCTTGCCCTTACCTTTCGCACCCTTCGTGCTCTTCGTGGTGGGCGTTGTTTTCGGCGTGCCGTCCGCGTTCAGGTTCTTCCACGTCTTCGGCTCCGGGATCGCGGCGACGGCCGCGGTCGAGAGTTCGGCGAACTGGATTTTCACGACGGCCGCCGCGCTCGTGCACCACGCGGTCACCGGCTTGCAGTCCTTGTACCCGGCCTCGCCACTCAACCGATGCCGCTGCTGCGTGATGTTCTCGCAGAGCCGCGCCCGCGCCTTGATCCAGAGCTCGGTCTTGCGCTTCGGCCCGTCGCCCACGATCTCGCTGTAGAGTTTCCAGCGGTCCCGCTTGTCCTGCCAACCCGGCCGCTCGATCCCGAAGACCGCGGCGAGGGCGTCGAGCTGGTCGGGATCGACGGCGTCCGGCCCGAGCTCGCCGATCGTGCGGGCGAGCTCGTCGATCGCATGGCAGAGCCGGCGCTTCTCGAGGTTCGCCCGGCGGACAGCGAGCGGGGTCGCCTTGCCCTTCTCGCCGCCCCGGGCGCGGCGGCCGGTGGAGGGCGGCCGGACCCAGCGGAGCTGGCCGGTGCCCTTGCCGTGGACGACGAGCGCCGGGGTCGCGCCCTTCTCGCTCTTGCCGCAGGTCACGTAGGCGCCCGGTCCGATCACGTCGCTGAAGCCCTGCCGCTTGAGGTCCCGCTCCCCGTAATAGCCGAGGTATGATTCCGAGATCGCGGGGACGTTCCGCTTGTGCTCGGCTTCCAGTTCGGCCCGGCGGAACTTGAGCCAGGCTGCCTGCTTCTTCGCCCAGCAGCCGGGGTCAAGGCAGCGGTCGGTCGCGGCGACCGTCTCCTCGGGCTCGTCGCCGTGGAAGAGCAGGGCTTCCTGGCTCGAGCGCTTCGGGCACGCCGAGCATGCGCCGGCCGCGGGCAGGATGTCGGCGCTGTCCGCGGCCCACGGCGCCTTCGGGAGCAGCCGGAGGTACTCGTCGTTCAAGAACTGCTCGAGCTCCTTTACCGTCCAGTCCCGATCGAAGCGGCCGTTCTGCGCCCAGTGCGCCTGGATGCCGGCCGGGAGCCGGGCGACGACGGCCCAGTGGCCCATCGTCCAATTATCGGTCCGGCCGTTCCGGCCGAGCTTCTCGCGGACCTTCGGCGCGATCTCGCCGACCTTGAGCCGCATCGCCACCCACTGCTGCGACCGGCCGAACTTCACGGCGACCGCGAAGAGGTCCTGCTGGTACTTCCCGAGCGTGATTCTGACGGCCGCCGCCTCCTGCATCGGCGTGAGGTCCTCGCGTGCGAAGTTCGCGGCGAAGCACAGGTCGAACGCCGCGGCGTCGTCGAGGTCCTCGTGGACGAGCACGGGCATCATGCAGCCGATCTCCGCGCAGGCCGCCCGCCGGCGGCTGCCGTCGAGCAGGTCGTACTGGCCCGGCTTGTTCGGGTGCGGCCGGGCCTGGCCGGGGACCTGGACGCCCTTGCCCCGGATGCTTGCGACCAGATCGCGGAACGACTCGGACTTCGGATCGGCCCGGCCCTCGGGATTGTCCGGCGTCGGGATCAGCACCGCCGGGTCCAGCTCCATCAGCATCGTCTTACTCATCGCCTTACTCCTTTCTTCTCCACGAAAACGAACGTTGTTGCGGCAAAGCCTGCCGCGCCGGCCGCGCGGCCAGGCCCGGCCGGATCTCGATCTCCTCGCCGACGATCTGGCCGACGAGCCAGCCCAGTGTTTCGCGTTCGTCGGGCGGCTTGCGGTCTGGCTTCGGCTGATTTTCCCGGATCTCCACCCCGGTCGTCGACGTAAACGCCTTTCTGAGGTCCCGCCCGACCTGGACAAGGGCCCTGCGGTCCGCGTCGCTGAACTGTCTCGCCCGGGCGGCAGCCAGTTTTTTCTCCAGCGCGGCCGTGACGCCCCAGTAAAACGCGCGCTGCTCGATGTGCTCGGGGCCCCAGGCCTTGCGACACCTGCGCCAGAGAGCGCGGTACGTCCGCGCGAGATAATGCCAGACCAGCTCGGCCGCCTGGACGTTCGGCTCGGTGCCGAAAAGCGAGACGACGCGCCCCGCGCGGCTGCCCTTCTCGAGCGGCAGGACCTGGAAGAATTTCTCGAGGATGTGCGCGACAAACGGCTCCTCCCGCGTCCGGCCGCGCCGCTCGACGATCACCGAGTACTTGAAGCCCCGCGCGGCGGGGCCGTGCCGCAGCTCCTGGTTCTCGATGTTCCAGCGCGCGATCAACTCCTGTGCCCGGTCCAATGCGGCCTCGGCCTCCGCCTGGTTCGGGTTCCGGTCCCGGTCGCCGAGCGCCATCAGCTTGCGGACCCGCTCGAGCACCTCCTCACGCTTCATCGCGCAGCTCCTTCTTCGCCCTATGAACAGATGTACGGCTGCTCCGGCACGTCCTGACCGTCGCAATCTGTCACCTGCGCGGCGATGAATTGGTCCTCACCTTCAGGCGCTTCTCGTGTCGGCACAGAGAGCCGCTTGCCGAGCGCCCGCATGATCGCCTTGTCCATCTCCTCGGACGTGAGCCCGTTGCCAAGCAGCTCGAGTTCCGGCCGAGTCAGCCGGACCTTGACCGCCACGTTCACTTCCGCGTAAATCCTGAGATTAGCCGTCGCCCGTTCATCGCCCATCGCTCGCCTCCTCAGAACTCCACCTGCTCCCAGTCGGGCTCGGCCGGGCTCGACGTGATAATGCGCTCCGCCCCATACTCGGCGCTGATGGACGCGGGGCATTTATGCGCGTAGCCGGGGCGGCAAGCGCCGCACGGGTCGAGGCATGGCATTAGGTCGCCTGCGAAACAGCTGCAACACGCATCCCGGCTATACAGCCCGTCGTACCCGTCCCTTTTCAGCCACTCCTCGACGATCTCGCGGACCGTCGGTGCCTCTTGGGTCGTCTGCTCACTCATCACTCGCCTCCTTCCCGAGCCATTGATACGCCGCCGGCAGCCCGCTCAGCGGCACGCCGAAAAGACCCTGCCGTCCGCGCCACGCAACGAACGGGAGGACCTTCGCGTCCAGCGTGGGCCAGCCGAACGGACCCGCCCACCAGGGCGACGAATAGTGCGCTTCGCAGTCGGCGGGCGCGCCCCACTTCACCGCGCCGACGATGCCCCCGAACGCCGCGACGACCGCCCCGGCCGCGTTCGTCTGCATCAACTGCTCGTTGCACCAGGGCAGGTCCGGCGCAGGCAGACCGGCCGCCCGCGCGACGCAGCGAGCCGCGAGAAGTTCCTTCTCTGTCGCCCCGCGCTTCGCCGCATGAATCAGACACCACCGGCCACAGGCCGATTCCGGCAGCGGCCACCGGCGATTCTCGATCCGCTTGCCGTTCGCATGCTCATGGCCGTGGACGAGAAGCCAGGCCCACGGCTGCCACAGACTGAGCGCAGGAACCTCGATCACCCCCACCCGTCAGCCCTCCTTCCTCGTCTCGCGTTCCTCCCGCAGCTCCTTCAGCCGTGCCTGGAACGCCGCGCGGGGGTTCCGGGCCTCGGCGACTTCGGTCGCCATCCGCAGGAGCGTCGCCCTGGCCTGGTCCGCCGGGCCGAACCGGCCGAGCGCCCACTCGGTCACGCAGCGCCGGAGGCAGGTGAGGTCCGACCGCGCCTGTCTCGTCCGGCCGGCCCCGTCGACCGCGAGCCGGCGGACGAGCGCCCCGAGCAGCTTCCCGGCCCCGTCCGTTACGCCGACCGCGCCGGCGAGCGCGTCTCCGGCCCGAATCGAATCCGAAACATGGCCGGTTCGTTTTTTCCCGAAACCGAGACTCGGTTCCGAATAGGGTTCCGAATAGGGTTCCGAATTCGGTTCTTTAATAGGGGTGGACAGGATGTCCGGGGTTCGCGGACAGGATGTCCGGGGTTACCCCGGACATGGTGTCCGGGGTTCCGCCGGGGCTACCCCGGACATCATGTCCGGGGTTCGCGGCCGGCTGAAAGAGCCGCCGGGGATCGTCGGGGCGGAGGCGGCGAGGCTTCGGGCGCCGCCGCCGGACCGGGTCCGGCAGGTGCAGGATGAACACGCTCGGCAGCCCGAGCATCGGCCGGGTCTCGAGGAAGCCGCGCTCCTCGAGCGAGCGGATGCAGCGCCGGACCGTCCGCTCGTCGATCCGCGCCTTCGCCGCAAGGGTCTCATCGCTCGGCCAGCAGATCCCGTCGTCCCCGGCCTGGTCGGCCAGGGCGAGCGCGATGATGAACTCCGCGCCGCGAATGGATTCCGGCAGCTCCCAGGCGCGATGGCTCTGCTTGTCGCTCATCGGCCGGCCCCACTACGTCCGCACCACGGTTCGCCCGTATTCGTCCCGGTCGCCGACGCCGGCGGCCTGGCCCTGTCCGTCGAGCGCTCTTCGAAGCCGCTCCCAGGTCCGCGCCCGGAGCTGCTCGTGCTTGAGGATGTCCCGGCACACGTCTTCGAGTCGTTCACACATCGGCATCGTCCTCCATCGTCTCGGGTCCTTCGGACGGCTCCGCCGCCGCGTCGTCGAGCCGGTAGCCGTACTCCGCGACCCCCTGCTTCTGTTCGTTCCGGCGGCACTCCGGGCACTTGCGGTGTCCCGCGCTCGGGCTCCAGAATTTGACAGGCGGCAGGCCGGCCAGCTCGCGCCGGTCGGCGCAGAAGAGACACGTCCGCCAGGCCGGCTTGAGCCCCGGGCCGCGCAGCTTCGACTTGATCTGGTGCCGGGACTCCGCACCTCGCATCTTGCCCATCGCCCGATCTCCGCGTCCGACGTCCACTCAGCCCGCCCGGCTCCGGGGGATCAAGGGAAATCCCGCTGCGCCGGGCAAGCTTTTTCGCTGTCGCCTTTCACCGCCAGAAGAAGATCACGGCGTTGGCGATCCCGAACAGAATCGCCGTCACGCCGAGCTTCGTCTCGCCCTGGATCAGGTCGGTCAGGCCGGCGGCGATGAACAGCAAGACGATCGCCGCATACAAGGGCCATCGCATGAACCGCTCCTCTCTCGTGCCACGGGCGTCCCGCCCGTGAGTTCATGAATCCACAGCCGGGACGGCCGTGCCACCTTGCCACCTTGACGCCTTGACAAACCCGGGGCGGGCGGCCACCGGTTGGACACACACTGGACTCTGCCATCCGATTGCGGCGGCCACGCGCCGCCGCGATCTTCGCCCGCCCCGGATTACCATGCACTGCCCTTGCTCTGCTTTGCTTGGCCTTTGCCGGGCGTTGCGCCACTTGGCCTTTGCCGCGCCAGGCATCGCAAGGCCTTTGCCCCGCCACGCCTCGCCTGGCCTTTGCTCCGCCTTTGCCGGGCCCTGCCTCGCTTGGCCTTTGCCGTGCTTTGCTTTGCTATGCTGCGCCGCTGCCCGGCCCTGCCAAACTCCGCACCGCCCTTGCCATGCCTTGCTCCGCTCTGCTCTGCCGCTGCGGCGCGTCGCCAGGCTCGGCCCCAGCGGGGTTATGCAACGACGGCCTCCGGTTTCGCCTGCTCAAATTGGGCGACACGGAAACGGCCCGCGCCGCTGTTCCGCCATTGCCCGAGCCCGCGCAGTTCGCCGTATTCCAGCCACTCGCCCAAAGCAGGCAACAGGCCGGGCTTGAGCAGCTTCACCTCGAACGAGATCAGCGAGCCGGCCGGTGCCGTTTCGGACCGCGCCAGCGCGATCCGCTCGCCCTGGGCGGTCTGCGCCCGGAGCGGCCGTTCGCAGATGCCGAGCTCCGCGCCGGCGGGCAACTCGATGGGGATCTGCCTCGGGGCGACGAAGATCAGGCCGTCGATTTCTTTCCGATACGCCTTAAGCTTGTTGCTGTGCGTGCCCGTCACCCGGCGGAGGCAGCCGCAGGCGTCCTTGAAGAAACCCTTCACCTGATAATCGTAGAGGATGGGCCGCCCCTCGCTGTCGCGCCGGAAGACCGTCGTGTTTGCCTGGATTTCCTCTTCCACTTCCGGCAGCGCCCCGAGCTCGTCCTCGTCGTCCGACGGCGGACGCTTCGAGAGGATGAACTTCTCATACAGCTCCGGGTCCGCGCTCGCCGTGCCCAAAAGCTCCTCGACAAACTCCAACCGCACGCCATACCTTTCCATCGCCACGTCTCCTTTTGCGCCGCTTGTGATAGATGCTGCATTCGGGCCGAACCGGCGCTGATCGGCCCGCAGCGACATGTTTTTCATCCGCGCCGGTTCGCCCGGGCGACAAGCGCCCAGGCGCGCGGCCGGCTGGCCCGTTCGAGGACCCAGGTCCGGCCGGTCCGCGGCTCGGCCTCGAGCAGGGCGTGCCGCTCGGCGACGGAGAGCTCGCGTTCGGCGACGGTCAGCGTCTCGGGCCACTCGAGCGGTCCGAAGAGCGTGAGGCCGTAGAGCGGGACGTCCCGGAGCCGCTGCGGGGCGCTCTGGCCGCGGTCGTTCCGGCCGATGACGCGCAGCTCCTTCGACGTGAGGAACCCGCGCCGTGCGAGCCGGTCGATGATCTGGTACTGGAGCGAGAGGCGGCCCTCGCGGTTGCGTTTCCGAAGCCGTTTGATCGTCCGGCCGCACCGCCGGGGGGCCCGGGGAACGGTGCGGGCCCCGGTCGGCGGCGGCGGCTCAGGCCGAGGAGGAGGCCGGACGCAGTGCGCGGGGACGGGCGGCCGCGTCTCGAAGAGCTCGGACTGCGGCGGGTCGGTCACTTCGCCTTCTCCTCGACCACCTCGCCGGTCTCGGCATCGACGCGGCGGCCGTCCTCGGTCGTGAGGATCCGCTGCCTCGGGCTGTCGCGCCCACTGCCGGCCCGGCGGACGAACAGCGCGAGCTGCTCGTCTTCCTCGCCGGCGACGGCGAGCGACACGCCGGCCGGCCGGGCGGGCCGCTCGACGTGCGACTGGGCCTTGATCGCGTAGCTGTGCTTCGCGGGGTCCACCGCGATCAGGTCGACCTTGATGACGACGCGGGCCTTGGCCTTCTTCGCGGCGTCGTTCCACTCGCGGCCGAACGCGATGATGGCCTCCTGGGCCGCGGCGAGGTCCGCCTCGATCTCCGCGCGGAACCGCCCCTCGTCGATCAGGTCGAGATCGAGCGCTGAGAACTGGGTGAGCATGTCATTTCTCCTGACTTCCATTATCTTCCGTTATCCTTCGCGTCCGGGCCTCGGTCGAGCAGCCCGGCGAGCCCGGCGGCGCTGCGGATTTCGTGGACGTATTGCCGGCTGACGCCGGCCGCGCGGGCGATGCTGGCGTTCGTGCCGCCCCGTCGGATCGCGGCGAGCACGTCGAAACACCGATACCGCGTCGTCGGCCGGCGCGAGCGGCGGCGCGGGACGGGGACGCCGAACTCGATGCAGGCGCGATAGACGAGGCCGGGCGTGACCCGGAAGCGCTCGGCGACGTCGGCGGGGACCTCGCCGGCGGCGACCGCGCGGGCCATCCGGCCGCGTCGGCGCTTCCGGTCGCCATGGCTCAGCCGATCAATCATGGCTGACATCCCAGACAGATCCGATTCCCGAAGCCCTCCGACCAGAACGGGCGGTGACAGCGGAGGCATGTCCGCCAGGCGGGGACATCGCGCGGCGAGCGGACCGGGGCCTCATCCCGGAGCCAGGCGCCCGGATCGGCCCGGCTCAGTCCGTCGCCGCTTCGGCCGGGGGGACGGGGGGACGGGCCTCCGCATTGCGCCGCCGGCTCGCCGCCGTCGAGCAGTTCGAGCAGAACCGCTGGTCCTTCCGGCGCGGCAGGAAGGTCCGGCCGCACTTTTCACAACGTCGCTCGGCGAGCGGGGGCTTGCCGCGCGCCCGGCTCTGCCGAAGGTATCCCCGGTGCCGGGCCTTCCGGCACGCGGGGTCCGTGCAGAACTTCTGGTCCTTCCGGCGCGGGGTGAACGGCCGGCCGCAGGCCTGGCATGCCCGCTGCTCGCCGGCTACGGTGTGATGCGGCAGGCCGGCGGCCACTTTGCGGGAGACCGCGGCCCTGGGTTTCCGGGACGGCTTGGCGCGCGACGCCGGTCGCTTCGGCTCGGGCCGCCCGACCTCGCCCGGCTCGATCCGCCGGACGCTGCGGACC
>DATKUU010000281.1:0-2534 GCA_035530455.1 Phycisphaerae bacterium | reverse complement strand
CAAAAAGATGCCCTGACCGCCCCCGTGCCATGCGAGAGGAGGTGCCGCCACCATGCAAAACCTCCAGGTACCAAACACGGGATGGTTGCTCAATCGGAAACAGGTTCGTTCAGGACAGGCGCGGGGGCAGGTCGGGGCTTAACTGAAAGGAGCGAGTGATGACCACGGCACTACGAATAGCGTTAGTCCTCCTGGGCGTGGGCTGTGTAGCCTACAGCACGTACAAGTTCCCCTACGTTAAGCGCCGGTGGCAACAGTATGCGCTGGCTGGCCTGGACCTTGCGGGCATGATAGCCGTGGGTATGGCCATCGGCCCATACCTGGTAGCGCTCTGGCGCATTGTGGGAGGAGGACTGTGATGCTGGACATGAAGTGTGCGCCGATGGACGGGACGTGGATTACCATTTTTCGAGGCGGCTTGCCAGAGGCCGTGCAGTGGGCTACGAAGCCAGGGCCGGGCAGAGCAATTGCTGGTTGGTTTAACCGTGCGGGATCGCGGGCTCCTTATGATGTCGAGGGCTGGTGGCCCATAGGCAACGCATGGCTCGACCCGGCGGCGGCACCACCGCCGCCGCGAAACCAGTCATTCGCCGGACTGGTCGGCACGGGCGTATCGGGCCCGGCCATAGTGGCTTGGGACATCGTGCGCGGCGAGTGGTATGACCATAGTACGGGGTCTACGGTGACGCTGCGTGGCTGGTTGCTGCTGCCGGGGGAGGACAACGCGTGACCCTCCTCGCCCTCGACATAGGCGGTACCATCGGCTGGGCGCTTATCGACCCGCGCGCGGAGCGCGTCACCGACCACGGGCAGTGCGGATATTTCGCCCCGACCGGGGACAAGGGCAAACGAACATTCCCGCACGAGAGCGAGTATGACGCGGCGGTGTTTGCCGCGATTACCGGCATCACGTTCGGCAAAAAAACAAACGGGCGCTCCGTGGCGATACAGGCGTACCGGCAGGGGTCGTGGGAAAACGAGATGGCGCACCGCGTAGGGCCGAAGAACGTATTCCACGTGCACGAGCGCAAGCCGAAGGAGCGGCGCCAGGCGGAACTGGCGCAGTTGACCTACACGGCGAAAAAGGACTGGCGCGACGACGAGGCGGACGCCGCGTGGATAGGGTTGAAGTGGGCGCGGCGGCAGAAGGTGAAGGAGGCGAAATAGTGAACGCGGAGAATCACACAGAGAGGCGGTTTCTCGTTAGACTGCACACGACGCCAAGTCCGGGCCTGGCGTTTTACACGGGAGCGGTCCAGGCATTCGCAAAAGACGAGGAAGAGGCTGGGCAAAAAGCCGTGGCGCGTCTGTGCCGAACGACGTTTCAGGGTCACAGCGCACACTGTTTCGTAGTGGACTCGGTGGAGCGCCTGGCGCGTCGAACTAAACAGGTTGGCAGGGCCGGAGAGAGGAGGACGAAATGACTAACGAGCAATCCAGCCCGCCGCAGGCGGCGAAATGACCAAGGACGAGGCGAACAAGATTCCGGAGCCGTGTGCGCGGTGTGGACGAGCGCTGCGTGACCGCTGCTGGAGCCACGACGGAAATCTCTACTGTACGGAGTCATGTATGTTGGCGGATATAGAGGAGGGCACGACAGATGAGTAATACACTTGAGTTCGCAAACGAATTTACCTGCCCGAAATGTTGTGAGCGGCTGCGGGTTGATAGGGCAGTGCCGCCGGAGCCGGTGCCCGTCCCGGACACGCCGAGGATACGGGACTTCACGTTTTGGGACTTGACGCGGCCAGCCGAAGTACGGCTCGACATGCCTGTAGTCTGGCAGGGCGGATGGCGAGATTACGACAACGCGAAACAGGCGATAAAGGCGAAGTCCTTTGGCTTCGCCTATCAAGCCTACGTCTCGAATGAGGACGCGCTTGCCTTTCCGTGGGATAACATCCCGTCCATCATGGCGGCATCGGACGGCCCGTGGACTCGTGAGCAGATGTTGGCGCTCTACGCACAGGTGCCCGCCGAGGTCATGTGCGCCTTCCCCGAACACCTGGCCGACATCCAGTCGCAGGAGTTTATCCAGGCGTGGCGCAGATGCAACCCCTTCGACCCGCGCGCGGAGACATGGGCCTATCGTTCGCCTTACGCCCTGTTCGGCGAGGTGATACGGGCGAAATTCTACGGGCGCATCGTCAAGGCCGGTCCGCAACTGTTCAACTCATACACAGGCGCGCCTGAGAACCCGGCGATGGTGGACTTCGCTATTCGCGGGGCGTTCCGAGAGGGTGCCGACGGCATCGTGTGCTGGGGCGAGAGCCGGTGCACAAAGGATACTATTCCGTGGGACATCATTAACGCTGCGTTTGACGAGCCTCGCATCGTGCGCCAACCCGTATGGGGCGTGTACGAACCGTTTCTGGCGATTGACGACGCGGCGATGTGGGAACTCCTGATCCGGTTTTTCGATTTTGAACTCTTCGACGACCTCGCCGACGTGGGAAATTATAAGCACGTCCTCATCCCTGTCCTGCACGAGAATTATTGGGTGGACTGGGAAACGCGGTGGTACCGCGACAAGA
>DATKUU010000280.1:0-2457 GCA_035530455.1 Phycisphaerae bacterium | reverse complement strand
AGCAGTTCTGGCAGCCGCTCGCGCACTTGGTGCAGACCCAGCCGACCTTCCCGTCGCTCGTGCGGCGGGCGCGGACGGGGTTCGATGCACGGTCACACCATTCAATCGGAGTCCGGTTCATGGCTTCTCCTTTTCCCAGTTTGCGACGACCCACGGCCAGTCGATTCGGGTCTCCTCAGGTTGCCGCAGGGCACCACGTACACCTTCCCCTCGATCGAGACGCCGTGGTTTCTCGGCCGCCTCTGGCCGACCGCCACGACCTCGCCCACCTTGCCGTGGAGCGGCATGTGCTGGCGCACGCCCTGGCGATACCAGACCTGGGCGAGGCTGCCGGGTTTGGGGTTGGTCAGCATGGGTTACGCCTTTCTCGCCGAAGGCGAAGGCGGTTTGCGTGTCGCTCGCCCCCCGCGCCGGCGTCGGGCCGTCCCCAGGCCTGCCCGGGCGCGGTGTCGGCGGGCCGTGGTCTCGGAGCAGCCGAGGAGGGCGGCGATCTCGGTGTCGGTCATCGCCGTCGTGCGGGCGAGGTGGCCGACCTGCTGGCGCTGGGCGCCGGTCAGGCGCTTGACGTGGCGCGGCCCGTCGGGCGGCAGGCGGGCCGTCGAGGGTTCCGACGGCGGCGCGACCGGCTCAAACGTCGCGCACCCGCATTTCGGGCAGGCGGCCGGCGGGGGGTCGCGGGGCACGCCGAGGTCGTCGCCGGGGGACCATCCGCAGGACGGGCAGAGCCATAAGGGAGAGGCCGGAGGCTGGAGGCTGGAGGCTGGAGACGCGTCCGGGTGGTCATCGAACTCATCGAGGCCGATCGCCCGGGCGAAGCGGGCGAGGTGGACGGCCTCCCTGTTGCCCCAATCCTCCCCCTTCGTCCCGTACCCGCGCAGCGCGTTCCCCTCGCCGTACCGGTCCGGCCGTCCGCCTCGGATGGAAACGGGTGTCATGGCGACGCTCCCAACGCCGGGCCGTTGATCAGCAAAACCTCAGGCGCGATGCAGGCGCCTTCCCCTCGCCGGTTTTGGACATGAAGATTCTTCTGGCGATAGACCATCCGGCGCGTCCAGCGGTCCGGCGGGTACAGGCCGGGAAGGCGGGGATCATCGTAGTAGGAGACGACGACCCTGGCCTGGGTGAACCGCCCGAGGGCCTCCGCAAGGCGCGCGTGGTCGTCGGGATCAAAGTCGAACAGATACCGGCTGCCGCCGGCCTTCCCGGCTTGGCGGCCGGTGCCCCTGCTCTCCTCAAAATAGGGCGGGTCGATATAGAGGACAGTGCCCGCGGCATCCGCGATCCGGGGCAGGACCTCGAAAGCGTCGCGGTTGAGAATCAGGACGTTGCGCAGGCGTTTGTGCCAGTGGGGGATGGAGTCGGCCACGTTTCGGAACCGCCCCGGCGAAGACCCGCCGTTCGCGGTGTAGCGCACCGAGATATTGGCGCTGTACCGCGGCATCCCCGCCATGCCGTTGCGGCCTGCCCAGGAGGCGACGAGATACGCCCACGCCCGCTCGACGTGCGGGGTCGCCACGTCCGACGGCGACGGCGCCACGGCCGGGGCGGGCTCCCCGAAACTAGCGGCGTGGCACTGTTGAAATAGGGTCTCGGACAGGATCGTCCGGCCCATGCGCTCGTACAGCTCGGCCCAGCGTTCGGAGGCGAGAACGAGGGCGAGATTGGTCAGGTCCCCGTGGAGGTCGCAGACCGTTTCCATGGCGGCGGGGGATTTGGCAAAGAGGACCGCACACGATCCACAGAACGGCTCCCAGTAGGCGCGGTGGGGTCCGAGTTCATCGATGATCGTCGGTGCCAGTGTCCGCTTGCTGCCGAACCAGGGGACGATGGCGGTCAGTCGTTTCGACACCCTATGCTCCCTTTGCGTTCTTCGCGTCCTTTGCGGTTTCAGGCGTGCTTCCGTTTTTTGCTGTCAAGGGGTGGGGTCAAGGGCAGCGTTCTCCGGGACGGGCGTCTGTGTGAAGAGCGGGGCGGCGTCGGCGATGCGCTGGCAGGCGATCTCAAAGTAACCGCGGTCGATTTCGATGCCGACGAAGCGGCGGCCGGTTTCAATCGCGGCCACGCCGGTAGAGCCAGAACCCATCATCGGGTCGAGAACCAAGGCCTCCGCGTTGGAGACAACCGCAAGCAGACGCGCCAGGAGTTGCGTTGGTTTAATGGTGGGGTGGATCTTCGAGGGGGGTTCTCGCGGGCACTTGATCACGTCGGGGGTGGACCTGTCATAGACGCTCGGAGTTCCGCGGCAGGCGTGAATGATCAGTTCGTGCCTCTTGCGAAAGCCGTTGCCTAGGGCCATATGTACCTTGTCCCAGACGACCATCGCTTGCACTCGGAGGTTCGCGGTCTCGATCGCGGCATAGCACTCGGGATACTGGCGCCAGTCAATGAAGCATAGAAACGATGCACCGGGCTTGAGAATCAACTGAGCCTCGAGGGCGAGTTGGCGGATGAACCAGA
>DATKUU010000279.1:0-10945 GCA_035530455.1 Phycisphaerae bacterium | reverse complement strand
CAAGGCCGCCACCACCTTCAACCGATCCCGTTCCTTCCGGCTCATCCGCAGTTCCATCCTCGTCCTCCTCCCGGCCACCCGGCCGGAAAGAGGACAATTCTACTTTGCGGAAACCGGACATTATCACTTTGCGGCGACACGGTTCGGCGCGAACGTTGACTTGCCCCCGCGCGGACGGTAAACTGGGACCCTTTGGGCGGCCGAGCACGACGGCACGGGCGGCTTTCCCACCGGTCAAAGGATTCGGACTTGGTTGACGACACTTTCATCATCGGGTTGGTTCTGCGTCTGCCCGTCGTCCTCTTTGCGCTGACGGTCCACGAGTTCATGCACGCGTGGACGGCCTACAAGTGCGGGGACGACACGGCCTACCGCATGGGCCGGGTGACCCTGAATCCCCTGCCCCATCTGGACCCGATAGGAACGCTGTGCCTGATGTTCGCGCCCATCGGGTGGGCGAAACCAGTGCCGGTCAACCCGGCCAACTTCGACTACGAGACGCGCAAGCGGAGCGAGGCCCTCGTCAGCGTGGCGGGAGTTGCCGCCAACTTCGGCCTGGCGGCCGTGCTGGCCGGCCTGGTGCGCCTGTTGGTCTGGCAAGGGGCTCTTGCCGAGAACCAACTCGGCCTGATCCTGTGGAGGATGCTTTCGCTCGCGATCATCGTGAACTTCGGCCTGGGGGTTTTCAACCTCCTGCCGATCCCGCCGCTCGACGGAAGCCATCTGGCCCGCCTCTTTCTGCCCCTGGGCCTGGCCGACCGGTACGTCCAACTCCGGCGCTACGGCATATTTTTGCTGCTCGGCATCGTGCTGCTGAACCGCTACACCGGGCTCCTGATCTGGCCGATCCTGGGGCTCACGCGCCTTTTCGCGGGGTCGAATGGCACCGACGCCATTCTATGGTATGCTTTCGGAGCGGGGACCTAAATGGACCAATCCAAAACAGCCAAGCAGAAGCGGCGGAAACGGATCCTGAGCGGGATGCGCTCCACCGGACGCCTCCACCTGGGGAACCTGGTGGGCGCGCTCTGGAACTGGCGCGACCTGCAGGACGCCTTCGACTGCTTCTTCATGATCGCCGACTACCACGCCCTGATGAGCGAGTACGAGAAGCCCGGGCCCATCGCCGGATTTGCCATCCAGGTCCTCCTAGACTATCTCGCCTGCGGCCTGGACCCTGAGCGGAGCGTCCTCTTCCGCCAGAGCGACGTCCCCGAGCACGCCGAACTGGCCCTTATCCTCTCCTGCTATACGCCCGTCTCGTGGCTCGAGCGGAACCCGACCTACAAGGAACAGATGGAGCAACTTGCATCCAAGGACGTCCACAACTACGCGTTCCTGGGCTATCCGGTGCTCCAAGCGGCCGACATCGCCCTCTACAAGGCAAACTTTGTGCCGGTGGGCGAAGACCAGTTGCCGCACCTGGAACTGACGCGCGAAATCGTCCGGCGGTTCAACCACCTGGTGGGCGGCGAGGCCCTGGTCGAGCCGCAGGCCAAACTGACGTCCAGCCCGCGCCTGCTCGGCCTCGACCGCCGCAAGATGTCCAAAAGTTACGGCAACCAGATTGACATCGCGGACCCGCCGGACGTCATCCGCAAGAAGGTCATATCCATGATCACCGACCCGTTGCGAATCCGCCTGGCCGACCCCGGACACCCGGAAGACTGCAACGTGTGCCAGTACTACAAGGTGTTCGATCCGAACGCCTACGAGGACGTGGCCGACAAGTGCCGCACCTCGAAGTGGGGATGCACGGATTGCAAGGCCCACCTGGCGAACGTGCTGACGGACCTCCTGGCCGAGCCGCGGGCGCGCCGGGCCGAACTCGAGGCGCACCCCGAGCGCCTCAGCGAACTCCTGGCCGACGGCGCCCGGCGGGCACGGACGGTCGCCCGCGCGACGCTCGATGAAGTAAAGTCGCTCACGGGGCTGGGAAAACTGTGACCGCGTAAGCCAAGGAACTGCGGACCCCATGAGTTACAAGGTTGAACTCGACGTTTATAACGGCCCGATGGACCTTCTCCTCTATCTGATCAAGCGCGAGGAGGTGGACATCCGCGAGGTTCCCATCGCGCGGATCGCCGACCAGTACCTGGCCTACCTCGACATGCTCCAGGGGCTGGACATCGACTTGGCGGGCGATTTTCTGGTCCTGGCGGCGACGCTCCTGGAGATCAAGAGCCGCTCGCTCCTGCCCCGCCCGCCCGCCGAGGTCGAGGAGGGGGAGGACCAGGAGGACCCGCGCGAGACGCTCATCCGCCAGTTGATTGAGTACCGCCGCTTCAAGGAAGCCGCCGGCCAACTGGACGACCGGGGGCGGGAGATGGCCCGGCGGTTCGGCCGGCAGGTGGACGAGCGGTTGCTTGAGGAACTCGCCGGCGCAAGCGCCGAGGTCCCCGCCCACGAACTCCTCGAAGGCGTCCAGGTCTGGGACCTCTTCACCGCCTTCAGCCAGATCATCCGGACGCTCGGCTACTCCAAGCCCCGCGAGATCGTGTACGACGACGTTTCCGCCGAGCAGGCGGCCGAGGAACTCCTCGCGCGCCTCCGGGCCGAGAAGAGCGTCCTCTTCGTCCAACTTTTCGACCCCGCGCGCGGCATGGTGCACCTGGTTACGATGTTCCTAGCGCTGCTGGAACTCGCGCGCCAGCGGCTCATCGGCCTGGAGCAGGGCGCGGACTTCAAGGACATCCGCCTCTTCCTGCGCGACCCGGCCACGGAAACCTTCCGCGCCAAGAAGCCCAAGGGCGCCGCCGCCAGCGCCGACGGCCTGGCGCGCCAGCGCCCCCGCCGGCCCACCCCGCGCCAACGCCAGGCCGTCCGCGAAATGATGGACGAGGTCGAACTCGAAAAAACCGAGTTTGACGAAATCCTCGATGCCATCCGGGTACCCGACGTCGAGCCCTATCACCCAATGTATAGTGAAAAGGAACTCCTGGGCCGGCCGGAAGAATCGCCTTCGGATGAAACACCTGAGGCCACAGAGGAATCGGCCGGCGAGGCCGACACCGAAACGCCGACTGAAAAACCGCCGCCCGAGCCGCCTGCCTAGGCGGGCGGGCGTGTCCTGCAAGAAACCTGCGCGAGACGAAAACGATGCCCATCCCGAAAATGGACGCCGATATCCCGGCCCGGATGACCCTTTCGGACAACGCGCGCCTGGTGCTGGCGAAGCGGTACTTGAAAAAGGACGACCAGGGCGAGCCGATCGAGGCCCCCGAGGACATGTTCCGCCGCGTCGCCGCCAACATCGCCCAGGCGGAGCTCGCGTGGGGGACGGCCGGCGACGCCCACACGGCCGAGGAACAGTTCTACGGTCTGATGACGCGGCTGGAGTTCCTGCCGAACTCGCCCACGCTGATGAACGCCGGCCGGCGGCTGCAGCAGTTGGCCGCCTGTTTCGTCCTGCCGGTGCCCGACGACATCGAGAAGATCTTCGACGCCATCAAGTACGCCGCCATCATCCACAAGTCGGGCGGCGGGACGGGCTTCTCCTTCAGCCGCATCCGACCCGCCGACGACCTGGTCGAGTCGAGCCGAGGCAAAGCCTCCGGCCCGATCTCCTTCATGAAGGTCTTCAACTACGCCACCGGCGCCATCAACCAGGGCGGATTCCGCCGCGGCGCCAACATGGGCGTCCTCCAGTGCAACCATCCCGACGTCGAAATCTTCTGCCGCGCCAAACGCGTCGAGGGCGAACTGGAGAACTTCAACATCTCCGTCGCCTGCACGCGCACGTTCATGGAAGCCATCCGTGCGGGGTCCGACATCGCCCTCATCAATCCGCACGGCCGGCGCGTCGCCGGACGCGTCCCGGCACGCCGCATCTGGGAGACCATGGCCCATGAGGCCCACGCCGGCGGCGACCCCGGCGCCGTCTTCCTCGACCGCATCAACCAGGACAACCCCACCCCGCACCTGGGGCCCATCGAGTGCACAAACCCGTGCGGCGAGCAGCCGCTCCTCCCCTACGAAGCCTGCAACCTCGGGTCCATCAATCTCAACACGGTGGTCCGTCGCGGCCGGATGGATTGGGACGCCCTCGGTTCAATCGTCCGCATGGCCGTCCGATTCCTCGACAACTGCATCGAGATGAGCCAGTACCCCCTGCCCCAGATTACGGAGATGGTCCACGGGAACCGGAAGATCGGCCTGGGCGTCATGGGCTTCGCCGACCTCCTGCTGCGCCTCGGCGTGCCGTACGATTCGGACGAGGCCCTCCGGGTCGCCGGCGAGGTGATGGGCTTCGTCCGGGCCGAGGCCGACCGCGCCAGCGCCGATTTGGGTCGGGAGCGCGGCCCGTTCCCGAACCTTCGGGGGAGCATCTACGACCGGCCGGACGGTCCCGCCTTCCGCAACGCTTGCCGCACCACCGTCGCCCCGACCGGCACGCTCAGCATCCTGGCCGGCTGCTCGTCGGGCATCGAGCCGATCTTCGCCCTCGCGCTGGAGCGCCACGTCCTCGACGGGGCCGTCCTCGCCGAGGCCCATCCCTTGCTGGAGCAGACGGCGCGGGAGCGCGGCTTCTGGAGCGCGGGGTTGCTGGCGCGCGTCGCCGAGGCCCCCTCCCTGGCCGACGTCGCCGAGATTCCCGAAGACGTCCGGCGCGTCTTTGTCACCGCCCACGAGATCCAGGCCGCCTGGCACGTCCGCCTCCAGGCCGCCTTCCAGGAACACGTGGACAACGCCGTCTCCAAGACCGTCAACCTTCCGCACGAAGCCACGCCCGAGGACGTCGCCGAGGTTTACCGGATGGCCTACGAGATGGGGTGCAAGGGCATCACGGTCTTCCGCGACCGCAGCCGCCAGCGACAGGTCCTCGTTCGCCGCGTCGAGGCCGGCAAGGAACTGGAACCTCCGCCCCTGGCCTGCAACCGCCCCGACGTCTGCGCGCGGCCGTGAGCGCCATTCGGTAAAGCCCATCAACCTGCCGCGCGGCGGCCTTCCCAGGCCGCCGCGGACAGCACACGATCCCAAACCTGTGGCGGCCTGGGAAGTTTACCCGCCGGGGCGGGGCCGCCACTCAGTCATTGTCTTCAGACAGAAAAAGGGGACGTTCCCGCAGAGCGGGAACGTCCCCGTATTCGCCTCGCCTCACCCGCGCCTTACGGGTGGTACCACTGCGACAGTTGCGTCGACCGCTCCGAAAGGAAGACCGCGTCCACGTCGTCGGCGAAGCCCACCGTGTCCGCCGCCACCACGCGCCGATACGTCCACTCGCGATACCGGTCGTGGGCCGACTTCTGACACCCCGTCGCCACGAGCGACACCGCCGCCACCAGCACCAGAACCAGCAATGCTCGCTTCATCGCTTCCATCTCCTTCCGCATCCTCAAATGTCGCGGCCCCAAACAACGGTGCGGCATGATAAGGAGCCGCCCCGACCCTGTCAACCGAAATCCTGCCCTACGCTCCGCGAGAGAAGAAGAACCTCGCCGGACCGTACCACCACCCCTCTTTTCGCCGACCGGCAATCCGGCGAATCTCGTCAAACGCCTCGGCATGGACCTCTTCCCCCCGCCGACGGGACGCCGGGTCGCAGAAATAGGTCCGGCACCCCATCGCCCGCCCCGCCCGGGCGGTGCACTGCGCCCCCTCCTGATACGGACATTGCCACGGCGCATCCGGGCCGCCGGGCTTCGGCACCCGGTCCGGCGCCGGCCGGCCGGCCGACGCCGTCAGGTACGCCAGTTCCAGGGCGCTCGCGAAAAGGACCGGCCGGTCGGGTCCGAACCGGCAGCACTCGCCGCACGCCCGGCAGGAGGCCGCCTCGGACGCCAGCGCCGCGTCCGCGCGCTCGTACACGGCGGCCAGCGCCGAAGAGTCCTGGGCGTGCAGCGGCCGAAGCGGCGGCGGCTCGCCCCACGGCTCCAAGAAAAAGGGGACGGGAGTCTTTTGCCGGAACGGCCCTTCGGGTGCTCCGCACAAAAGACTCCCGTCCCCTTTTTCCTTATGCGGCGGTCGCATTCAGGCCCCCATCTCCTCTCGCCGAAGTTCGATTTCCTCCAGGCGCCAGAGCGTTCCGGACCCGATGCCTGCGCATCGCCCCGCCGCCGCCTCCCATGCCTCCGGGCTCACCAGGTTGCTCGGCCAGAAAGGCCAGGTTCGGCACTGCCTCGGCCGCACCGGATAGGCCGAGCATCGGCCGGCGCCGTCCAGCAGGATGCAATCGTAGTTCGACTTTTCCTTGAGGCTGAGGCCCCGCCACAGCCGCCGCGCGTACAGGCGCCGAAACTCCTTGGCCTCCAGGCCCAGGTGGCGGGCCATCGCTTCGGCCTCGGCTTCGCTGGTCCAGACATACCCCGGCCCGCCGCCGCAGCACCGCCCGCACGCGCCGCACTCGAAGCGCAGACCGTCGGCGTACCACGGCCGGCGCGTCGCCTTGGCGCCCGGGATTCCCATGTCTTGCCTCCGCCGCCCATTGTAAGCGCCCCTCGCCCGGGGAAAAAGGGGTCAGGACCCTTTTCCGCGGAAAAGGGTTCTGACCCCTTTTTCCGCGTGCCTTGACACCCCCCGCCCGGCGGCTACAATGCCCGCCTCGGCGGACTCGCCGGGCGAGGCCCGCCTCGCGGCGAGGCCGCGGGCCGACGGGCCCGCCTTGGCTGTCGGCACTTCTTGGGGTTTCCAGGAGACCGGAACCCATGGCGAAGCAGGAAATCGGGCTTGCCGGACTCGCCGTGATGGGCCGGAACCTCGTCCTGAACCTGGCAAGCAAGGGCTTCTCCGTCGCCGTCTTCAACCGGACCGGCTCGAAGACCAGGGACTTCGTCGAAGGCCCCGCGGCCGGCAAGAACATCCACCCGACCTACGAGCCGAAGGAGTTCTGCGCGTCGCTCCAGAAGCCGCGCAAAATCCTGATGATGGTCAAGGCCGGCCCGGCCGTGGACGAGACGATCGAGCATTTCCTGCCCTACTTGGAGAAGGGCGACCTTCTGATAGACGGCGGCAACTCGTTCTTCCAGGATACGGAGCGGCGGGTCGAGGAACTGGCGAAGCAGGGGATCCTCTTCATCGGCACGGGCGTCTCGGGCGGCGAGGAAGGCGCCCTGAAAGGGCCTTCCATCATGCCCGGCGGGAGCGAGAAGGCCTACCGCCTGGTCGGGCCGATCCTCGAACGAATCGCCGCTCAGGCGGACGGGACCTGCTGCGCCTACCTCGGTCCCCGCGGCGCAGGCCATTACGTCAAGATGGTCCACAACGGCATCGAGTACGGCATCATGCAGTGCATCGCCGAGGTATACGACATCCTGCGGTCGGTGCTCGGCATGAAGGCCGGCGAGATGAGCAAAACTTTCGCGGAATGGAACGCCGGCGAATTGGGCGGCTACCTCACGGAGATCACCGCCGTCAACCTGGCCGCCAAGGACCCCGACACCGGCAAGCCCCTCGTGGACCTCATCCTGGACAAGGCGGGCCAGAAAGGGACCGGCAAGTGGACGAGCCGCAGCGCGCTGGACCTCGGCGTGGCGGTGCCGACGATTGACATGGCCGTCGAGGGCCGCATCCTCTCGGCCTTCAAAGACGAGCGGGTCGCCGCGTCGAAGCTTCTGAAAGGCCCGGCGCAGGAGCCTTCGGCCGACAAGGCGGCGCTCCTGGCGGCCCTGCGCGACGCCCTTTACCTCGCCGAAATCTGCTGCTACGCCCAGGGCTTCGCCCTCCTGCGCGAGGCGTCGAAGGAATACGGATACGATCTCGAATTTCCGGAGATTGCGCGAATATGGAAAGGCGGCTGCATCATCCGCTCCAAACTCCTCGATCCCATCACCGTCGCCTATCGCACGAACGCGGCGCTGGCGAACCTGCTGGTGGACCCGTTCTTCGCGAAGATTGTCAACGAGCGGGCGGCGGCGCTGCGAACTATAGTCTGTGAAGCCGCTCGTGCGGGCGTGCCGATCCTCGGCCTGGCGTCGGCTCTGAGTTACGTGGATTCCTACCGGCGTGAGCGCTTGCCGCAGAACCTCACCCAGGCCCAGCGCGATTACTTCGGCGCCCACACCTACGAGCGCGTGGACAAGGAAGGGACATTCCACACGCAGTGGGGAAAATCCTAGCGCGGGGCGCCTTGCTTAGCCGCGACCCAACGGGGAGCGCGTTGCGAGCGTACCCATGAAGATCGTCGCCGACGAAAACATCCCGCTCCTCCGCGACGCTTTCGGCCCCCTCGGCGAGGTCGTGGCGGTTCCCGCCGACGCCATCCGGCCGGCTCTTGTGCGCGACGCCCAGGCCCTGCTCGTTCGCAGCGTCACGCCCGTCGGGCCAGCGCTGCTGGACGGCTCCTCCGTGCAGTTGGTCGCTACGGCCACCATCGGCACCGACCACGTGGACCGCGCGTACCTCGCGCGGCGCGGCATCGGCTTTGCGAGCGCCCAATCTTCCAACGCCCGAAGCGTCGCGGAGTATGTTTTCGCGGCCCTGGCGGTCCTGGCGGAGCGCGGCGGGTGGCGCTTCGAGGAGAAGATGCTCGGCATCGTCGGCGTCGGCCACATCGGCTCGCGCGTCGCCCGCATCGCCGAGGGGCTCGGCATGACGGTCCTTCGCAACGACCCGCCGCTGGCCCGCGCGACCGGCGATCCCGGCGCGCCGGGATTTGTGCCCATCCAGGCCCTCGCCGACGCCGACATCGTCACGTTCCACGTGCCGCTCGCGCGCGAAGCGCCCGACGCGACGTACCACATGATCAACGAATCTCTCATCGGCCGGCTTAATCGCGGCGTGATTCTTCTCAACACGTCGCGCGGAAGCGTGGCGGACACGTCGGCGCTGAAGGCAGCCCTTGCGGCGAAGCGGCTTGGAGGCCTCGTCCTCGACGTCTGGGAGAACGAGCCGACGATTGATCTTGAACTTCTCGATGCCGCCGACCTCGCCACGCCGCACATCGCCGGCTATTCCTACGACGGCAAGGTGAACGGGACGCGGATGATCCTGGAGGCGCTGTGCCGGCACTTCAGCCTGACGCGCGATTGGGATCCCTCGCCCCTCATGCCGCCGCCGCACTCGCCGCGCGTCCGCCTGCCGGCCGGAGTGGACCGGCAGCAGGCGATACGGTATGCTACGCGTGCGGCATATGATATCGAGGCGGACGACGCGCATCTTCGGGCGATGGGCGCCAAACCGGCCGACGAGCCCTGTAGTGAGAGATGCTCTCTACTACAGGGCGAGCGGGCGGCGTATTTTGTGGCGCTCCGCAGGGACTATCCGGTGCGGCGGGAGTTCCCCGAGACGACCGTGGAACTTCCTCGTGCCGATGCGCGGGTCCACCAGGCGCTCGAAGCGCTCGGTTTCCCGGTTCGGGCGGCGTCGTAGAAAGGGCGTGCGGTGCTCATCGGACGCGGACACAAGGAAGGGAAACTCTCCGACATGGAGATCCGCGCGCTCGTGCGGGAGGCGCTCGCCGGCCTCGACCTCGGGGGCAAGCGCGTCCTGGCGCTGATTCCCGACTCGACGCGGACCGCCCCCGTGGGCCTCATGTTCCGCACCCTGGCGGACGGCCTGGAAGGGCGCGCGGAGAAACTCGATTTTCTCATCGCCCTCGGCACGCACCGCGCAATGACCGAGGAGCAAATCCTGCGGCTCCTGGAGATGACGGCCGAGGAGCGGCGCGCGCGGTACGGAGGGGTGGAGGTTTTCAATCACGCGTGGGACGATGCCGAGGCGATGGAAACGATCGGGACGCTGTCGGCCGGCCAGATGGACCGGCTGACCGAAGGCCGATACGCCCGCCAGGTCGCCGTCGAAATCAACCGGCGCATTTTCGAGTACGATCATCTCTTGATTGTCGGGCCGACCTTCCCGCACGAAGTCGTCGGATTCTCGGGAGGGTATAAGTACCTCTTCCCCGGCATCTGCGGGGCGGAGTTTCTGAATTTCTTCCATTGGCTCGGCGCGCTGGTCACCAACTGGAAAATAAACGGCGTCAAGGACACGGTCGTGCGGCGCGTCATCCACCGTACCGCTGAGTTCGTCCAAGTGCCCATCACGAACTTCGGCCTGGTCGTCACGCGGAAGGGCCTCAAGGGCCTTTACATCGGCGACCCGACGGAATCGTGGTCGGCGGCGGCCGACCTGTCGGCCCGGGTTCACATCCGCACCATGGACCGTCCGTTCAAAAAGGTGCTCGGCATCGCGCCGGAAATGTACGACGACCTCTGGACGGGCGCCAAGGTGATGTACAAACTGGAGCCGATTGTGGCCGACGGCGGCGACCTGATTATCTACGCCCCGCACATCACCGAAGTCTCGTACACGCACGGCCGGATACTGGACAGAATCGGCTACCACTGCCTCGACTATTTCCGCGAGCAGATGGACAAGTTCGCCGATGTGCCGGGGGCCGTGTGTGCCCACTCGACGCACGTCAAGGGCCTCGGCACCTACTGCAATGCGGTTGAAAAACCGCGAATCAACGTTATCCTCGCCACCGGCATCCCGGAGGAGCGGTGCCGGCGGATCAACCTGGGATACATGGACCCGCGCGAGGTTCGCTTGGCCGCATGGCTGAACCGCGAGGACCAAGGCATTCTGGTCGTGGACCACGCCGGCGAGATCCTCCACCGCCTGAAATCGGAGAAGCCCGTTTAGCCGCGAGCCGGAGGCGAGCGCGCGACATACGAGGAGCGCGACCAAACATGCCAAAGCCGAAAAACGTCATCGTCGCCCAATCGGGCGGGCCGTCGCCCGTCATCAACAACTCCATCCGCGGCGTCGTCGAAGCCTGCCGAGAGGACCGCAAGACCTTCGGCCGCGTCTATGCGGCGTGGCACGGCATCGAGGGGGTGCTGAAGGAGAAACTCCTGGACCTTTCGGCCCAGCCGAAGAAGGAAATCCGGCTCCTCGAGACGACGCCGGCCGCGGGGGCCATCGGCACGTGCCGATACAAACTCCGAACGCAGCAGACCGAAGATTTCGAGCGCGTCATCGAGGTCTTCAAGGCCCACGGGGTCGG
>DATKUU010000278.1:0-16305 GCA_035530455.1 Phycisphaerae bacterium | reverse complement strand
TTGCCTTGACCCCCCGCGCTCCCGTCTGGTAGCGTACCCTCAGGACCTTTGCGAAAGGAGGCGGCGCGTGAGCGAGGCGCTCGTAGGACTCATCGGCGGAACCGGCATCGGCGAAGCCCTCATGGAAGGCACGAAGGGCCGGCGCGCAAGCGTCAAGACGCCCTTCGGCAAACCCTCCGGACCGATCCTGCTGGGCAAGGTCGGCGGCCAGCGCGTGGCGGTGCTGGCGCGCCACGGCGAGGGGCACCGATTCAGCCCCTCCCAAGTCCCCTACCGCGCGAACATCTGGGCTCTGAAGAAACTCGGCGTGACGCACATCCTCGCAAGCGGCGCGACCGGGAGCCTCCAGGAAACCATCGCCCCGCGCGATCTGGTGATTGCGGACCAGGTGATTGACAAGACGCTCCGCCCCGGGCGGACGTTCTTTGAGACAATAGCGGTCCACGTCGAGTTCGCCCAGCCGTTCTGCCCCGGCCTGCGGTCGCTGCTCATCGAGTGCGGCATGGGCCTTGAGACCACGGTCCATCCGAAGGGGATGTATGTCTGCATGGAAGGGCCGCAGTTCTCCACCCGGGCCGAGAGCCTTCAGCACCGCTCGTGGGGGGCAGACCTTATCGGCATGACCCTGATGCCGGAGGCGCGGCTGGCGCGCGAGGCCGAAATCTGCTATGCCCTCATCGCCGTCCCAACCGACTACGACTGCTGGCGTCCGCACTCCTCCGGCGTCAGCGCCGACGAGGTCCTGGAGAGCATCCTGGCGAACGTGAAGGCGGGGACAGCCAACGCCGTGGAACTCGTGAAGCGGGCCGTACCGCGCGTCGCCGAAAGCGTCGGGCCGGACTGCGCCTGCCGAAGCGCCCTGGCGAAGGCCGTCTGGACCGACCGCAAGGCCATCCCGCCCGCGACCCGCCGCCGCCTCAAGCCGCTCCTCGGAAAATATTTGAAGTAGGCGCCGTCGGGGTTTCTAGGTCGGGAAGTCGCGCGGCCCTCAGGAGAACGCCTTCACCTCGGTCGTCCGGTGGAACCGCTCGACGTCGGCCGGGTCCACCTCGCCGGCCAGGACCTTCAGCGCCGCCGCCGTCCCGACCGCCACCCCTTGCCGCAGACATTCCTCCAGGGCCGCGCCGCGCGCATGGGCGGCCACAAACCCCGCCAAGAGCGCGTCGCCGCATCCGACGGTGTTAACGACCTCGGCCTGGTCCACGCGCGGGGTGGCGCGCCAGGCGCCCTTGCGGCTGAAGAGGATCGCCCCTTCCTCGCCGCGGGTCACCATCACCAGTTCGATGCGAGCGAGGAGGTTTTCGGCGGCCCGGCGGACCTGGGCGCCGGTTTCGACCGTCCGGCCGGCCAACTCGCCGAGTTCCTCGTGGTTGGGTTTGACGAGCCAGAGGCCCTTGGCCCGGCGAAGGGCCTCCAGCCCCGGACCGCTCGAATCCACCGCGACGCGGGCGCCGCGTTCGGCACACTCGGCCAGGAGAGCGGCAAAGGTATCGGCCTCGAGCCCCGGCGCCAGGCTGCCCGCGAAAAGAACGTACCCTCCCGCCGTCGCCAGGATCCCCAGTTTCTTCCGCAGTCGCCCCAGGTCATCCTCCGTCAGCGCGAAACCGACGTCGCGGATGTGCGTCTCCACCCCGCGCGACGGGTCAATCAGCGTCACGTTCTCGCGCGTGGGCCCGTGGCCCTCGAACATCTCGACCCGCACGCCCGTTTTGGCAAAACTGCGGGCGAACCGATGCCGGTCGCCCTCCCCCACAAACCCCGTCAGGACGCATCCCGTGCCCAGCGTTCCCAGCAGGCGCGCCACGTTGACCGCCTTGCCCGCCGGCTGGATGGAAACGAGGCGACCGCGCACGTGGCCGCCGATCTCGAGGTCCGACACCTCCAAGATGCGGTCCAGCGCGGTGTTCAGCGACACGCAGGTGATAGGCGGCGTCTCGTTGGGCATGGCTCAGGCGGGGGTCGGAGCGTCGAATTCGTCGCCGCGGAACGTCGCCCCGAGGTACACGCGCTTCACCTCCGGGTTGTTAATCAGTTCCTGGCTCGTCCCGTGCCGGAACACCCGTCCCTCATTGATGATGTACGCGCGGTCCACGATCGAGAGCATCGCGTGGACGTTGTGGTCCGTCAGGAGCACCCCGATGCCCCGGCTCTTCAGGTTCCGGATGAAGCCCTGGATGTCGAAGATGGCGATGGGGTCCACGCCGGTGAACGGTTCGTCCAGCAGGATGAGGCTGGGGCGGGTGACGAGGGCCCGGGCGATTTCCAGGCGCCGGCGCTCGCCGCCCGAAAGCGTCCGCGCGTGCTGCTTCGCCAGATGCGCCAGGCCGAAATCCCGCATCAACTCCGCCGCTATCGCCTCCCGCTCCGTCTTCCCCAGGTGCATCATCTCCAGAATCGCCAGCAGGTTCTCCTCGACACTGAGCCGCTGGAAAATGCTCGGCTCCTGCGCCAGATAC
The DNA here is from genome assembly GCA_035530455.1 of Phycisphaerae bacterium. Classification (GTDB taxonomy): domain Bacteria; phylum Planctomycetota; class Phycisphaerae; order FEN-1346; family FEN-1346; genus JAPLMM01. The sequence goes on along the minus strand of DATKUU010000278.1, from coordinate 13,849 downwards.
CCCATGCCCCGGCGGGCCCGCTGGTACATGGGGAGGCGGCTGACATCCTCGGCCTCGAAGACGACTCTTCCCGCCTCGGCCGCAATCATCCCGATCGTCATCTTGAAACTGGTCGTCTTGCCCGCCCCGTTCTTGCCCAGCAGGCCCACGATCTCCGCCTCGTTGACGCTGAACGAGACGTCGTCAACGACCTTCCGGCCGCCGTAGATCTTCACCAGGCCCGTGACGTTCAGGAGTTCCACGCGCATCCTCCGCCGGTTGCACCGGCGATCCACGATACCCCGCGCCGCCGAGCGTTGCAAGCCCCTCCGAAAATGACCCCTGGGGCCATTTTTCGGCCTCAGTGCACGAAACGCCAGCCGGTCGGGTCCGGCAGGAGAGGAATCCCGAGGTCCGTCCGCCGGCCCGCCGCAGGCCAGTACACGAAGAACGCCTTCCCGACCAGGTTCCGCCGCGGCACGACAGGACGTTCGAGGTCCCACAGCCGACCGTCGGACGAATTGGGGCTGTTGTCTCCGAGAACGAAGAACTCCCCTTCCCCCAGAGTGTACGGGTGCCCCTCCGTGGCGTGGCCGGGCTCGCCCGTCGCACGAATCCACTCGTTCGTGTAATAGACGTCGCGGTCGAGCCTCAGGTACTCGATCCGCACCGGCCCGCCGCTCGCCCCCACGCGGACGCCGCCCGCGCCGCCCGCCAGTCCGTCCATCCGGAGGCGCTCGTCGTCGGAGAGCGGCGTCGGCTCATACTGCGGATCGCCCTGGGGCGACGCCGGCCCGCCGAGCGCCGTCAGAACCCGTTTGCCGTCCACGAGGAGCATCAGTCTGTGGTCCACGTTGGCGATGAGGATCTCCGCGGCCCGGCCGGGGACGAGGACGCCGTCCGGCGCTTCGGCCACCAGCCGACCGTTCATCAAGATGCGCGTCGGCCGGCCGGCGCCCCGCGCCGAGAGTTCCAGCCGGAAACGGTCCTTGTAGGCGGCCAGTTCGGCCGCGAACACCGCCTGCGGGCTGCCGAGCGTCACATCCGTCCGCAGGCCCAGGTCCGTGCAGACGTTCGACCCCAGCCGCGGACCGTTCCCGCTCGAGTTGTAGGCGTAAAAGTCGAGGATATTGGACGGTCGTTCCTTCGGGTCGCGGTGCTCGTACGTCAGATACGTTTCCCCCTGCGGCGGGGACGCTTCCAGACGCCAGCCCGTCCCCTCAGGCCGCCAGCCGGCATCGGCCTTCCATCGCGGCGTCCAAGTGTTCCATGGCGGCTGGTGCCGCGTGTCGTGGACGATCATCCAGAGCGCATCCTGGGCCCGGTCGGTTTTGGAGACGACTCGGCCGTCAATCGTCACGTCGCCGCGCACGAGTTCCACCCGCTCGCCGGGCAGGGCGACGAGGCGCTTGATATAGTTCTGCGCCGGCTCGTTGGGGTTGCGGAAGACAATGATGTCCCACCGGCGTGGCGCCTCGAAATCGTAGAGGAACTTCAGCACAAGCACCCGGTCGCCGCTGAAGAGCGGCACGCCTCGCGGCGGGATGGTCTGCTGGAGGAAACAGTTCGGGCAGACCGGCAGGGGCCCCCGACCTTCCGCCCCCACCGCAAATCGATACCCGCAGTCCTGGCACTCGAACTCCGTGTGGGCCCCGTAGAGCGTCGGCGCCATCGAGCCGGTCGGGATCACAAACGCCTCGATGATGAACGCCCGGAACACGAACGCCAGGACGAACGCCACGAGAATGGACTCGAGCGTCTCCAGGAGCGATTCCCGCTTCTTGCGGCGCTCATGGACCCGCTGAAAGTCTTCCTGCCGCGCCTCTGCCATGAACCCCTTCCGACCCCCTGGGGCCTTTCCCGAGCCCTGAAATGGCCCATCGTAGGTCCGGCCGGAGCGTCCATCAAGACAAAACCCCGCCCTGCACACCGTTTGCCTTTCGCCGTTCAATCCGCACCTTGTCCGCCATAGCCCAAAGGGCGACGGCGGGTCCGCACTCCGCACTCCCTTGCTCCCCGACGCACGAGGCCCTAGAATCGCCCCGACCGAGTAGGAGCCGACCGTGCCCAAACCCCGTATCCTCGTCGCCGGCAACATGATGGACCTCGTGGCCGGCATCGAGCGGGCCCCGGGCTCAGGCACCCAGCCGAGCATGCCCACGGCGGACGAGGTCGCCGACTTCCTGGAGCGCCACGCGTGAGCATCCGCCCCGTAGCGTACGTGACGGCCGACCTGCCCGGGACCGGCGGCCGCATCAAAGAGCGCCCGGAGGATTTCGTCGTCACGGAACTTCCTCTCTACGAGCCCTCGGGTCGCGGCGAGCACGTGTACCTTCTGGTCGAGAAGCGCGGCGTGGGGTCGCTGGAGGCGGCCGACCGGATCGCGCGGACCTTCGGCCTGCCGAGGCGATGGGTCGGACTGGCCGGCCTGAAGGACGCCCAAAGCGTCTCCCGCCAGTGGATGAGCCTCCAGGGGATTGACCCCGAGAAGGCGGCGCACCTGGAGTGGCCGGACCTGCGCGTGCTGCGTGTCGGGCGGCACCGGAACAAGTTGAAGATCGGCCACCTGGCGGGGAACCGCTTCGAAGTGCGCCTGCGCGGTTGCGCCGCCGGGGCCGAGGAACTTGCCCGGGCGATTCTGGCGCGGCTTTCTAGCGCCGGCGTGCCGAACTGGTTCGACGAGCAGCGTTTCGGCCGGCGCAGCGACAATCACCTCCTGGGCCGGGCGCTGGTGCTCGGCGACGCGCGCGGCTTTTGCGACCGGTTTCTCGGCGGGCCGAGCCCCGCCGACTCGCCGCGCCTGCAGGAAGCGCGCCGCCGATACGACACGGCCGACCTCGCCGGCGCGAAGAAAAAGTTCGGCGGCGAACGCGAACACCTCAAGGTCCTCTCGACGCTCCTGCGGACCAAAAAACCCTCACGCGCCGCCCGGGCCGTCAGCAAGCAACTCGCGCGCCTCTTCGTAAGCGCCTGCCAGTCGGCCCTGTTTAACGACGTGCTCGCCCGGCGGCTGGAGGACCTGGCGCACGTCGAGGCGGGCGACCTCGCCTACCTCCACGCCAAGGGGGCCGTCTTCCTCGTCCAGAACGTCGAGCAGGAACAGCCGCGCGCCGACCGCTTCGAACTCAGCCCCTCGGGGCCCATCGTGGGGCACCGCGTGCGGCTGGCCGAAGGGCGGCCCGGCGAAATCGAACGCGCCGTCCTCGCCGCCAGCGGCATCGGGCCGGAGGACTTCACGCGCGTCAAGGCGCTGCGGCTTCGCGGCGGCCGGCGGCCGCTCCGCATCCCCCTCGCGGACGTCCGCCTGGAACCGGACGGCGAGGACCTGCTGCTGGCCTTCACCCTGCCGCCGGGCGCCTACGCGACGGTCGTCCTGGCGGAGATCACGAAGTCGCCGACCTGAGGCTACGCGCCCTTCCCCCTTGTCCGTAGCGGCCGGCCCGGCTAGGATTCGCCCGGACGGCCGAGCCGCCACCCCGGCCGAAACGGAGGCGCGATGAATCTGGCGTTCAGCACCAACGCGTTCAAGCAGACGAGCCTCGAGGAGAGCCTGCGCCAGATCGCCGGCTGCGGCTACGCGGGCGTCGAGATCATGGCCGACGTCCCGCACGCCTATCCCCGCGACATGGACGCCCGGCGCATCGAGCGCATGCGGACGCTCCTGGAGGACCTTCGCCTGGCGGTGACGAATCTCAATGCGTTTACGCTCTTTGCCGTGGGCGACACGTACCATCCTTCGTGGATCGAACCGGACGAGCGGGCCCGCACCGTGCGCATCGAGCACACGGAGAACTGCATCCTTCTCGCGCGCGACATGGGGGCGCCCGGCCTCAGTCTGGAGCCCGGCGGACCGCTCCCCGAAGGCATGCGCCGCTCCGAAGCCCTCGCGCTCTACCGCGAGGGCCTGGAGCGCGTCCTGCCGCTGGCCGAAAAATGCGGCGTCAATCTCCTCGTCGAGCCCGAGCCTCATCTCCTCATCGAGCGCCCGGAGGAGTTCGAGGAGTTTATCCGCACGTTGCCGCACCGGCGGCTGGGCCTCAACTTCGACATCGGCCACTTTTACTGCGTCGGCGCGGACCCGGCGGAGGCGGCGCGGCGGCTCGGGCCGCACATCCGCCACGTCCACCTGGAAGACATCGCCCCGACGCGCGAGCACAAGCACCTCGTCCCCGGACGCGGAGCGATTGACTTCCCCTCGGTCCTGGCGGCCCTTCGCAGCGCCGGATACGACGGATGGATCACCGTCGAACTCTATCCCTACGAATCGCAGGCCCGCGAAGTGGCCGAGGAAGCGTTTACATACCTGGCCGAGTTGGTGTGAAGACCCATGAGCAAAGCCAAAGGTGAATGGAAACTAATCAACTGGATCCGGGCGCGGACGCGCGTCGGGCATCCGCGCGTCCCCCTCGGACCGGGCGACGACATGGCCATCCTCTCGCTCGCCCGCGAAGACCGCTGCCTCCTCACGGTGGATGCGCTCGTCGATGGCACGCACTTCGACCTCGCCAAAGCCTCGCCGCGCAAGGTCGGCTACAAGGCCCTCGCGGTGAGCCTGTCGGACGCGGCAGCGATGGCGGCGCTGCCCGTCGCCGCCGTCGCCTGGGTCGCCCTCCCCGCGAAGCGCACCATGGCGTTCGCCAAGCAGATCAGCCGCGGCCTAGCCGACGCGGCCGAGCGCTTCGACTGTCCTATCGTCGGCGGCGACATCGTGAGCGGCTCCGGCCCGCTCTCGGTCGGGACGGCCCTCGTGGCCCGCGCGGCCGGAGTGAAGCCCGTGCGCCGGTCCGGCGCCCGGCCGGGAGACGCACTTTTCGTCACGGGCACCCTGGGCGGCTCGCTCCTGGGTCGGCACCTTTGCTTCACGCCGCGCGTCCGCGAAGCACGCCGGCTCGCCCAGACCATCCGCCTTCACGCCATGATTGACCTTTCGGACGGCCTCTCGACGGACTTGGCGCACCTGTGCGAGGAAAGCGGCGTCGCGGCCGAGGTCGAGGCCCGGGCCGTCCCCATCTCGCGCGACGCCCGGCAACTGGCGCGGAAGGACGGCCGGCCGGCGCTGGAACACGCCTTGAACGACGGCGAGGATTTCGAACTCCTCTTTGCCGTCGGACCGCGGGACGCCAAGCGGCTCCTCACAAAAAATCCGCTCGCGCGCCTGCGTCTGACGCGCATCGGGCGCGTGACGCGCGGCCGCAAGGTCACGCTTGTCGGGGCCGACGGCCATCGCAAGGTCCTGGAACCCCGAGGCTGGGAGCATTTCCGGTGAGCGCCGTCCAGACCATCGAGACGCAGAGCCCCGAGGAGACCGTCGCGCTGGGCCGGCGGATCGGGCGCGCGGCCGAGGCGGGCGATTGTCTGGCCCTGGTCGGGGAACTCGGGAGCGGCAAGACACATTTCGCCAAAGGTCTTGCCGAAGGCCTGGGCGCCGCCGCCGCGCGGGAAGTGACGAGCCCGTCGTTCGTCCTCTGCCGGGAGTACCGCGACGGCCGCCTGCCGTTCTACCACCTCGACGCGTACCGCCTGTCAGGCGCGCGGGACCTGGAGGGCATCGGGGCGGAGGAGATGCTGGAGGGGGATGGCCTTGCGGCCTTGGAGTGGGCGGACCGCGCGCCGCAAATCCTGCCGAAGGACCACCTCCAGATTCGGTTCGAGGTGACGGGCGAGCAGTCGCGCCGACTGACGTTCACTCCCCACGGCCCGCGTTCCGCCCGCCTCGCCGTCCGGGCGACGCGGAAATTACCCCTGGGGTAATTATTGCGCAACTCCTGACAAGATAATAGGTTAAGTGACAATCCTGAAACACATGTGCTCAGTCGTAGGCGATGGGTATCGGGCCGGCGGAGAGGTCGGCTCACGCCGGCTCACGTTCTATTGCAGCACCTACGGGGCCGGGAGCAACGTCCGGGCCGCGTGAGCCGTATTGCCCGCCTGGTCGCCGGCACGAACGGCCAGCCGATGGGGTCCGTCCGCCAGGTCGCGCACGGTGAAGAGAAACTCCTTCTGCGGTCCGTCGAACAGGCCGTCCGTCGGAGCGATGGGCGTCCACTCGGTCGCGGAGTCCAGCGTGTAGGCGGCCTCGGCGAGCCAACTGGTCGCGTCGCGGACCACGAGGCGGACGGTCACGTCGCGGCCGTTGACCTGGGTCTCGATCCGCTCAAAGATCGGGGCGGTGTTGTCCACCAGCACGGGGTCGCTCACCTTCTCGCTTTCCAGGGCGGTGGCGACGTCGTTGTCCGGAAGGTCGCTTGCGACGACCTTGATTTCGTACCATCCGTCGGCAACGGTGCTCGTGTCCCAGGGATAGGGCGGCTGCGCGAGGTTCTCCTCCAGGAGGATCCAGTTCGGTTCGCCCTGGCTGCGAAAATAGAGGCGCGAGGTCAGGCGGTCGCCGTTCAGATCCGTCGCCTGCCACCCGATGAGGCGCAGCGGCTGGGGCGCTTTGGGCCCCGCGGCGGGCGGAGGCGGGGCCTGGTTGCCGCCGGCGGCGCCCTCGCGGGCTTGGGTCATCATCTGGCGGACCCGCTGCGCCATCTGGGCCTGCGCGCCGCCGTCCTGCATCGGCTGTTCGGCGACGGCGAGGACTTTGGGCGGCTCGTTGGCCCGCCGCCAGGCCGCCTCCAGTTGTTCCAAGACCGGCGTCGCCGCCTCGTCGCGCGTCTGCATCGTCACGCGGAACTGAATGTAGCGGGCCGGCGGGCTTGCGACCGCCGCCGGCGATTTCGCCGCGTCCTTCGACCAGTCCGACCACATCCCCTTCCGGGGGTCGCCGACGTTCCCGGTGCGCGTCGCGATGCGGACGGCCGTGCCATCCGGCGCCGAGGCGCGCCACTCCAGGGCGCCCCACCGGGCCGACCCGCCCGCATCATGGACCTGGCTGGTGAACGTCCCTTCCTTGGCAAAACCTTTCGAGAGGGCGTAGAGGCGTCCCGGCGAGGCGGTGCCGACGACGACCCGCCCGGCGCGCGTCACCACCAGCGCCATCGCCTGTTTCGGGTCCAGCGTGGCCAGGCAGGCGTCTTCATCCCTGCCGGCAAGGGCAACCTCGTAGATGCGGCCTTTGCGTCCGGTGGCGACCAGGAGCCGGTCGTCCGCCGCCGCCAAGGCGAGGATCATCTCCTCCGGCCCCTCGAAGATGGGCGTGGCGATGCATCGGACGGGTGTACGCCGATATTGCCGTAACGTCTTGCGCAGAAAGGGCTTATCCGTTAATTGCCCGAGGGGTAATTTTTGGCCTGTCCCGCCCGTTCCCGACATCCGTTATGCCAAGGTGCGGCCCACGCCCCCGTCTTGCATGAAGTCAAATGTTACGGTCTTCCCAGCATGGTCCCTTCGGATGTTGGATACGGCCACAGACAATTGCCATTCCCCCAAAGGGCATTTGCCGTAAACTGGCAGTGTCTCAAGTAGAAGGAGAATGAGTGGCCTACTCAAGAGATCGACGTCTGTTGGCAGGTCGCCCTCGTCAGCGGGCGCAACAGTTACCGTGCCCCGAAGAACCTGGTCGTGAGGGTCGGTCGGCGAGGGAAGGCGATCATAGCGCACTCGCATGACTGTTGGTCCGAAGCTCACGGTGATGGGCCATCGGCGCTTGCAACAAAACAATTGTCCCCTGCACTCGGACACAGCGTCACTCCCTCCTCTGCTACCGGCGACCAACAACGCGGCACTGAGCTCTACACGCGTCTATCTCGTGCTCAGTTGCGCCTGAAGCTCCGCCTGCGCTTGCGTCAGAGACTTGACGACCTCCGCCAGCTGCGCGATTTTCGTGTCGATGGCCGTGACTTGGGGCTGATACCTGCGGTCAATCTCTCTGTACTGGTTCGTGCGCCACGCTTCGACCGCAAGCAGACGCTCTGACCGCCGGCGCTCCAATTCAGTCACTTGGCGTTGGTATTCTTCCGGGTCATTTCCTGCCAGTCCAGAGCCGATAAGGGAACGGCGCTCGGCACGGTACCTCTTATCGATCTCATCTACCATTGTCACATACTGCTACTGCACTTGTTTCCGTTCTGAGTGGTACTTGTATTGCAGCTGATTCCTCTCCTGAACAGCCGCGCGGCCTTCTGCCTTCGCCTGCTCGAGAGATGCCGTAATGCGCCCTAATTCCCTGGTGAGTGCCGCGAGGGTTTCTTGTCTGCGCTGCTCTTCGGCTGCCTGCTGCTTGGCTTCTGCCACGCGGCGCTGTTGCTCCTGTGCCTGTCTTTGAGCCTCCGCGTTTCTCTGGTTTTCTTCTTCGGCGCGATGGTTGGCCTCGGCGACAAGCCTTTCACGCTCTTTCTCCGCGTTCTGCCGGGCCTCAGCCGCCAGGCGTTGTTCCTCTTCCTCCGCTCGGCGCTGCGATTCCGCATCCTCCCGGCGTTTTTTCTCTTCCAGAGCAAGACGCTCGGCCTCCTCCTTCTGACGTTGCATCTCCTCTGTAGCAAGCCTGGCTTCTGCCTCAAGGCGCTGTCTCTCTTGCTCTGCTTGGCGGCGCGCCGCCTCCGCTTGCCCAACCCTCTCATCTTCCCGCTTTGTCGAGGCGACCAGAATGTTCCCTGCGTCCTCAACCCTTTGAAGGGCGGCCTTCAACTCCTGATCCTCCACTTTGCGCGAGCCCACAAGGGCAAGAAGCTCGGCGTGCTTGGCGTTGAACCGCGCCAGATCGCCCATTTTCGCCAACGCCGAGGCCTCGTTGCACAGGCCGAGAAGCCTGTCGCGGTTGCCCTGTTCCCATGTGCTCCGGGGCCAAAAGACGCAAAGAGTGACAACCAACAAGATGAAGAGACCAGCTGCTATCGCTACGAGCTTGACGTGCCACGGGTATCTGTTGAGACTGCTGAGCTCCCCGGTGGGTTCTGCGGCCTGGGATTCGGGTGGCGAGATCGGCACAACGCTCCGGGTGCCACATCGGGGGCAGATGCCTCCGCGACCGGCAAGATCTTGTGGAACGGCAAGCTTTGTGCCGCATTTCGGACATTCGAAACGGACATGCATGGCAGACCCTCCTCGGCAGTCCGTTGATCGTAAGCGACCTGCGCCTCCACCTATCACGCTTACTCTCAAATAATCGTGCTGCCATTATTACTTATAGACGCTATCACCTTGATTTGCCGGCGGCCGCTCCGCAATCCGCAGCATCTGCTCGATGGGCTGGACGCCCGCAATCGGGGCCTTGCCCCACGGGAATGCGTAGGCCAGCGCGCCGACGAGCCGGCCGTCCACATAGACCGGCGAACCGCTCATGCCGGCCACGACGCCCGTCTCCTCCAGGCCGGCGCCGCGGCAGCGGACCATGATGACGTCCCGCTGGGGGAAAACGTTCTTCAGGACCGCGAGCACCACGACCTCGAACTCGACGATCTCGGAGCCATCGAGCGTCGTCTTGCCCACGCCGACCATCCCCGGCCGGACGTCCGCAAGCGGCAGGTAGCGCGAGAGGTCGAGTTCGGCGGCGCCGGCGCGCCCGGCAAGGGCCGCGGCCGCCATACATGCAACAATCGCTATGCGTGAACGCATCGCTTTCCCCGCCTTTTCGGCGATTTCGGTGTAGGCCCGCCGGCGCCGACGGGCAAGCGAATTCGTCCGCCAGCCGATCCGTTAACGCAGCGGCGGAAGGTCCGTCGGACCGAGGAGGACGGTGTCGCGGCCGGCGCGGCGGACGACCGCCTGGCCGGCGGCGCCGTCCGCCGGCTCCGTCGCCAGATACACCTCCTCGGCAACCTTGCCGAGCACGACGCGGACGCCGCGCCCGTCGGCGAGGGACTCAAAAGCGGGCACGGCCTCGCCCCGGCGGTACGGATAGAGGACGACGAGAAACGGCCGGCCGGGCGCCGCACCGACGCGGAGATGCTGCTGGAGTTCCCCCTCGCGCCAGCGGTCCTCGCCGATGCGAAAGCCCTCGGGGATGAGCGCCTCCTCTCCGCGCGTCGGCCAGGACCAGCGGTCGAGCGTCACCTCAGCGGCCTCGGGAGTGGCAAAGAAGGCGACGGCGTCGGCGGCCAGTTGGCCCGCGAAATGGAACGCCTGGCCTTCCTGGCGGACCGAGCGCGCCAGGACAAAAAGGTTGAACGTCGCCGCCTCGTCGGCAGCCAGTTCGTCGCGCACGACCAGGTAATCCTCCAGGGGGCTCCCCTCCGGGTGCTTGACGAGCGCCAGATACCGCCGGTAGCACGCCGGGCGCGCGAGCGCGCGGCGCGGGTACGCGGCCTGAGGGACGAGTTGATGGGGATAGCGCGGCAGTCGGCGGAGGCGGTCGCTCTCGACCTGGCCGACGGCGAGGTCGGCGGCCTCGGAGGAGCGGAACGCAAGGAAGCGCCCCTCGGCGTCCATGTTTTCATCCTGACCCAGGTTGACGCGGTTGTGCATGTGCTCCTGGTCCGGGCGGGGCTCGTCGCCGCAGAACCAATCGAGGGCCAGGGGCATCCCGGCGCCGTAGAAATGGAACGCCAGTTCGTCGCCCTGATACCCGCCGCGCGCCGGGCCGCACTTGAAGGCCGCGAACGTTTCCTTCGGCGACCCGAACCGGCTCCGCAGCACCGCCCCGAAGCCCGGATAGGCGGCGCTCGGCCAGGCGAGGTCCTCCAGGCGCAAGATCGGAACCGACTGGTCCACGCGCAGGAGGTCGTCGGCGAGGTCGCCGCTCCCCTCCTCGCCCCAGTAGTGGCGGTACATCGCCATGCAGGCGGAGGCGAAGGCGGGGTCGGCGTCCTTGTAGCCCGCGGCCGCCATCCCGAAGACGACCCCCACGCCGTCCTGCCAGGGACGGGTGTCGCCGATGGACGCCAGCACGCGCCGGCCGAGGCGCGGGTCGGTCGGCGTGTGAAGGTTCCGCAGGTACTCGAGGCTTGCGCATCCCTCGGGCCAGCGGAACGGGTCTTCGAGGCCGGAGTTCTTCGCCGCCTGCATCATAGCGAGCATCGCGCCCAGGGAAGCGGCGCTCGAGCCGGGGCACTCGTAGCCCGCCCCGCCCGGCAGAAAGACAACCTTGCGAAGGCCGTCCCGGAGGTTCTCCAGGCCGAACGCCATCCACCGGCGGGCGTGCGGATGGTCGGGAAGCCTGGCGGCCGCGTAGATGGCGAGTTTATACATATCGGCATGGAAGTTCTGGTCGCCGACGCCCCACCCGCGGGCGGTGCCGGGCCAGTAGTTCCCGTCCGAGAAGACATATCCGACGAGGGCGGCCTGGGGGCCGGGGGCCGGCCGGCCGGCGCTCGCCAGGTCCGTCATCTCCATCGCGCGGGCGAGGCGGCGCGGGTACGAGGGAGGGCTCAGAAAATCGTCCTGGTAGCACCGCTCCAGGTAGAGGTTGGCCTCGACGTCGGCGGCTCCGCCATCGCCCGCCGCGAGCAACCGGGCCAGTTCCTTCTCGCCCTTCGCCTCGCCGGCCAGGGCGCGCTTCAGCAGGCGCACGGCGGGGATGTCGCGGTCGGCGGCGAAGTCGGCCCGCAGCGCCGAGAGGCGCTCCAGAGTCGTCAGGATGTGCGGCGCATCTTTAGCCGCGTCGCGCTTCCACTCCAGCACCCATTCGCACAGCACGCGCTGGAGCGGAATGTCCCAGTTCCGGCGCATCAGGTGCTGGAGGGCGGCCTTGGAGTCGAAGCGATCCGCCGTCCCCGCCAGGAGCGCCCATCGGCGACTCCCCTCGACCAGGGGAAAGTCCATCGCCAGGCCTTCCCCCTTCGCCGGCACCCGGACCTCGATGAACTGCTCGTACGGGCGGTCCCAGTCGCCGGGCGAGGTCGCAAGAATCCCGATGGCCGGGCCCCCGCCGGACCCCACCGCCAGGCACACCTGGGCGTGGCCGCCCGCCTGGGTCCACTTGGGCCGGAGCGTCGCAAACGGCTCTCCGCTCGCCGCCGCCTCGGCGATGGCGACGCGGCGCACGTCGTAGGCGGGCTCGGCGCGGTCGCCCGCCCGGACGAACCACGGCATCCAGAGGATTTCGGCGGGCGCAAGGTCGCCCCCGAAAAGGACACGGCGGCGGCTTCCCGGCGGCAACCGGTAGCGTTCGAGGACGTCCACGCACGGCTCGCCGGCAACGCAGCGTGCGGTCAATTCATAGACATGTTTCTTATCGTCTGTCTCATAGGCGATGCGCACCTGCGCCCAGACGGGCCCCTCGGCCTCGACGGTCACCGTTCGGCTCTTGAATCGCGCCTCGCTCCGGTCGCTCCATTGGCCGTACCACTTGCCCGCGCCCGCGGGTCGCACGCCCAGAATGGGAGCGGCGTCGGCCAGCGCCTTCGGCTCGCGGAAGGCGGCTGTGTCGGCCAGGCGCATCTCCGCGATGCCGCTCGAAAGGACAAGCGAGCCCTTCTCCTTCACAACGGACGCGCGCGGGCCGGTCACGGCCGCCTCGGCCGGACGGCGATCGTCGTTGTACGCGACCCGCAGTGCGACCTCCTCGTTCTTCGGGAGCGTGACCTTGAACCAGAGGCGGAGGCGGCGGACGGCGTCCGGTTGGCCGTCGAGAACCTCCACCTGGCAGGGGAGGCGCACACCGTCGGGGCCGAAGAGCGCAAAGCTCTCGGCCGCAACGTTCTTTTCCTTCACCGCCAGGTCGCGGCGTACCAGTTCGTCGGTCCAGGTATAGCCGAGCGGTTCGCGCAGGGTGAAGGTCTGCTCGTAGTCGGCTCCGGCCGCGGCGGCGCCCGCCGCGAGGACGGCAATCGCGGCCGCCATCCATCGGCCCAACCGGATTGTCCGGCAAGTCCGCACAGGAACCCCCAAAAGCGCAGCCCGAGCACACGGGCAGACCAAGAGCGCTCTTGTTAAACCACGATGCCGAGGTGGAGTTCCCATTTATTTAGCCCCCAGTGAACACACCGGGGGCGACAGAGATGCCGTCAGCCCGCCACGGTGTAGCCGGCGAGGTCAAATCCGTCGGTGCTTTCGACGGCGGCGGCGGAGCAGACGGGTTTCTCGAGGTCCGCAAACGCGCCGCCTGAGACAGCCCACTCGGCCGCCTCCTGGGCCGACTCGGCCTCGAAGTCGCTCACGTACTCCGGCCGAGGGTCATTCACCTCGTAGGTCGCAAAATAAAACGCCTTGCCGGCCTCCAGGGGGAACGACCGGACGTGCAAGCCATCGGAGCGCACGATGCCGCCCCACCCTTCGTCGGCGCCGCGAGCAACGGCGACGGCGATGCGCGGCGTCGAAAAATCGTCCTTCTCGTAGTCCAGGACGATGAGCGACTCCACCAGCGCGTCGCGGATACTCATGCCGGACGCGATCTTCTCGGTTATCGGGTCCGTCTGCGAACCGTTCGTCGCCACGGCAACCACGCGCCCCGCGCCTTCGGCCACACGGACGCAGTTGTAGGCGATGTAGGGGTTCTTCGAGAGGTCCGACTCGTGCCCCTCGCGCGGGACGACGGCCAGTCCGCGCGGCGTCTCGACGGTCCGGCGATTGGGAAACGAGCGGCTCGACACGCGGTACATGACGGCGTTGTTTCCGTTCGGCGTGCGGCCGACGGCGACGATGCGTCCGACGTACATGCAGGCCCTCCTCTCCTGAATGCGGTGTCAGGCGTCTTTCTGCTCGTCCGGCGGCGGGGTCTTCGTTTCCGCCTCGCCGCCCGCGAGGGTCCGGCGGGCTTCCTCGGCCGAGACCGAGAGGGCCACCGAGAGCGATTCGACGCGTTCGGCGGGCGGCATGATGACGCCGCCCGAAATCGTGTACTGGAACGCCTCATCCACGGTGATCGGCAGGTCGATGACCTCGCGACGCGGGACACAGACGATGTAACCCGTGAAGGGCGTCGGGGAACTCGGCACGAAGACGGTGATGAGTTCCTGCTCGGTTTTTTCCGAGAGGACGTGGAAACTACGCCCCGTGACGAAACCGACAGCCCAGACGCCTCGGCGGGGATACTCGATGGCGACGACCCGGC
>DATKUU010000277.1:0-2201 GCA_035530455.1 Phycisphaerae bacterium | reverse complement strand
TTCGAAGAGCGTATCGAAGCGGGTCGAGATGTGATACAGACTGAGCTCGAGGCGGGGCCCGTTGAGACCCTGACTGTGAATAATCAGGACATCCCGCCGTGGGTGCTGCTTGTGGCGCTTATCGGCTGGCTCCTGCCAACGCCCACGCAGATGGGCAATGCTATCGGCGAGGCATTGATGAAACCTTTCAGGAGAAAGACATGACCTTCAAACTTTCACCGCGGTCCTTGGACCACCTCAAGGGCGTCGACGAGCGCCTGCAGCGGGTCGTGGAGATCGCGATCACGAAAACCGAGGTGGATTTCGGGGTTATTTGCGGGCTTCGGACGGTCGAAGAGCAGAAAGCTCTGGTCGCCAAGGGTGCCAGCCAGACGATGAAAAGCAAGCATCTTGACGGCCATGCCGTTGATTTAATGGTATTTATTGGCTCGAGAGGGTCTTGGGAACTCAATCTGTACGACGAAGTGGCCGACGCGATGCGTATTGCCGCCCTGCAGGTTGGTGTTTCCCTGCGCTGGGGCGCTGCGTGGCACAAGAACCTGACGGACTGGGACGGCACGGCCGAGGACCTGATGAACGAGTACATCGACCTGCGCCGTAGCCAAGGAAAACGGCCGTTTCTGGATTGCCCTCACTTCGAGCTGGTAGGCTGATGCTCACCGGCGAGGACATACCCAAAGAGGTATACAAGGACCGAGGTCCACGGACCTTGGCCCGAGCCTCTGTATTCTGGCTGCCGCTTATTTATTTCCTCTACGGCCCGTGATAGGCTGGACCTCGAACCTCGAACCTTGGAGCTACCTGATGCCCATGAAAAAATCTCCGCGGCCCATGCGCCGTCCTGAAGCAGACGAGAGCACCACCCGCGCTGGTACGGCGACGCGTCCCCGCATGCGCCCGGAAGACTTTGAGGAGCGTGTTGAGCGTCAGCGCGTGATGGGTTCTGACGATGCGGCCTACCGTGCGTCGCGTCGTGAGGCGCAGGACATGGACGTGCAGAACTTTGCGGATGGCGGCATGGTCCGCGGCTGCAAGGCTGGCCAGATGTCGGGCAAGGGTTTTAGCGGGACCTACTGACCGTGGCCCTTGCACCTAGCAGCTCTCCTCGTCCGCAGCCGCGGGTTACGCCGGAACAGCGCCGCGCACAGGCTCAGCTTATGGCCGAAGACTTTGCCGCGCTTGAGGCTCGGGCGGACATGGATCCCCTGCTTGTCAACGACGCCTTGCGGCGGCTTGGCTACCGGGGCATTGGCGGCCTGCGCGGGGTCAATCTTTCGCCAAATCCGGAAGACGCCTTCTATGCTGGGGAAGACCGGCTGATTGAGGTGGGCGGCAACTACTTCGCTGACCCTGTTGTGGCGCATGAGGCGGGTCACGCAGGGTTTGACTTTGTCGAGGACGCGATCGCGGCGAATCCAGAGCTTGTGCAGAGGTTCCAAGATGCGGGGTTCGTGGGCCAATTTCCGATAGGTTCTGGGCTTGAGGAGGCGGTTGTCGAGATCGGCGACGACCCGGCCGCTTCGTGGAACTTGCCCCGTGATGCTCGGTCCTCGGTCTTTGGTCCGGAGGCTTTGGTGGGCCTTATGGACCCGACGATTCAGTTCCTGCCCGGGGAAGATGATTACGAACGCGCGCGGGTCGAGCGGTTTGACGACATCATGCAGCAGATTGCAGAGGACGAGCTTGACCGTTTAGGCGAGCCTCCTCGTGCCCAGATGCGAGAGCCGGGGCCCGAAAACATGTTCTACCGCGAACCTGAACCCGAGCGCGGTATCGGGGCTTTGTTCCGCCGGATGTTTGGCCGGGACTAAACGGCTTGCGTTACCTTTGTTGCGGCGATAGCCTCCTGTTATCTCAACTCAGGAGGCTATGATGTCAGTACTACCGTTCAAAGAAGACGAAGATTTCCGGAAGCACAATCAGCATGCCGAAGAATCGGCTGCCTCGCAACTCAGAGACCTCGTCTCGGAGTACGAGTCACTCGATGCTCAGGTCAGCGACATGCGGCGCGACCAGAAGGATCTGATGACGGTGGCCAAGTCCAAGGGGTGGGACACAAAGGCGCTGCGTCGGCTGCTGGCCGAGCGTAAGCGGGATGCGGCGGAGCTTGCGGAAGAGCAGGAACTCGTCGCCAAGTACCGCAACCTTTTGTTGTAAAACAACTTGTGGTAGGGTCCGCGCAACAGCACCTCTTTGAGGTT
>DATKUU010000276.1:0-2014 GCA_035530455.1 Phycisphaerae bacterium | reverse complement strand
CACCGCGATCGTCGTCCCCGGATCCCAGTGCCCATACCGCGCCAACCCCGTCGGCAGGCTCGCCCAGAAGTCCGCCCCATCCGCCGCGTCCGCCCTGTACCGGATGACGCGATAGACCGTGTCCGTGACACCCAGCCCGCTCAGGTCTTCGGTCGATGGGACGAGCACGCGCTCCGCGCCATACCACCCTTGGCCCTGCCAGATGGTGGACCAAGCGTTGCCGACGTCGAGCGGGAAGTAGTCCGTCACATCGAACACCATCGCGTCCGGCGGATACTGCCTGCCCGCGATGTCAGCCGAGACCATCTCGACCGTGCTCGTCGATACCTGCGACCCAACGATGCCGACCGACCGCGCCCAGAAGAGCTTCTGCGACGTGCCCGGATCGGGCGATGAAGATTCCCCCCATCCGACCGCCATGCAATCCCCGAACAGGCCGGCCTCCGTGGCGAAGGGTTCGATGCCCTCAAACGAATAGCCGAAGTACGTCGTCGCTACCGGCGTGCCATCGATGAGGAGATCGGATGTCTGCGTCCCGCTGTCCCCGGGTGCGAGCCCGGCGGGGATGTGGAACGGCGGATCGTACCGCTCTTCTGACCCCGCGTAGTCATACCCGAGGAAATACAGCCCCGTCTCGTCCGTCCGCCAGTACCTCGTCTCGCCGGTCGAAATCTCGACTACCGCCCACGTCTTTCCGCCTTCGTCCGTGGTGCCTGTCACGGTCCACGTGGCAGCCTCGTAGTCCCACGCGTTCCCGACCGTGTAGTCGACATAGTCCTGGATGTCGAACGTCTGCCCCGCCGTCGGATAGTGGACGCTCCCGATGTCCGCCCACTTCAGCTCCGTCCACCAGGTCCCGCCGAACGTCCGTTCGTCCTCCTTCACCGGGCCCACGCCCAGCGCCATCCACGAATACGACTCAGTCCTTTCGTCGGACGGATCTGTGATCCCGAATCGCAGCTTCACGCAGTCCGTGAACGTGCCCGCCGTCGTCGTCACCGATCCCGCTCCAACCACCGCCCACTCCAGCGTGACCGTCCCAACGGGAGTGCCGTCTAGGTATGCTTGCGCCGTCTCCACCCCCGCGTCGCCGATGTTCGCCACGATCGGAAACGCAATCGGCGGCGAGAGCGTCATCACCTGTCCGCTGTCGCCATCATACTCGCCTACATAGCACAGCGCCCCGTCGATCACCGCGAAGTATCGCGCGTCGGGCGTATCCATGGTCGGACCTTCCGCCATTCGCGCGGCATCGATCCCATCGATGTCGTCGAGGCCCACGATCTGGATCACGTTGTCGCCGTCTGTGCTGTCGCTCACCCACGTGTTCCCCACCTCGATGGGGTAGTAGTCCGCTATCGTGAACGGGCCAGCGTTCGTCGGATATGACGCGCGGCCGACCTCGGCCGACAGCAGCACCTCCCACCAGTCGCCGCCGAAGCTTCCCGAATCGATCTTCACGATCCCCACGCCCTTCGCCGCCCAGAGGTAGAATTGATCCGGCGCCCCTTCCATGTACATCGTCACCTGGAGCTTCATGCAGTCCTCGAACGTCCCCGCCGGCACCGTCACCGTCTCCACCCCCACGAACTGCCAGTTGAACTGCACCGGCCCCAGCTCCGTGTCCCCGTCGAGGTAAGCCGTCGAGGTCTGGTTGTCGGAGTCGGTGGCGAACAGCCCGTTCGCAATGTACAGGGCTGGGTCGAAGCTGATCGTCCCCTCCGCCGGCTCGTACTGTCCCCCCCTGTACAGGCCCTCCGGCGCCGTCCGCCAGTACTCGATATCGCCTTGATCCTGGTTCACCAGCGCCGCGTAAGTGACCCCGAACAGATCGAGCACCCCGGAAACCGCCTTCGTGTACACGCCGTCCGGCGTCTCGTACACCCACTCGTCGCCCCCGCCCAGCGGGAAATGGTCCGTGACGTCGTAGGGCGACGGCGGCAGTGGCAGGTCGAACGCCCGGCAGATGTACACCGCCATCTGATCTCGGGAGCACGGGACATCCGGGTAATAC
>DATKUU010000275.1:0-9969 GCA_035530455.1 Phycisphaerae bacterium | reverse complement strand
CACCGCCTGGTGTTCCCCCATCAGCGGCAGGAAAAGGTCGTTGTAGTCGGCGTGGGGTGTGCGGACCGCCAGGCGGATGCCGACCTGCGGCGTCGCCGGCGACCAGGTGTAGGTCACCTCTCGGCCGACCAGCACCAGCGGCGCCGCGGCCTCGCGCGCGGCGCGCTCAATGACCGCCAAAACCTCGGCCGGCTGCGGCTGGCAGACCAGCGCCACGCCGGGTTTGATGATGCCCGCCTTCTCGCCGGCGATTTGCTCCAGCGTCGTGCCCAACTGGTGCGTGTGGTCCAGGCTGACGGCGGTGATGACGCTCGCGAGGGGCGCGAGGATGTTCGTCGCGTCGAGCCGGCCGCCGAGGCCCACCTCGACCACCGCCAGGTCCACGGCCTCGTCGGCGAAGTGGCGGAAGGCCAGGGCCGTGAAGATCTCGAAAAACGTCGGCGCGTCCCCCGCCCTGTAGTGAGAGGTTCCCTCTACTACAGGGCCCGCCGCGCGGAGGCGCTCGACCTCGGGCCGCGCCCGTTCGACCAGCGCCCGCAGCGCCTCCCGCGCAATCATCTCCCGTCCGACGACGATCCGTTCCCGGAGGTCCACGAGGTGCGGCGAGGTGTAAAGCCCGGCCCGAAGGCCGCACCCGAGGGCCAGCGCGTGGAGGACGGCCGACGTCGAGCCCTTGCCCTTCGTTCCTGCCACGTGGATGCTTGCAAAGCGCCGCTCGGGCGAGCCGAGCGCCGCCGACAGACGCCGCATGCGCTCGAGGCTGAACGTGTCCGCGTTGTAGCGGACGCGCTGCATTTTCTCGTAGTCGGTCGCGCCGAAAAGGTACTCGAGCGCGCCTTCGTACGTGTCGAGTCCCACCTTGAGTTCTCCGGCCGGTGCCGTTTCGGTCCAACCATCTTACCGCGGCCCGGCCGGGGCGGATGGGGAAAAACGGCGACCCCCCCTTGTCGGCTGCGGGGCGCGCGGCGAATAATAGAGCGCCTGGAGGTAGGAACCACCCGGTTGCGGGGGGCGGGCGGCAAATGGCCGTGCGTCGGCGGTCCCGTGAGGGGTTGGGGACGCCGGACCAAACGGAGTTCCAACCCTGGTGTGCGTCCTCGGCAAGGGCCGAGGACGCGTCTTTTCGGTTTCGCCGATATTTCTCGTGCGACTCGGCCGCGCGGCCCACGTTTTTCTTTGTGGGAGAGGAGCCGGCGGGGATTCCTTTTGACCCTCCCCTCGGGCACCCTTAGAATCGCAGGGGAAAGACCATGAAACCAAACCCCATCGCAAGGCGTGCGTTGTCCGCCCGGAAGCCGTGGCCTTTGTGTGCGGCGGTGCTCGTCTGGCTGGCGGCGTTGGCGCCGGCGGGCTGCACGCCGGAGTCGCCCGAGCGCCGCGCGCCTCCCGACGCCGCGCATGCCGCCGGCAAGGCCGTCCCGCCGGCCCCGGGGATGGAAACGCTGCCGAACGAACGCCCTCCCGCGGAACTCCGCGAGCCGCCCATCCTCAGGCGGTTCGATGTGCCCCTTGACGTTTCCATCGAGTACGCCGAGCGCCTCCTGGGCGACGTCCGCGACGAGACGTTCGGCTACGACGAGTCGGCGTTCTACTGGCTGGCGTCGGTTGTTTCGCGGCTGCCGGCCGACCTGATGGGGCCCGACGAGGAGACGACGCCCTACGAGCAACTCCTCGCCACGCCGTCGGCGTTCCGCGGCAAGCCGGTCACCATCACCGGCGTGTACGCCACCGTCAGCCCCTGGAACGTGCCGGTCGAGGCGCTGGCGAAGAACCTCCCGCGGCTCTACACGGTGAACCTGAAGGAGCCGCCGGGCGGCCCGGCCAGCCTCATCGCCACCGTCGTTGTGGTGGACGACCCGAGGACCGCGTTTTTGCCCGGCGATGCTGTCAAGGTCAAGGGCTACTTCTACAAGGTCCGCCAGTACCAGGATTTCGAGGGGATGATCCGCGTGGCGCCGATGCTGGTGGCCCGGCGCCTGGAGGCGGACGCCGGCCGAGCGAGCCGCCTCGCCGGACCCGCCGCCGACGGCCCCTTGATGTCGCTGGGTCCGTACGGCTCGGTGGGCGTCTTCATGGCCGCCGCGCTCATCATCCTGATTGTCGCGCTGGTGTACGTCCGGCGCATGGGGAGAAGGTCTTCCGATGCAAACCGTCCAGTGCTGCCTCACCGGATCCGCCTACACCGTCCGGATCGGCCCGGGCCTGCTGCGCCAGGTCGGCCGGGAGGCGAAAGCGGCGGCCAGGACGACCAGGACCGTCCTCGTTAGTGACACCAACGTCGCCGGCCATTACCTTGCGCCGGCGCTCGAGAGTCTGCGCGCGGCGGGCCTGGAAGCGGCATCGGCGGTCGTGCCCCCCGGCGAATCTTCGAAGACGCTCGCCCGGGCGGGCGAACTCCACGACGCTTGCCTGCAGGCCGGTCTCGATCGCGGCAGCGTCCTGGTGGCGCTCGGCGGCGGGGTCGTCACCGACCTCGCCGGGTTCGTTGCCGCCACCTACATGCGGGGTATCCCCTGGGTCGCCGTCTCCACGACGCTCCTGGGGCAGGTGGACGCCGCCGTCGGCGGCAAGACGGCCGTGGACCACCCGGAGTGCAAGAATCTCATCGGCGCGTTCCATCAGCCCTCGAGCGTTCTCTGCGACGTGGCCACGCTCGCCACGCTGCCGGAGGAGGAACTGCGGACAGGTCTGGCGGAAGTCGTCAAGCACGCCATGATCCGCGACGCCGAACTCTTCGCTCGTCTGGAGCGCGAGGCCGACGCGCTGCTGGCGCGCGACCCGGCCGTCCTCGAGCCGGTCGTCGCGCGGAATGTTCACATCAAGGTCGAGGTCGTCTCGGCCGACGAACGCGAGTCGGACCTGCGGCGGATCCTCAATTACGGTCACACCATCGGACATGCGCTGGAGAGCCTGCTGAATCTTGCGCACGGGCGGGCGGTGGCGCTCGGCATGATGGCCGAAGCATGGATCGCCGAGCGGCGCGGACTGGTAGGTCGCGGCGTCGTCGAACGCCAGAAGGCGCTCCTGGAGCGGTTCGGCCTGCCGACGGCGCTCGAGGC
Source organism: Phycisphaerae bacterium (assembly GCA_035530455.1). GTDB lineage: Bacteria > Planctomycetota > Phycisphaerae > FEN-1346 > FEN-1346 > JAPLMM01. The sequence goes on along the minus strand of DATKUU010000275.1, from coordinate 6,910 downwards.
CCCGGCCGATCCGGAGCGGTGCCTGGCGATCATGCGCCACGACAAGAAAGCCGAGGCCGGCCGCCTGTGCTTCGTCCTGCCGGAGGCCATCGGCCGGGTCCGCGTCGTCGCCGACGTCTCGGACGACGAAATCCGCGCGGCGCTGGACTCCCTTGCATCGGCGCCATAGAGGGGGGACGAGGGGTGGACGAGCAGGAACGTCTGGCGGCGATGCGGCTGACGCTGGCCAGCGGCATCGGGCCGCGAACCTTTGCGGCGCTGATGGAGCGGTTCGGCTCGGCCTCGGCGGCGGCCGAAGCGCCGGCGCGCGACTTGGCGCGGATGCCCGGCCTCGGCGAGCAGTCCGCCGAACGCATCCGCGATTCCCTCGACCGCGCGGAGCCGGAGGCGGAACTAGAGCGCGCCCGCAACGCCGGCGTGGATTTGGTCTTTCGCGACGACCCGGCCTATCCCGTCGCCCTTACCTATCTCGCGGACGCCCCGCCGCTTCTCTACGTGAAAGGGGCCCTTCAGCCGGACGACGCCCAGGCCCTGGCGGTCGTCGGCATGCGGAAGTGCAGCCTGTACGGCCAGGAGCAGGCCGAGCGGCTGGCCGGGGGCCTGGCGCGGACGGGCTTCACAATCGTTTCGGGTCTGGCGCGGGGGATTGATTCGGCGGCGCACCGCGGGGCGCTGGCCGGCGGCGGACGAACGATCGCGGTGCTCGGCAACGGTCTGGCGACGGTTTATCCCCCGGAGAACAAGCGTCTGGCGGACGCGGTGGCCGCCTCCGGGGCGATCCTGACGGAGTTTCCGATGGAGACGGCGCCCTCGGCCGAGAACTTCCCCCGCCGAAACCGCCTCATCGCCGGCCTTTCGCTCGGCGTGATCGTCGTCGAAGCGGGCACGCGGTCCGGCGCGCTGATTACCGCGCGCCTCGCGGCGGAACTCGGCAAGGAGGTCTTCGCCGTCCCCAACCGCGTGGACGCGCCGGGCGCCGCCGGCGTCCACGCGCTTCTGCGCGACGGGGCTCGCCTGGTCGAGTCCGTCGCCGACGTCCTCGAAGAGTTCCCCGACCTCGAGGTCCAGCCCGCCACCGGCGAGGACGTTCCGCGGCAGGGGACGCTGGCGCTGAAGGCCAACCTGTCGCCCGAGGAGTCGCGGCTCCTGGAGGTGCTGGACGGCGAGCCGGCGGACCTGGAGGACCTGGCGGGCCGAGCGGGGCTCGCGGCGGCCCAGGTCGCCGGCGCGATGACTCTGCTGGAACTCAAGGGCCTGGCGCGCGCCTTGCCGGGCGGACGGTTCCTGCGACGCTAACGCCGCGACGCGCGCGCCAAAGGCGTTGACATTATCGCACGGTTGTGGTTAAAAGGAAGAAGAGGTTCCAGGGTCGTTCAAACAGGGCGCAAGTCGAAGGAGGTCAGGCGTGGGCAAGGCCCGGCGTCGCCGAAAAGTCGGCAGCAAGAAAAGGCGGATGCGCTGGAAACAGCGCAATCGCAAACAGTAGCGGAAGCAGGTCTCGAACCCCCGTGTCGCCGAACCGTAGGGCACGCTACCGGAAAGGGTCGAGCCATGGCCAAATCGTTGGATGAACGTCGAAGCGGACGTGACCGACGGCGGTCGCGCGACCGTGCCACCGCCGAGGCCGAGCGCCGCAAGGCCGACCGCCGACAGTTTCCGCCTCCCGAGGACCCCGCGCGTATCACCGAGGAGGAACGCCTACTCCAGCACGCCGTGGACGCCTACAAGATGGAGCAGGGACTTGCGCGGATCTCCATGGCGGAATTCCTGGGTGTCCTGGCGAACCTGGGGTACCGGCGCATCTGAGGCCGGCGGGTCGGCCGGAGCGAGAGGACCGGGGCGATGCCCCATCTGGGCGTCAACATTGACCATGTGGCGACGCTGCGCCAGGCGCGGCGGGGCGTCGAGCCCGACCCCGTCTGGGCCGCCGTCGAGGCCGAACTCGCCGGCGCCCGCTGCATCACCCTCCACCTGCGCGAAGACCGCCGGCACATCCAGGACCGGGACCTTCGGCTCCTGCGCCAGACGGTCCAGGTCAAGTTGAACCTCGAGATGGCAGTGACGGACGAGATGGTCGCCGTTGCGTGCGACGTCCGGCCGGACCAGGCGACGCTCGTCCCCGAGGGGCGCGAGGAAATCACGACCGAGGGGGGCCTGGCGGTCGTCGGCCGGGAGAAGCGCCTCGCCGACGCCGTCCGCCGACTCCAGGAAGCCGGCATCGTTGTCAGTCTGTTCGTCGCGCCGGAGGCGGATGCGGTCGAGGCGTATGCAGCGACGGGCGCCGAGGCCGTTGAGTTTCACACGGGCGACTATGCGAATGCCGCCGCGGGCGCTGAGCGCGACCGGGAACTGGCGCGTCTGGGCGAATCGGCCCGCCTCGCCCAAGAAGCGGGTCTGGTGGTCCACGCGGGGCACGGCCTGAACTATGTGAACGTCGGCCCGGTGGCGGACATTCCGGGGATGACGGAACTGAACATCGGCCACTCTATCGTCAGTCGGGCGGTCTTCGTCGGCCTGCGCCGCGCGGTCCGCGAGATGGTCCGCCTCATCGAGCGGCTGGCGGGGTAGGCCCCCCGGGCGGGAACGCGGGCTGGGATAAAGGCAGACGCGATGGCTCACGCTTACGAGATCATAGGACTCCTCAAGAAGGACGACGTACGCAAAAAACTTGTGGAAACGATAGCCAAAGCCCACGGGATGGCAACTGCCTGGTACGAGAGTCCCGAAAAGGATCCTTATTGGGTACTGGAGGACGATTGGCAGGATGCCTACTATCGCTGGGTTTGCGACATAGGGGGCTGGGGTGAGATTCAAGAGATTCTCCGGGAGCATGTTTTCCGCCGACTTCCGAGACCTTGCCCGGTCACAGTGGATGAGGTCACCAGTCTCTTTATCGATTTATGCGGCATCGACACAACCGGTTGTGACTACGAGCCGGACTTCGACGATGTTTATCCGGTTTTTCTCGCGGCACTTGACAATCAGATTCTCCAGGAGCGATCTTCCAACCTGTTTCCGGTCTGCCTGATTCCGGAGGATTCAATCCCTCCTGAGTATGTGAGAGGCCTGAAAGAGGGCATTGAAGCATCCGGCAGAAGGGATGAACGGGAGGGCAAAGCCGATCAGGGCGAAGCCGCAGAGACCCCGAAAGAAAGGGAAGATTCCGAGCTGGCCGGCGCAGAGACGGAACACCAGGACATCGAAGAGGAAGCGAAACGGATTCGCGAGGTGGACGATCTGGTGGTCGAAGGGCCTTTCTGGGAGCGGAATGGTATTGAACTGATCTTCGTTGGCCGGGGGTACTCAGAAAAGGGCAGTGCCGAGGGCCTTTATGCACGAATCCAGGGGCGGATCAGCGCCGGGGTGCTGCAGGAAATCACGGGGGAAATCCTGCGCATCTTTCCTTCCCTAGTCCGCTCGGTTGCCATCTTGGAGCCCAAGGAGGGTGACGCCGGTTCGTACCGGATCACTCAACAGATGGCAAGGCTGCCGACGGCCTCAGAATCGCTGCTGCGAAGGAGGCACGATTTCATCCACACATGCTTGGATGCGTACTACGCAACAACCAGCACCAAGAAGGACTCGTTTGACCGGCGGATTCGGAATGCCGTGAACCTGCTCGCTGAATCGGATGCCCAGACGAACGAGGCGGTAGGCTTGGCGCTTTCCATGGCGGCCATTGAGGCCCTTCTGGGGGAGAAGGGGCGCGATCTTAGTGACCGGCTGGCCGACAATGTGGCTGTTCTTTTGGAGCCGGATTTGACTGTGCGCCATCAGGCCGCTGAGTTCGTCAAGAAAATCTACGACGTGCGGTCCCGCGCGCTTCATGGAGAGCAAGTCGAGGGCGAAGCAACGGTTCGGGCCGAAGCCCGCTGCCTGGCCGCGGCGGTACTTGTCGCGGTCATCTCAAGACGGGTCTTCCTGAGTCGCGGCGGCTTTGACCGTGAGAATCCGGCGGACCTGCTGAAAGAACTGCGTGAGGGCCGATTCCAGGCCGGGCAGACCGTCGGAGTTGACGAGGTGGCCTATAGTGTACGGGAACTGTGGAAAGGGGAAGCGTAGTGGCAGAGGACCTCGCGATGCAGCGCGTTGAGAAGCCGCTCTTCTCGAATCCCTATGAGGCGACGGCGCGCGTGGTCTGGAACGAGGTCTTCAAGCGCAAGGCGCCGCCGTCCGCAAGGTGATCGGCGGCCGGCGCGTCGCGCCGAAATAAAGCCCAGTCCCGGAATGCCGGGACTGGGCTTTTTGCGCGCCGGTCGCGTCGGTCTCACTCCGCCGAGGCGAGTTTTGCGTTCGGCCCCGAGAGCCGGTTGACGAGGACCACCACGGCGCCGGAGAGCGGCTGGTTCCCCAGGAGCGATTGCGACTCGGCACGGAAGGCCGTCCACGCCTCGCCTCCCGCCCGCCGGCACGCCAGGGCCGCGAGCACGACCAGGTCGTCGCCCTGGACGCCCTTCGTCACGACCTCCGCGAGAGCTTTGGCGTCCACGTCCTTCGGCTCGGCGAGGAGCGCCTTGGCGACGGTGCGGACGGCAGCAAGGGGTGAATCGGCCTTGCCCCCCGTAAGAAGCGGCCGGGCCTTCGCCAGGAACTCGCTTGCCGGGTCGCGCACGCCGAGGGCTGCGTAGAGGACCGCGAAGTAAGCGGCCGGATCGTCCGGCGATTTTTCGAGGTCCGCAAGGGCGGCCTTCGCCGCCTCGTTCATCGCGTCGCGGACGGCCTGGGGAACGTCGCCCGCCCCGAGCGCCTTTCCCGCGAGCGCGCGGGCCGTGTTGAACGCCCACGCGGAGCGGATGGGGAGAACGCGCACTCGGTCCTTGAGCAGTTCGAGCGTTGCGGGGCTCTTCCAGGCGACTTCGAGGTTCGCGAGGGCCTCGTCGTCGGTCTTGCCCCCGGCCGCCGAAGCGAGCAGGCGCCAACCATACTCGGCGAGTGCCTGGGCGGCGCGGGACCGTTCCGCGGTGTCAAGCGCCTTGGCCGCGGCGTCCTTGCGTGCCTCGGCCCGGGCGCTCGTCGTCTTATGGAGGTCGGCCAGGGGGCCTTCGAGCGTCGCCTTTGGGTCCGCCAGGTCCGCAAAGAGTTTGGCTCCGGCCTCGTGCGTCACCGCATCGGCGAAGATAAGGAGTTGCCCCGGCCCGTACCATGCGACCGATCCGCGCGGCAGGTTCTCCTCAACCTTGCGGAGCGCCTTGTCTGTTTTGCGCTCCAGGCCGAGCGACTGCGAAACCGCCGCGAGGAACCCATCGGCCGAGTCCTTCACGAGTTTGACCCGCTTCTGATTGTCTTCAATCTTCTCGATGTCCGCCTGGTCGGGCATGACGAGGAGCGAGAGGTCATAGACCCACGGCGCCGCCGTCGGCCCGCGCCGCGCCGACGCGATGCGCACCTCGCCGTCCGCCATCCACCAGGAAAGCCGCTCGGGCACGAGCAGCCAGTCGAGCGCCTCATCGGCCGTCACGCCGCGCAGGTCGAGGTACACGACGCGGAGTTCCTTCCGGCTGGTGATAGCGGCAGCATCTTCGAGGCTGCCGGGGGCCAGCGAGATCTTCAGGCCGGCGGCTCCCGCCACGCGGTCGAGCGCCTCCTTCATCGAGACGTCGCGGAGCACGAGGTCGAGCCTCTTGGCAAGCGCGGGGACCTTGCCCGTCCAGAGGCGCATCAGTCCTTTGCCGATTTCCTCCAGCCGGGCCTCCGTCGCGCTCGTGTCGCCGGTGCCGTAGTTCATTTGGGCGAGGGCGGTCGCCCGGAGGTACTTGTCCATCAGGCGTGCGCGCTCGGCAAGCAAGGCGTCTTCGTTGCCCGGCTCGACGGCGACGGTCGGCCGCGCTTCCACCGCCTGGGCCAGTTGGGCGGCCTCTTCCCGCATGGCCCGGGTCCACAGACTGTTCGCCCCGCGATAACCGGCGATGTCGCGGAGGTCCACCGACGCTTCGGCGAAGAGGTAGCCACCGGCATTGTTCCTTGCGACCCTACCGGAACTGCTCCTGAGGGCCGTTGCCGAGCCTGCGACAAAAGTGTTCACGTTCATCTTGTTGGCTGCCACGTCAGGCATCGGCACGGCTTTGGCCGCCGGCGCCGGCCCGCCGCCCGCCGAGCCCGTGCCGAGGCCCTCGAAGCCGCCCATCATCCTGCCGCCCCCTCCGACGCCAATCACCGGCCTCGACTTGCTGTGCCCGGGCGTCCCCGCGAACTGGGGCTTCGGCGCGAGTTTGAGGTACGGCTCTAAGTCGGTACCCATTTCCCCGAGGCCGGCGTCGCCGAAGAATCCTTCGTAGCGCGTCCCCTCGGGGATCGGGACGGGCACGAGCATCCGCCGCGGCGGGCGGGCGGGCTCAACCATCTTCCCGATTTCACTTTCATCCACCGCCACGAAACTGGTGTACTGGCTCATCAGGCGGTACTCGAGGGCGATTTCCGTCACCGCCTCCTCGACCTCCGGGCTCCCCGCATAGTACGTGGTGTGCATCAGTTCTTCGATTTTGTTCCGGGCCCAGACCTTGGCCAGGACGTCGTGCTGCTCCTCGCGCAGCGGCAGGCGGACGTCGAGGTGCCACGCGACCGGTTCCCCCTCCGCCCGGCCGGAGATGGTGATCTCGCTTTCGCCCGGCTCGTATCGGCCGAAGAGGACGATCGGCCTTCCGGCCCAAAGTTCGGGAATCCGCGCGGGATACGTCTCATAGACGCGCAGCGTGCCCCAATCTATCGCGACCTGGGCGAGTTGCGCCCGGTGGATGCGGAACATGACTTCCTGGACCATTTCGGCGGGGTCGTCGTTCAGGCCGATGACTTTGGACATGCCGCCGCCCTGTTTCGCGACGCCGTCCGTGAGGAACCGGTTCGGCGACTGGCCGATGCCGATGCACCAGAACCTTATCTGGTCGCCGCAGCGTCGGCCGACCTCTTCGATGAT
>DATKUU010000274.1:0-4367 GCA_035530455.1 Phycisphaerae bacterium | reverse complement strand
CGTCCACGCCGTCCCATGGCGAGCCTGCCCGCAGGAAGTCCCGGCCATTGGCCGTGATCCGGGCGTGGCCCTTGTCCAGTTCGACCAACTTCTTTTCCGCCAGCTCCAGCAGCTCGCCCTGGAGCTCCTGGACGTCCATCGCGAACGGCGAGCCGGCCGCCACCTGGCCGACGAGGTCCTCGACGGTCATCGCCATGCCCGGCACGGCGGCGTGCAGGGCCGCGAGGACCTCGAGGATGCGGCTCCTCACCGCCCGGCTCCGGATGATCTGTTTCTGTCGTTCGGCCATGGCTGATTTTCCTGTTCTGCGCCGTCGCTGGCTACGCCTCTTCGCCGTCGCCGCGAAACCGTTCGATGCGCTTGGCGTTCTCCGTCACGCGAGAGTGGATCCGGTCCACCTCGTTTCTGAATTCCGTCCGGATGCCCTCCATCCGCTCGCCGATCCGCACGCCGATCTGATCGAGGCGGTCGAGCAGGCCCTTGATCTCCTCTCGCGGCGCGTAGGTCCGGCTCGACGTGAGCTCGCAGCGGGCCCGTTCATCCCGCGCGGCGGTGATCTGGCCGGAGAGCTTTTCCAGCGCCTCGCCCATCTCCTCCTGCCGTTTTTTGACGTTGGCCATGTTGGCCTTCATGGCGCCCCAGGCGACGAGGCCGACGATCACGCCGGAGATGATCGATTGCAACACGATCTGGAACGCCTTCCAGGCGAACTCTTCCATGCCGGACTGGGCGAGGATGGCGACGGGGTCGATCATGCGGGAATCCCCTGGGAAAAATGTTCAACCTGCCTGCCGGCGAGGCAGGTGCTAAATGCTAAATGCTCAATGCCGGCCGCGCGGCGGCGGGCGTCAGGATCGGGGCGCGTTAATGGGTTCACACGGCGAGGCGGATTTTCGGGCCGTGGAGTTTTCGCAACTTCAGCCCCGCCGATCGCCCGCCGCCGGGAGGCGGTTCCTGTGAAAATATTTTTTATTTTCCACTTGCATTTTTGCGACCGGTCGCTAATATGTATGTAGATCACACGATTGATCGAGGCGACGGCCGGGCCTGAGACGCGGCCGGGAACGAGAGATGGGAGATGAGCCATGAGTGACATGACGACCAGACCGAGGTCCTGGATCGACGGCACGCCGGTAACGCGATTCCGCCTGAGCGACAACCGCGCGTGGGCGACGGAGTTTGATGCGGCGGATTTTGAGGCGTTCTCGCGGGAGTTCGTTGCGGCGTTGCGGCGTTGCGGCGGCCGGCTGGTGAGCCTCCACTCGCTGGACTCCGGATACTGGCTGAACGTCGGGGCCGTGCAAATGGGAGTGTTTGCCGACCTGCGCCCGGCGGCGCAGCGCCTGCCGGAATGCGAGCCCGGCCGATGGGAATGCCGGGGCAACGGCCACGATTTCCTGTCGGTGGACGCCGACCACCCGTGCGTGGATCTGGTGTGGGCCCTGGCCTGCCGGCAGCCGTACAACGGGCCGGCAATCGCCCACGAGGATTGCCGCGCCGCCGCCCGGATGGCGCGTCGCGATGCCGCCGCCGGCCTGGCGATCACCCACGCGGACATGCAGGCCGCACTGGAGGTAGTGCTGCGGTCCGGCACACTCGGGGATGTGCTAGCCGCCGCCCGATCGTATTTCGGCCTGGCCGGGCGATTCGTCGCCCAGGGGCACACGCGCGGCGACGTCGCGGGCGCGATGGCCTCACTGGCGGATGCGGTGATCCGCGAGGCCCACAGCCGCGTCATCACACACGCCGGCCGGCGCGTCCGCGAGGACGAGCTGCGGTCGATCTGCAACATGGCGACGATGGAGCCCGAGCGGTGAAATGCCCGCATTGCCATCATGACATCCGCGCGGCGGCGGTGCTCCAGGGCGCCGCCGCCATCGTGGCCAGGCGCCGCAAACGACGCGGCAACCAGATCACCAGCGAGCAGGCCCGGCGGCTCCAGGCCGCCAGCGCCGCCGCCCGCAGGGCTAAATCCGACGCCAACGGCCAATAGGCCGCAATCCGAGGCCCGTTCCCAATCCGCAATGGCGGCCGGTGAGGCCGCTTCGTCGCGGGGGCGTCGGGGGCGAGGGAGGAGCCCGCCCAGGCCCGCAGGTTGCCTGCCGGAAAAGCGGTAGCCGACTTTTTTTGGTCGCCGGGAGCCGGTAGCCGGTAGCCGGTGGGGAGGCAAGCCCGGATCCGGCTCTGCCTTTTTTTCCTGGCTACTGGCTACCGGCCCCTGGCTACCGGCTACGAACCGTCCGGTTTCGACCAGGGGCTTTGCGCCGCCCGCGACGGGGCCGGCCGCGCTACGCCGCGCGGCAAGGGGAAAGAAGGCTTCAGGCTTCAGGCTACAGGCTTCGGGTGAAGAAAAAAAAGCGGCCCGGCGGGGCAATCCGTTCGCCCCGTCGAGCCGCTGGTTTGTCGTGCACTTCCCTGTGCGATTTGCCGCCATCCTGGCACAGCCCTTTATCGCCCGGTGTCATACCGAGCGTGCTTGGCTTTTACAGGAAGGCCAAAATGGAGTCAACTTATTTTCGCCCGATTTGCCAGATTTTTTTCGCGGTACCGGCGGGATTGGGACTGACTGGCTCTGGCGGATCGCTATTTCTGCCAGCGTACGCGCATTTTTGCCCCAGCCGGATGGCGTCGAGCAGGCCCATTATCCGCCCCAGAGCCACCAGCATCAGCCCTCCGACAAAACAGATCGAGCTCGATATCCCGTCGCCGCCTTTGTCAACGTTGGCCACGGTTGATAACACTCCGCCGATCGCGAGAATCCAGCCCATCGCAAACACAATAATTTCGGTTATCATTTGACGCCTTTCTTCTTGAAAAAGTCCGTAACGCGGGCCATCAATTCCATCCCGTCGATCCGTGGCACGCTGCCGCTGAGCATCGCCCGGCCCCACTGCAAGGCCATGTCCTCAAGGTCCAATCCGAGGCCCTCTGCCATCGTACTGACGGCGATAATCATCGCGGCCTTGTCGGCAATTTCCAATGGCGAGCGGTCATCCGCCGCCCGTGGCGGGGTGGCCTTTTCGGGGCCGGAACCCATCAGAAGCCACTCGATGCGATAACCCCTGGAGATCGCCCACTTGGCCACCGCAATCAGCAGGCCCAGGTCGATTTTCTGCGTCTTGCCGGACCGCAACCTCCAGACGGCGTCCTTGGTGCATCCGAGCATCTGCCGGAACTCATCCAGGGTCAGATGAGCATCGCGCATGATCTGCAACACCCGGCCGGCAAACGCGGCCTGGTCTGTCAAAGGAGGATTGGTTTCGCCCGCTGTCGGCTTGCCTGTCATACGGCCTCGCTTTGCTCGTCGGCGGATTGCGAAAGATTTTTTATTTTTCCTATTGCCTTTTCGCAGGACATCCGATTATCATTCAAACAGGCCAGGATACAAGGCTTTTCGGAGCAACCGTCAAATGGCACATGTGCGAAAAGCACCGCAACCGACCACCATCCTATGCCGCCCCGGCCAATCTGTCAAGGCCCGCATTATTGGCGCGGGCCTCCGCATGGGCACGCTCGCGGAGGCCGCCGACATGGCGCAGAGCACGCTGACCGGGTACCTGACCGGGTCGCGGCGCGGCGTCGACGGGCAGCTTGCCATCGCCGACGCCTTCCGACGGCTGACGCGACAGCGCCTCGACGCCGCCGAGTTCTGGGGAGACCTTTGGGCGGACGAGACCAAAAGACTGGAGAAGACAGCATGAAACACCGGACCCGCCTACCTGCCGATGACGACGACCCGGAAATCGCCTTTGCAGATCGCGTCGCCGTCGCCTTCAGATCAACCGCCCTGACCCACGACGAAATCGGGAAACAAATGGGCGGGATCCCGGCCCACGAATTACGGGAACTGGTCAGGGGGGAATCCGGGCGCGTTTCGTTAACCCTGATTGCCGCGTTGGCCAAATGGAGCGTCGCGCATGGGTGCTCTTTGGATTGGCTGTTCGCCGGCGTTGGGCACAGCCGCGATAGTCACCGCGGAAGCATCCCCCCTTCGCCTGATCGCATGGCGTTGTGCTTGCAGGATCGCCTTCTCCTGGCGATCGCCCGAAAGGTCGGGGTGGATGTCTGAGTTTCCCTGGCATTTAGCATTGAACATTGAACATTGAACATTCTTCTATAAGGAGTCTCCCATGCCGACAAGCCTCTTGAAGCGGATCCTGGGCCGTAGCGTCGGGCAGTCCCCGGCCCCGGCCCCCTCCCCCCAAAAAAACTCCCCCCAGACCATTTGCGGCACGCTGGCGCCTGGCGAGCGGATCGACATCGGCCCGCTGCGGGCCGTCAATGACGGCGGGTACCTGGCCGTCCGCCACCTCTGCCAGGACTCGATGCTGCGATGGGTTTTCTCCGGGTCGGCCGAGGTTGAGGTC
>DATKUU010000273.1:0-3658 GCA_035530455.1 Phycisphaerae bacterium | reverse complement strand
CGTAATCCAGGAAGTTTTAGTCTGTCCCACCCCCTCGCAGCCAGGCCAGTACCCGTAGATTCCATCCACGTCATCATCAACATCTCCATCATGGTTAACGTCCAGATCAAGGCCACACACAGTAATCCGCACCGTGTCCTGGTGAATCAGAATGCCGTCGTCATCACCATCGACTCGAATTCGGAACTCCACCCGCAACTGAACCTCGCCCAGCTTTAAGCCTTCGACCAAGAGGCCAAGGTCGAGGTCCTCGGCCGCCACCCGGCTCGTTCCTCTTTCTTAGACGCAGCCGGTGTGGCCGGCGTTCCGCTGCGATTCGTCTTGATTCGCGCCCGGCGCGTGGTATCGTACACACGGTACAGGGGAGTTTCCATGGGCTCACCACCGACGGGGGCGCCGGATCGGGAATCTTCCGTCGCGCCGACCACCGGGCGGATCGTCCGGATCCTCACCATTCTCGGCGTGAACCTCGCGCTGGTCTTTGCGGTCACGGCACTGGCGTCGGCCCGCGGGTCGCTTCGGGACCTCAACGCCGAGACGCTCCTCGTCCAGTTGCTCCCCGTCTCGGCCGCCATGGGCCTCGTGCTCGTCTGCCGGCGGCTGGACCTCGCGCTGCCGGTCCTTTTCGTCGCCGCCGCCGCGATGCGCGCCAACCCCTGGGCCTTCGCCGGCGACCCCTGGCTGCGGATGCTGATCCTCTGCGGCCTGGCGGCCGGCGTCGCCGTCGTCAGGACACTCTTTTCGAGCGGCACATAGAGGGTCGAGCCGGGCCCGCGGGCCAGGCTCCGCTGCTCCTCCGCCACGCGGGCCACCAGCAGCGTCGCCCCCGGCGGCAGATCCACGCGCATGTATTGCTGGGAGCGGTTACGGACCTCGTAAATCACCTTCGTCATCACCCGCCCGTCCGGCCGGTAGAGCACGGTGGTGAGGGCCGAATCCACCAGCGTCTCCCGGACGGGAAACTCCGCCAGCGCCACCAGGTCCACCCGCGCCTCCCACGGACCCGGCGCGAGGCGATAGGCCAGGACCGGCGGGGCCGCCAGGAGACCCCGCGTCTCGCGCGGCAGATCGTGAATCGCCGTCGCCTCCAGGCCCGGGCTGTCCATCTCCAGGAGCACCCCCCCGCCGCCGCCCGCAATTCCAAGCGTCCCTCCGCTCCCCCGCGCCCCCGCCACGCCGAACGCCGGAAGCGTCATCCGCCCCGTCACCGGCCGCGGAACCTCGAACGCGAGCGCCAGCCGCGTCCGCTGCGTAATCGCGCCCCGCAGAAACACCTTCGTCCGGTCGCCGCTTGTTTGAACCTCGCGGACATCGGGCCCCGTGACCTCCACCCGGTCAACCCCTGCCGGCAGGTCCAGCATGAACTCTTCCGCTTCGCCGCCCCAGAGGCGCAGGTCCAGCACCGCCCGCACCTGATGGACGCCGTCGGCGATCGTCCAGCCGACGTGCGACTCCACCTCGACGCGCGCCGTCCGGCGGACGGGCGGCTGCGGACGGCGCCACTCGGCCCGCACCTGCTCGCCCGCCAGCATACCCGTCGCGCCGTGCGTTCCCGCCACCTCGTCGCCGACGATGGGCACGGCGCAGCGCGAGAAACGGGCCTCCCACGCTTCGTCCGATTCGACGGCCGCGACCGTCCAGGCGGCGGGCGGCGTCCGCCACTCGGCCGAAAGCACGCCGGCTTCGCTCACAGGCTTCAGCGGCGCATGGGCGGTCAGCCGATGACGACCGACCTCGAGCGGGTCCAGGGTGAACCAGCCGTCGTCGGCCTGGCGCAGTTCGATCGCCCGACCGTCCAGCATCACCTCCGACCACGCCAACGCATTGTGAAGAAGCGCGAGCGGCGCTGCTCCCTCCCCCGCCAGATAGACAAGGTCGAACTCGGCCTCCAGGTAGGGCCCCTGCGCAGCATTCCCGGCGGGACGTTCCGCCTGCGGAGGCGCGCCGGGATCGGCCACCAGGACGAGCCGGTACGTCGCATGATGAATCCAGGCGACCTCGGGCGGCTGCGGCGGGACCGGCTTGGCCACAAGGTCCCGAACGTACGCCTCATAGACCTCGGCGGGGATTTCGACCTGGACGCCCGGCCACTCGGGCCGGCGGCGGAGGATTTCGCGGACCAGATCCGGGCGCACGGATTCCTGGGCGGCAACAGGCGCCGCCAGAAGGACCAACGCCGCAGTCAGCGCTAGGGGGCGCTTCATAGGGCTCGTCGCATAGGTAACCGGCCTTTACCTATTAGAACGCTTTTGTGAACCGCGGGTTCCATAAAAATCCGCCGACAATCCAGCGGGGTGCGCCGTTCCGGGCCCCCCGCGGAAGTTTGACCCCCGGCAGGTTCCCCTGACCGTGGTGCGCGGTCGGCGGGGTGTGGCCGTTTTTCGTGGCACGGCTTTGATGCGGAGCCGTCTTGGAGGCGGCTTCAGCCGCCTTCCCGCCGCGCGAGCGGCGTGTAGGCCGGGGCTTGTAGCCCCGGTTCGCCATCGCGTCCGAACACGTTTCATCTTTTCCCCCTCCGCCCCGCTGCAAGCGGGGCGGAGGGGGAAAAGAAAAGCACGGGAGAGGGCCGCGCCTCATCAACCCCACCATAAAATGGTGGGGCTATACCCCGCTGGCGCGGGGCGAAGGCCCATGACTGGGCCTAACGGCCATTGCCACGATCCGCGGCCACCCCCTCGGCGGCTATGGGCCGATTTTGCTTGAAACGGGGGGTTCGCGGTGTAGACTGGCATATTGCCCGACAGGTCGGGAAGACCGGAGGAGAGAGCCATGGCGAACGTCTATCAGGGCCGACTCGTGGCCGGGAAACACCGGTTCGCAGTCATCGTGTCGCGCTTTAACGAGTTCATTTCGTCGAAGTTGCTGAGCGGGTGTCTGGACGCGCTCGAGCGTCACGGGGCGGACGAAGACGCGGTGGACGTGGTGTGGACGCCGGGCTCCTTCGAGATTCCGCCGGTGGCCCGTCGGCTGGCCGAAAGCAAACGGTACGGGGCGGTGATCTGCCTGGGTGCGATCATCCGCGGCCAGACGCCGCATTTCGACTACATCGCCGCCGAGGCCGCCAAGGGCGTCGCCCGCGTCGCACTCGACAGCGGCGTGCCGGTCATCTTCGGGGTGGTGACGGCCGACACGCTGGAGCAGGCGATTGACCGGGCGGGGACCAAGGCGGGAAACAAGGGGGCGGACGCGGCCGCCAGCGCCATCGAGATGGCGAACCTGATGGACGCGCTGGGGAAAAAGAAGTAGCGGCCGGCCGAACGCTGGCGAAAGAGGCGCGGCGGTCTTTGAAAAGAAGTCGGACGACATCATGAAGCAGCGTGAGCAGTCCCGCCGAATTGCCCTTCAGGCGCTTTTCCAGTTGGACTTTCGCGGGGAAGAGTTCGGCCCCGAAACCATTGAGTTTCTGCGCGCGAGCACGCGGGACCCGGAGGTGTATTTTTTCGCTCGGCGGCTCGTCGAGGGAACGTGGGCGTGGCGGGCCCAGGCCGACCGCCTCATGCAGCAGGCCGTCGAGCACTGGGACGTGGACCGCATGGCCACGCTGGACCGCAACGTCCTGCGCATGGCCGCGTGGGAAATCGCGTGCTGCGACGACATCCCCGACCGCGTTGCCCTGGACCAGGCCATCGAACTGGCGAAGCGGTTCGGGTCGGCGGAG
>DATKUU010000272.1:0-6434 GCA_035530455.1 Phycisphaerae bacterium | reverse complement strand
TCGCCAGATGCAGACCCCCGGGGGGCCGCTGATGCCGAAAATCCTCGGCTTCAACATCACACGCGCCAAAGCCGACGCCCCCGCCCGCCAGGGCGGCCGCCGGCACCACTCCCAGCTATCCGCACGCGAAATGCGCGACCTCCGCGCCAGCTACGACCTCGCCCGCACTGACGACCACAACGACAACCACTGGGCCAACGCCGACGACTTCAACGCCGTCAAAGCCAACAGCCCCGCCGTGCGCAAAGTCATGCGCCGACGCTCCCGATACGAAGACGCCAGCAACCCCTACGTCAAAGGCATCGGCCTCACCCACAGCTACCACGTCATCGGCCGCGGCCCCCGGCTCCAGATGCTCACCGGCAACCCCGACCTCGACCGCGACATCGAGCGCGCATGGCGCCAATGGGCCAAAAAAGTCCGGCTCGGCGGCAAACTGCGCACCACAGCCAGAACCCGGACCACCGACGGCGAAGCCTTCTCCATGTTCATCACCAACCCCGCCCTGCCCACCGAAATTAAACTCGACCTCCAACTCATCGAATCCGAGCAGATCGCCACCCCCCTCGGCGAATGGGACCCCGACAAGATCGACGGCATCGAGTTCGACGAATACGGCAACCCCACCTTTTACTGGAAGCTCAGAGCCCACCCCGGCGGCAACGTCTACAAGGAGTTCGGCAAGGCCGACAGGATCCCCGCCGACCAGATGATCCACTGGTTCCGCGCAGACCGCGCCGGCCAGCGCCGCGGCATCCCCGAACTCGCCTCATCCCTCGGCACACTCGCCCGGCTGCGACGCTACTGCATCGCCGTCCTCAGCAAGGAAGAACTCCACGCCAGCATCGTCGCCAGCATCGAGACCGATGGACTGCCCGGCGACGGCCCCGGCGGCGACGCCGACGAAGAGGACCTCCCGCAGTTCATGGACACGATCGAATACGAGCCCGGCACCGTCATGTTCATGCCGGAAGGCTACAAAGCCAACCAACTCCAAAACAACCAGCAGGCCGTCGACTACTTGGGCTACAAGCACGAAGGCGTCGCCGAAGGCGCCCGGCCACTCGGCATGCCCTCGGGCATCGCCCTTGCCAACTCCGCCGGCTACAACTACTCATCCGCCCGCATGGACCACCAGGGCTACCTCACCGGCGTCCGCATCGAACAGGACGACTGCGAAACCGTCGTCCTCGACCCCACACTCACCCAATTCCTCCGCGAAGGCCGGCTCGTCTACGGATGGAACGTTGACGACGCCCCCCCGCACGCATGGTTCTGGGACTCCCTGGAAGAGATCGACCAGTCCAAAGCCGCCACCGCCCAGGAAAAGCGCCTCAAAAACGCCACCAGCAACCTCGCACTCGAATACGCCCGCGACGGCCTCGACTGGGAAGAACAGGCCGACCAGGCCCACCGGGAAACCGAGAAACGCCTCAATGACATCCTCAAGCTCGCCCCCCTCATCAAGCAACTCCGCGAACTCGGCGTCGCCATCAAACTCCCCGGTCTCACCGTCGAACCCGAACCCGATCCCCCAGAAGGCGCCCCCGACGACAAAGAAGACGAAGAGGAGGAGTGACCCATGGCCAAACGAGGCAAAAAACAGCACATCCGGGACATCGAGGCCGCACGCATGCCCGCCCGCCTCATCCTCTGCACCGCCCCCATCGAACTCACCGCCGGCGCCGCCGAAGGCGAGGAGCCCAGGCTCCCCACCTTCCAGATGCTCGCCTACACCGGCGGGGCCCTGAAACTCGACTGCCTGCCCCGCCCCGTCGTCATCTCCCTGGCAGGCATGCGCGTCCCCAAAGACTCCATTCCCATTTACAAGAACCATGACCCGGAACAGATCGTCGGCCATGCCACCGCCCGCATCGACGGAACCAATATCCTTGTCGACGGCGTCATCTCCGGCACCGGCCCCGCCGCCGAAGAAGTAGTCGGCAACAGCCGCAACGGATTCCCCTGGCGCGCCTCCATCGGGGCCATCCCTGACGACATCAAATACGTGCCCGAAGGCCGCACAATCCGTGCCAACGGCAGATCATGGCGCGGTCCCTGCTACCACGTCCGGGCATCCGAACTCGGAGAAGTCAGCTTCGTTCCGCGCGGCGCAGACGCCCGCGCAAAAACAGCAATCCAGGCGCAACACGGAGGAGAAGAGATGGAGTTCACAAAATGGCTGACCGCCAAAGGCTGGTCGGAAGAAGATCTGGACGAAGCGCAGCTCGCCACATTGCGGGCCGCATACGACACCGAATTGACAGCCGCCGCCGATGACGGCACCGTGCCGGAGCCCGCCACGGGCGTCAAGCCCGTCCAGGCCGCCGCACCGGCAGCCCTCGACACCAGCGGCGACGCCGTCCAGAAGATGCGCATCGAAGCCGCCGCCGAGAAGACGCGCATCGCGGGCATCACCGCAGCCTGCGGCGACACCCACGGCGAACTCGCCGCCGAAGCCATCAGCGCCGGATGGGACCTCGAAACCACCAAGACCAAGGTCGAACTCGCCGATCTGCGCGCCGCCCGGCCCGCACCCTTCATCGTCGGCTCCGGCGCCCCCGACATCACCGCCGAAGTCCTCCAGGCCGCCATCTGCGTCGCCGGCGGGCTCACCGGCGTCGAAAAGGTCTACCCCGACCCGGTTCTCCAGGCCGCGCACACGAACTTTCAGGGCGGCATCGACCTACAGGAAGTCCTCATCCAGGCAGCCCGGCAGAGCGGCTACACCGGCCGTGGCCGCATCACCAGCGGGAACCTCGGGCCGGTGCTCCAGGCAGCCTTCTCCACCCTCTCCCTGCCCGGCATCCTATCGAACACCGCCAACAAGTTCCTGTTGGAGGCGTTCAACGCCGTCGAGGACACGTGGAAGCAAATCGCCGCCGTCGGCAGCGTCAAGGACTTCAAGCAGATCACCAACTACCGCCTGACCGGGAACTTCACCTACCTCCAGGTCGGCCCCGACGGCGAACTGAAGCACGGGAAGATCGGCGAGGAATCCTTCACCAACAAGGCCGAGACCTACGGGAGGATGTTCTCCATCACCCGGCATGACATCATCAACGACGACCTCGGCGCCCTCACCGCCGTCCCCGGCAGGCTCGGACGCGGCGCGGCCCTGAAGATCAACGACGTCTTCTGGACCGCGTTCATGGACAACGCCCTCTTCTTCACCGCCGCCCGCGGCTGCTACCAGGAAGGCGCCGCCACGGCCCTGTCCGTGGCCTCCCTGACCGCCGCCGAACTGCTCTTCCTCGACCAGACCGACCCGGACGGCGACCCCCTCGGCATCACGCCGAAGATTCTCCTCGTCCCCAACGCCCTCTTCGTCGCCGGCACCCAGCTCATGCACGACCTGGAAGTCCGCGAGGACGGCAACACCAGCCGCAGGCAGTTTACCACCGGCAACCCGCACGCCGGCAAGTTCACCGTCGCGCGCTCCAGCTACCTCAGCAACGCGAGCTACACCGGCTACAGCGCCCTGGCCTGGTATCTCCTGGCCGACCCGCGCGACCTGCCCGTCATCGAGATCGTCTTCCTCAACGGCAAGCAGGAACCCACCGTCGAATCCGCCGACGCCGACTTCAACACCCTCGGCATCCAGATGCGCGGGTTCCACGACTTCGGCGCCACCACGCAGGAACACCGCGCCGGCGTCAAGAGCAAAGGCGAGGCGTAAACGCACCGATCCCCGGGGTCGGCCACACCGGCCGGCCCCGATCCGCTCCCCGGAGCGATAAACAGCCGCACACAGTGAAAACCTCAGACGGAGGCCCGAACCATGGCCGACTTCATTCATGACGGAGACGCAATCGACTACACCCCGTCCAGCGCCGTCACCGGCGGCGACGTCGTCGTCCTCGGAACACTCGTCGGCGTCGCCAAGCTCGACATCGCCGCCAACGAACTCGGCGCCCTCCACGTCAAGGGCGTCTTCGACTTCCCGAAAGCCGTCACGTCCCCCAGCGCCATCGCCGTCGGCGTGGATCTCTACTGGGACGCCACCAACGAGATCATGACCGAGACATCAGTCGGCAACACCCTCGCCGGAAAGTCCGTGCTGGCCGCCACCGCAGCCGCTACGACCGTCCCCGTGCGGCTCAACCAGTAGCGAAACGTCCGTCCCGTGGGGTCGCGCACCTCCGCCGCGCGGCCCCACACCCCGTCACCGGAAAGGGCGCCCACGATGGCCAGAAGTTGCGCGGAAACGCGGCAGCCGATGATCGACGCGATGAAACTCTTGGGCCTCGGCCGCCGGCCGCAGGTCCTCGACGCCGGAATGGGCGCCGGCTGCCTCGGCGCCGAAATCCGCGCCGCCTTCCCCAACGCCGAAATCACCGGCGTTGACCTCTGGCACAGATTCATGCTCGACCCCGTCTGCCGCCAGACAGACGGCTGGCCGCCCCTCTCACTTTATGACTCCCTCCACGGCGGGCTCGACGGCGACCTCGTCCGGTTCATGCACGCCACCCCCGACGCCGCCTACGACGTCATCGTCATGGGCGACGTCCTCGAGCACCTGCGCCCCGACATCGCCATGGACGTCTGGCAGCGCGCCCAGGCCGTCGCCCGCGCCGGCGTCATCGTCAACATCCCCATCTGCGACTTCCCGCAGCGCGAAGTATGGGACAACAAGCACGAAGTCCACCAGTGGTGGAAGCCCCGCGAGTGGTGGGAAGAGCGCGGCGCCCAGCACATCGGCGGCAGCGATCGCGCCGCCACGTTCCTCTGGCGCATCCAGCCCTCGCAGGCGCCGCTCCTCTCCGTCGTCATCCCCACGTTCAACCGCCGCAGCTACGTTGACCTCTGCGTCCGCTCCCTCCTGCGCAGCGAAGCCCCGCCGTATCGCTACGAGATCATCGTCGTGGACGACGGCAGTGTGGACGGCACAGCAGAGCACGTTCGCCGTGAATTCGGCCACCTGAACGTCACCTGCGTGCGCCGCACCATCAACGCCGGCAAACCCAACTGTCCCGGCCTGGCCCGCAACGTCGGCCTGCGCGCCGCCCGCGGCGAACAGGTCGCCTTCCTCGACTGCGACGTCGTCCATTGCCGCGACATCATCAGCGCCATGCTCAACCAGGCCGACCATGACGCCGTGTGGCGTGCGCACGGCTCGTGGATTCTGGAAAGCCACGGCCGGCCCCAGGGAACCACAGAGTTCCGCCAGGGGGCGGACTCAGAGGTTCCGGCGCAGATGTGGTGGGGCACAAACCGCGAGCTGCTCATCGAAATCGGCGGCTACGACGAACGTTTCACCGTTTACGGCGCCGAAGACCAAGACATTTATACGCGCCTCGGACGACACGGACTCGTGCGGGAGTATCTGCGCGGCATGTTCGCCGTCGGCCTGTATGCCGCCCGCCCGGCCGGAAGCGGCCCGAAGGGCGTCATCGACATCGAACAGAACGAATATCAGCACCGGCTCTGGCGCGAAGACGAATCCATCGTTCGCAACGAAGGCGTCGAATGGGGCCGCGCACACGCAGTGGAGGAGCAGCAATGAGAGCATCATTCGAGCACATCCGCGAACTCGCGGAATCCTGCGAGACCGTCCCCGGCGACTTCGCAGAACTCGGCGTCTGGCAGGGCACCACGTTCCTGCCCTTGGCTGACACCGCGCGCCGGTTCGGCAATATCATCCATGCCGTCGACAGCTTCCGGGGCTGCCCGGAGCCCTCACCCCGTGACATCTCCCCCGAGGGCCACTGCCAGTTCGGCAAGGGCGCCCTGAGCGTCGGCGACTCCCGGCTCTTCCGCGACCTCATGCGCCACCACGAAAACGTCCGCATCTGGGAAGGCTGGATCCCCGAAATCCTGCAAGAAATCCCCGACGACGTCCGGTTCGCCTTCGTTCACCTCGATCTCGACCAGTTCGACCCCACCGAAGCCGCCCTCGCGTGGCTCTGGCCGCGCATCAGCCCCGGCGGCGTCCTCTGCTGCCACGACTGGTTCGACGAACGCACGCATCTGGCCGCCGGCGCCATCCGCCAGTGGATGGACCACACCGGCGTCCAGCCCGAGGGCACGCTGCCCAGCGAACACATCTGGTTCCGGAGGGGCCTGTCCGCATGATCCCCCGGATCCTCCATTTTGTCTGGATCGGCGACGCGCCCATGCCCGAGTGGGCCGAGCGCAACCTCGACGCCTTCGGACGCCTGAACCCCGACTACGAAGTGATGATCCACGGCGAGGAAGTCCTCCTCGACCGCTACCGCCCCATCTACGACCGCATCACCGACTTGTGCAGCCGCGCCGACCTGCTCCGCTACTCCGCCCTCCAGCGCTACGGCGGATTCTACTTCGACATTGACTTCTGGCCGCTACGCCCGCTCGACGACCTCGTCCGCGCCTGGAGCCTCAACGGCGACACGATGTTCCTCACCGAGCAGAACGGCCACCTCAACCCCGCCCTCCCCATCGCCAACGGCGTC
>DATKUU010000271.1:0-19247 GCA_035530455.1 Phycisphaerae bacterium | reverse complement strand
GTCGGTCCCCTTCAACTCGCCGCGCCAGTAGTCGCGGTCGGGCTCGCCCGGAAGGCGCAGGGTGAGCCGTTCGGCATCTTCCTGGCGCCAGACGAGGCTCCCGCGCTCGCAATTGACCTCGATGCCAAGATCGTTCTTGTGGCCGATGGCGATCTGGCTCGCGCGGACGAGCGCCCGCCCGCCGTTCGACAGGTCGCAATACGTCGTGAAGTGATCGTCCAACTGGCGGCCCTTCAGGTACGTCTCGATCATGCCGCGCAAGGCGGTCACCTCCAGGCCGGTGACGAACCGCAGTTGCATGAAGGCGTGGGTGCCGATGTCGCCGCCGCAGCAACTTGCCCCCGCCATCTTCGGATTGGTGCGCCACGAGGCTTGCTGCATGCCGGTCGTCTCCAGGCGCGTGGCCAGCCAGCCTTGCAGGTAGTAGGCGTCCGCCCACCGGACGGCCCCGAGTTTTCCGCTGGTGATGATCCACCGCGCCACCCAACTGGACCAGTGCCCCACGTACGTGTGCGCCACGCCGAACGGGACCTTGTGTTTCTTCACCGCCTTCTCCAGGTCCAGGGCCTGGCGCGCGGTGATGGTCAGCGGCTTTTCGCAGAAGACGGGGATGCCCGCCTTGATGAGTTTCATCGCGGGGTCGAAATGGACGAAGTTCGGCGTGACGATGACGGCATAGTCAATGCGCTCGCCGATGGGCCGACGCCCCTGGTCCCGAATCATCTCGTCGTACGTCGGGTACCCCTGGATAGGGTAGGGCCAGTTGGCGGCCTCGCGCATGGCGACCTTCGGGTCCTGGTGCAGGGCGCCGCAGACGATGCGCCGCGTGCCGTCCATGTGGATCGCCCGCTGGTGCGGATTGACGATGAACGCGCCCGCCCCCCCACCGACCAGCCCGACCTTGAGCACTCGCTTCGACATGGCCTTCGCCTCCCTTTGCGCCTACTCCGCCGGTCCTTGTCCCGAAGCGCCACGGCGATGCAATCGCTCGCGCCGCTTTCACCTCACCCCGCCCGTGACCCGCACCTCGTCGCGCGGGCCCAGGTGCCGAAGGTCCGTACGATACACCATGTCTCCCGGCAATTCAACTGTCACTTGGCGCCGGCCGCCTGACCGCCGGACCGTCACTTCGACCCGGCCCTTGGGCGTCCAGAGGCCGCCGCTCACGTCCTCCAGATTCCCCGGCATGGGCGCCAGCGTCGCCACGCGGAACCCGGGCTCCGCCGGATGGACGCCCAGCACCCACCGCGCAAGGAGCGCCTCGACATAGGCGCCCCAACCGTGGCAGAAGACGGGCGGCAGATGGGCGCCGTGCGGGCCGAACGTCTCGCCCGACGCACCGGGTGGCACTGGCGGCTTGCCCGCCAGTGCTGCGGCTGAGGTCGTCGCCCCCTCGCCCGCGCGAAAAACCTCCGGAACCGTCGCCAGGCGCGCCTGGGCCATCGCGCCCCAGTACGTGCGGACCATCGCGAGCGCCCGGTCCACCTGGCCCTGCGCGAGAAGCGCCTGGAGCGCAAAGAACTTCGCGTAGGGATTTTCGTACGGACCCCAGTCGGCCGTCTCCCGATGCCGGTCCCACAGGCCGGCGAGGATGCGGTCGGCCTGGCGGGGCGCAGCCAGGCCGCCCCAGAGCGCGTAATAGTTCGCCGCCGCACCCGCCGACGCGCTCAGGCGGTCAAACAGTCTGGCGTCCGCGAACCGCCCCCGCCGCGCGTCCCAGAGTCGCTCGCGCGCCCGCTGCGCGACGGCGTCGGCCTCCGCGCGCAGGTGTTGGGCCGTCTCTGTCCGCCCCAGCCACGTCGCCACCTCCGCCGCCGAAGAGAGCGCCCGCACGTACAGCGCCTGCCACGCCGTCACCTCGCCGCGCTTGTCCATCGGCTCCAGGTCGAGCAGCAGCCACCACGCCGGCCGCCCCTTCGGATTCTCCAGAAGGCCCGACGGCCCGAGGAACCCGGCGGTCCACTCCAGACACCGCTCGGCGGCGGGCAGGAGCGCTTCGGCCAGGGCACGGTCGCCCGTCCATGCGACGTAGTCCGCCAGCCAGACCACCCACAGGAGGTTCCAGTCGGGCACGACGTGGCGCGTGCCGGCGGGCACGAGGGCGCGGAAGAAACCCCGCTCGTCCTGGTCGGCGGCGAAGGCCCGCAGCGCCGCCTCCTCGCGCTCCGTCCGCCCGAGGGCGATCCGTTCCACCTGGCCCACGAGGTACGCCGACGCGACGCTCTGCTCGGCCTCGCGGCCGGGCGCGCCTTCGAGCGTGTGTTGGACGCACGCCCGCACAGTCCGCCGGCACAGTCGCCAGACGGCCTCGAGCGCCCGGTCCTTGGTCCGCAGAATCGCCGGCTCCTTCGGGAGCGCGGAGGAGGCATGGACGCGGAGGGCATGGACCTTGATAGGCCGATCGCCCCTCGACCGCGCTCTGGGCGACCCTGAGGGCGTCGAAGGATCGCCGCTGCGACAGACCAGTTCCAGATACCGAAGCGCCCGGCGGTTGGCCAGGCGCACCTCCTGCCGACCCCCGCGAAGGATCAGCCGGTCCACGTGCCGCATCCCCCCCGGCACAGGGTCGAGCCGGCCGGCGAGGTGCTCCGCCCACGCCAGGTCGAGGATGGCTCCCGCCTGTCCCTCGACCTCCACCTCGACCCATCCGACGAGGAGCGCGGCGAAATCGTAGCGGACGTAGGAGGAGTCCTTGAGGACCAGCGGCTGCTTGCCCTTCGGCCTGGCCAGCAGCGCGGCCGCGCCGCGTGCGGACGAGCGGCCGGGCGACTCCTTCTCCCAGACAAGCGCGTAGGCCGGGTCGGGAAACGTGCCGCCGTTCGGCGCCGGCGTCTCGGGAAGGCCGTTGCGCGAGCACGGGCACAACTCCTCCGACAGGATGTGCCAGTGGGATCGGTCGCGCCGGCGGCGGTCCGGCGAGAACTCGACCTTCATCGGTCGGCCGGTCCGCGCATCTTCCAGCGCCAGAGCGAACCCCCACGCCCACTCCGAGGCGTACAGGACGACGCCCAGCGAGTTCCATCCCGGTTCCAGGTCCACCTCGACCGGTTCGGCCCGTCGGCCCTGGCCGCGGCGCATCCCCGTGCCGGGATAGTTGTCGTGCTCCGCCTCGGCCAGCCAGTGGACGAACGCCTCGTCGTACCGCTGGCGGACCGCCAGGCGGTTATTGACGTACACGGCCGCGCCTTCGTCGCAATCCAAGAGGAGCCGTGCGCGGCGCCGACCCGCCGAATAGACGAATGTCGCCGCATAGAACTCCGCCGGCGCGGGACCCAGGAGGTTCAGGTCGAACGGGACAGCCGTCGAGCCCGGCCTGGCCCGGACGCGCCCGACCGACTGGACGCGGACCGGCAGGACGGGCGTCTCGGCGGGTCGCGGCGTGGCCCGGTCGCGCGGCTTGCCGACGGTCGCGCCGCCGGCGGCGCGCGGCACGAAGACGTCCGCCCGGCGCCAACGGCGATCGTCGAAGGCCGGATCGGTCCATCCGGCGGGCTCGCGCCGCGTGTCGCGCACCTCCAGGAACTCCGCCGCCCACGAGATGCGCGGGGCGCGCCGGCTGAAATCCTCGGCCTCCGCCGCGCGCCACCGCCGGTCCGTCCCCACGACAACCTGCGAACCGTTCTTGTAGGTAATCTGGAGCCGGAGCCACAGGCCGCCCTCCGCGCGGGGCGCACGCGCTAGGCCGAGCCCGGCGGCGTGGGCGAGTACGGCCACGACGTTCCATCCGCGCCGAAGCGGCAAGTCCGTCGCGGCGTACTCATCGGCTTGGGGCGCGTCGGCCGAGGCCGGCGCCGGACCGCTCCCCACGTACCGCCCGTTCACCCAGAGGGCGTACTGGCCGAGCGCCGCCACGCGGAGGCGCGCCCCGACGGGGTTCCCCCGCAGCGCAAAACGCCGCCGCAGACGCACGTAGGCGTCCACGGCGCCCAGACGGTCGGCGACCCAGATCCACCGGGTGTTGTTTCCGCGCTTGGCCATCCCTGCGGACCTCATGCGAGCGGTGAGTTGTTCACACTATACACAGGACCCGCCAAACTCAACCGAATTTCAAGGCCTTGACGCGGGCGGGCGTTTGGCGGACGGGCGCGACCCGCGCGGGGTGGCACTGGTCCCGGCGTGCCGGGACCCGCCAGTGCAGGGCGTCCCTCACGCGAAGAAGCACTGGTGGACGAGCCACCAGCCGGCCACGGCACGGGCCGTAGCCGTGCCAGGGTGCCACCCGACGCACCGAGGAGGATACCCGCCCGCCGGAAAATCGTGGCCTCCCGACCGCCCTTGCGATACCATGACGCCACGCTCCTGGCGCGGAGAAACGTCGCATGGCCAAACGCCTCACCTACAAAGACGCCGGCGTGGACATGGACGCCGGCGACCAGGTCGTGGACCTCATCCGGACCGCCGTCTCGCGGACCTACAGCACGCGCGTGATGGAGATGTACGGCCACTTTGCGGGGGCGTTCCGGCTCGATTTTCCCGAGCGCCTGCTCCGGCGCAACTACCGCACGCCGCTCCTCGTGGCAGGGACCGACGGCGTCGGAACGAAACTCCGCGTCGCCATCCAGGCCGGACGCTTCCGCTCCGTCGGCCAGGACTGCGTCGCCATGTGCGTCAACGACATCCTCTGCCTCGGCGCCGAGCCGCTCTTCTTCCTCGATTACCTCGCGGTCGGAAAACTCGAGAAGGCGGCGACGGCCGAGGTCATCCTCGGCGTCGCCGAGGCGTGCGAGGCCTGCGACTGCGCCCTGCTGGGCGGCGAGACGGCCGAAATGCCCGGCTTCTACGCCCCCGGCGACTTCGACCTCGCCGGCTTCGCCGTCGGCGTGGTCGAGAAACGGCGGCTCGTGAGCGGCGCCCGCGTCGAGGTCGGCGACGCCGTCCTCGGCCTCGCCTCCTCCGGCCTCCACTCCAACGGCTACAGCCTCGCCCGCAAGATCGTCTTCGAGACGGCGGGCCTCGCGGTCGCGGACGAGATTCCCGGCCTGGGCGTCACGGTGGCCGACGAACTCCTGAAACCCACGCGGCTCTATCCGCGTCCGGTGCTCCGCGTCCTCGCCCATTACCAGCGGAAGCAGGTCGTCCATGCCATGGCCCACATCACGGGCGGCGGCATCGGCGGCAACGTGCCGAGGGTCATCCCCGACGGACTCCGCGCCGAGATTCAGAAGAAGGCCTGGCCCGTTCCGCCGATTTTCGGCTGGCTCCAGAAGGCGGGGAACGTCGCGGCCGAGGAGATGTGGCGCGTCTTCAACATGGGCATCGGCTTCGTCCTCGTGGTCAGCCCCTACTATGCCGACCACGTCGCCGCCATCCTCCAGCGCGAGGGCGAGACGGTGTACCGCCTGGGGCGGATCGCTCGCGGTCCGGGAGGCGTGGCGCTGAAGTAATGCTAGTTCGCCCGAGGATGGGCGGAGGCGTAGATCGCCTTCAGGCGGCCGGCGGTGACGTGCGTGTAGATTTGGGTCGTCGAGAGGCTGCGGTGGCCGAGGAGTTCCTGAACGGCCCGAAGGTCGGCCCCGCGCTCGAGCATGTGGGTGGCGAAGGAGTGGCGGAGGGTGTGCGGCGAGACCTTGGGGTCGAGGCCCGCCACGACTAGGTACTTGGCCAGGTTTCGGCGGACGCTGCGGGCGCTCAGGCGCCGGCCGTGACGGTTGACGAAAACGGCCTTCTCTTCCGCCGGTTCGGTCCGGGCGCGGGTTTCCAGGTACCGCTCGAGCGCTCGGAGGGCGTAGGAGCCGAGCGGCGCCAGGCGCTCGCGCTTCCCCTTGCCGCGCACGCGTGCCACTTCGCCGATGGTGTCAATGTGCTCCAGGTCGAGACCCACAAGTTCGCTGACGCGCATGCCGGTCGAGTAGAGGACTTCGAGGATGGCGACGTCGCGGAGGGCGAGGAGGTCGTCGCCCTTGGGGGCCTCCAGAAGGCGCTGGACCTCGTTGGGCTCCAGAAACTTGGGCAGGCGGCGTTCCTGGCGGGGCGTGCGGACGGTCGAGACAGGGCTGCGCGCGACTTCACCCTCGCGGGCGAGGAACTTGTAAAACGACCGCAGGGTGGCCAGTTT
Organism: Phycisphaerae bacterium; assembly: GCA_035530455.1. GTDB lineage: Bacteria > Planctomycetota > Phycisphaerae > FEN-1346 > FEN-1346 > JAPLMM01. Next base: position 13,192 of record DATKUU010000271.1, on the reverse strand, counting down.
GCGCGCGATGGTCGCCCGGCTGTACTCCTCCTGCCTCAATTGCGCCAGGTACCGGCGCAGGTCGAGCGGCGTCACGCCGCGGATGCGATTCGAGAATTCGGCACTCGCCCGGCCCTCGTCCGGCGCGCCGCCCAGAAGAAATGCGGTATAGTGCGCCAGGTCCGACCCGTACGAGCGGACCGTGTGGACCGAGAAGTTCCGCTCGTGTTCCAGGTACGCCAAGAACTTCTGCAAAAGGGGGTTACTCATCGTTCGGCGTTTCATCCTCGGTCGCATCGCCGCCGCTCGTGCTTCGGCTGACCAACTGCTGGTTAATCTGGCGTGAGAGGACGGCCGCGTCGAACCAGTCGAAGTCGAGGTCGGCGTCCTCGGCCCAGCGCATCAAATGGCCGATCGCCGCCTCTTCGTCGCCCGTGCCGCACCGAACGATGAACCGCTGGGTGCCTTTCATCAGGCTGACCTGATAGGCGATCTTGGCTCGTGTCACAGGTGGATTCCCTCTCTCACCCACGGGGCGCAGCAACGGGTGACCCCGCCACAGGGAATTATCGGCATAGGGCGGTCGGCGGGTTTATGGGAATCCGCCGGCGGGCCGGCGGGGGGCGCAGGCCAGTTTGGCGTTGACAGGCCGCAAGGGGCGTCCCTACACTCGGCCCGGATTTTCGCTGCTCAGGGGGCCGTCCGTGGCCGACCTTGCCGACCGATTCCGTGCCGTCTTCGGCGACGCCGGGGCTGTCCGCATCGTCCGCGCCCCCGGCCGGGTCAACCTCATCGGCGAACACACGGACTATAACGACGGCTTTGTGATGCCGATGGCGCTGGAGACGGCCGTCCGCTTCGCTCTCGTGCCGCAGGACGAGCCTCTGGTCACCCTCTGGTCGGAGCAGTTCGGCGAGCGAGGGGAGTTTCGCCTGGGCGAGCCGGAGCCTGCCGACGCCCCCCATTGGCTGCGGTACCCGATGAAAGTGGCCGAGGTCCTGGCCGAGTCCCGGCGCGCCGGGATGCGGGGCTTTCGCGCCGTGGTGGACGGCGACGTGCCGGTCGGGTCGGGCCTGTCGTCGAGCGCGGCCTACGAGGTGGCCTCCGCGCTGGCGCTCCTGACGGCGGCGAAGCCCGAGGTCCCCGCCGGTCCCGCGGCGGCCTTGGCCGAAGCGCACGGCCTTTCGACGGGGCGCCTGGCGGCGCTTTGCCAGCAGGCGGAGCACCGGGTCGGCATCCGGTGCGGCATCATGGACCAGTTCATCAGCCTGCACGGCCTGGCGGGCCATGCCATCCTTCTGGATTGCCGCGACCTCTCGTTCCAGGCGGTGCCGCTGCCGGCCGACCGGGCGCGCGTCGTCGTGATAGACTCGGGGGTGGCGCGCCGCCTCTCGGTCGGGGCGTACAACGAGCGCCGGCGCCAGTGCGAGGAAGGAGTGCGGCTCCTGCGGAAGTTCGACAAGCGCGTCCAGGCGCTGCGGGATGTGTCGGCGGACCTATTCGGCGCGCACGAGGCCGGGTTGCCCGAGGTCGTCCGGCGGCGATGTCGGCACGTTATCACGGAAAACGCGCGGGCGCTGGAATCGGCCGAGGCGCTCCGGGCGGGGGACCTCGAGCGGTTCGGCCGGCTGATGAACGCCAGCCACGATTCCCTGCGCGACGATTACGAGGTGAGCGGGCCGGAGTTGGACCTATTGGTCGAGATCGCGCGCGGCGTCGAGGGCGTTTGGGGTTCGCGGCTGACAGGGGCGGGGTTCGGCGGATGCACGGTGACGCTCGCGCGACCGGAGGCGGTCGAGCCGCTCCGCCGGGCGATTCTGGCGCGGTATCCGAAGGAGACGGGCCTGGAGCCGCAAATCTGGGACTCCGAGGCCGCCGACGGCGCCGCCATCGAGGTATAGACCGTCTAGCAAAACGATCCTGGGCGGGTGGCACTGGTGGCTCGTCCACCAGTGCGGGACAACAGAACGTATGCACTGGCGGGCAAGCCGCCAGTGCCACCCCTTTTGTTATAGGCTCATAGATGATTCCATTCATTCAGAAGTTATCGCGCGGCGAGGACCTCACGCTCCAGGAGGCGCGTGAGGCCATGCGCCTCATCATGGAAGGCCGGGCCGAGCCCGCCCAGATTGCGGCGTTTCTCGTGGCCCTTTCCATCAAGGGCCCGACGCCCGACGAAATCGCCGGGGCCGCCCTCGTCATGCGCGAGAAGGCCACGCGCATCGATGTCGGCGACCTTCCGGTCATCGACACGTGCGGCACGGGGGGGACGGGCAAGAAACCGTTCAACGTCTCGACGTGCGCGGCACTGGTGGCGGCGGGGGCGGGGGCCTACGTCGCCAAGCACGGCAACCGCGGCGCCACCAGCCGATGCGGCTCGAGCGACGTGCTGGAGACGCTCGGCGTAAACGTCCAGGCGCCGCCGGCGGTCGTCGCGCGATGCATCCGCGAGGCGCACATCGGCTTCCTCTTTGCGCCGCTCCTGCACGGGGCGATGAAACATGCGGCGCCCGTCCGCAAGGCCATCGGCATCCCGACGGTGTTCAACGTCCTCGGGCCGCTGACCAACCCCGCCGGGGCGCGGCGTCAGGTGATGGGCGTCTTCGCGCCGGACCTTGTGCGCCTCATCGCCGAGGTCATGCTTCGCCTGGGGGTCGAGCACGGCCTGGTGGTCCACTCGTCGGAAGGGCTCGACGAAATCACGCTGAGCGGGCCGAACCGCGCGGCCGAAGTCCGCGCCGGACGCGTCCGCGAGTTCGACCTCGCGCCGGCCGACCTGGGCCTTCCGGAAAGCGACGTGGGCGACATGCGGGTCGAGACGGCGGCCCAGGGGGCCGAAATCGTCCGCGCGATCCTCGGCGGCGAAAAGGGGGCGAAGCGCAACCTGGTGCTGGCGAACGCAGCCGCGGCCATTTACGTCGCGGGGCTGGCCGAGACGCCGGCCGAGGGCGCCCGCCTCGCCGCCCGGGCTGTGGACTCCGGCGCCGCCCGCCAGGCGCTCGAGGCCCTGGTCGAGTGCTCGCACTTGTCGGCCTGAGATCGCCGCCGCACCCCTCGCACGTCGCCGGAGAATCGTTTTGCACCTCCCCCCGCCGCGCTGCTATCTTACAGGCGGCGAGGGAATCCTTACGGGCCTTCGGGACGACGGGCGCCAATGGGGGTGCGCGATGATCCATTATACGTGTGACCTGTGCGGCAAGGCGCTGCTGGCCGACGAAGACACGCGCTACATCGTCGAAATCAAGGTCTATGCCGCCTACGACCCGCTGGAGATCACCGAGGCCGACCTCGAAAAGGACAACGCCGAGGAGGTCCAGGATCTCCTGGACGAAATGGCCGACATGGACGCGGAGGACCTGGAAGACCAGGTCCACAAGACGTACCGCTTCGACCTGTGCCCGGCGTGCCAGGCGCGATACGTGAAGGACCCGCTCTTTCGGGAAGCGGTCCGGCGGGTGCCGTTCGGAAATAATTAACACCGTATTTTCAACGCAGAGAACGCAGAGAACGGCAAAGACAAAAGATAGGGGAACGGCAGCCGCTTTTGCCGTTGTTACTCAATCCTCCCTCTGCGCTCTCTGCGATCTCTGCGTTGAGATAGCGTTGTAGAATTAAGCGTGTGAATCGAGGCCGCTATGCCGATGACGATCACGGAGAAGATTCTCGCCGCCCACGCCGGCTCTGGCGCCGTCCGGCCGGGCGAGTTCCTTTACGCCGACGTGGACATCGCGCTCGGCAACGACATCACCGCCCCGATCGCCATCGAGCGCCTGGCCCAAGCCGGCATTGAGCGTGTCTGGGACGCCGAGCGCATCGCGCTGGTGCCCGACCATTTTACGCCCGCCAAGGACATCGCGAGCGCCCAGCAGGCGAAGGTGCTGCGCGATTTTGCGCACCGGCACCACCTGAAGCATTACTGGGAAGTCGGCCAGGTCGGCATCGAGCACGCCCTCCTGCCCGAGCAGGGCGTCGTCGGGCCCGGCGACCTGATCATCGGCGCCGACAGCCACACCTGCACCTACGGCGCCCTCGGCGCCTTCGCCACGGGCGTCGGCTCGACGGACCTGGCGGCCGCCATGGCCATCGGCAAGGTCTGGCTCCGCGTCCCGGAGTCCATGCGCTTCCGCTTCACCGGCACGCGGGGGCCGTGGGTCGGCGGCAAGGATCTTATCCTGAAGACGATCGGCGAGATCGGCGTCTCGGGGGCGCTCTACCGGGCGATGGAGTTCACGGGGCCGGCAATCGAGGCCCTGCCGATGGACGACCGGTTCACCATGTGCAACATGGCCATCGAGGCGGGGGCGAAGAGCGGCATCATCGCGCCGGACTCTCGTACGCGCGCCTACGTCAAGGGACGCCTCGAGCGGGAGGCCCGCTATTACGCGAGCGACGCCGACGCCGCCTACGCCGCCGAGTTCCAATGGGACGTGACCGGCCTGGAACCGCTCGTCGCGTGCCCGAATCTGCCCCAGAACGTCAAGCCGGTCTCCGCGCTCGGCCAGGTGCGGCTGGACCAGGTGGTCATCGGCTCGTGCACGAACGGGCGGCTGTCGGACCTGGAGGTGGCGGCCCGGCTCTTGAAGGGCCGCAAGGTGGCCGACGGCCTGCGGTGCCTGGTCTTCCCCGCCACGCCGACCATCGAGCGCGAGGCCCTGCGGGCGGGGTACCTCGAAACATTCCTGGAGGCGGGGGCGGTTGTCTCGCCGCCCACCTGCGGGCCGTGCCTCGGCGGACACATGGGCGTCCTGGCCGAAGGCGAGGTCGCCCTGGCCACCACCAATCGCAACTTCACCGGCCGCATGGGCCATCCGAAGAGCGCGGTGTACCTGTCGAACCCGGCGGTGGCGGCTGCCAGCGCCATCACCGGCCGCATCACCCATCCCGACGAGGTTGCCGGCTGAGAGGGGCCGCGCGCCGGCCCGGCCGAAAAGGAGGGCCGTGCCATGCTCAACCTCCGCGAACATCTGGACCGCGTGCGCGCGGGCCTGAAACGGCTCCTGGAAAGCCCGACGCACGAACTCGGGCGCTGGGGGCGGCTGGGCGTCTATCAAATCCGCCTGTGGCGGTTCTGCGGCCGGCAATTGCGGCGCGACCGTCTTGTCACCGTCGCCGGCGACCTGACGTTCAAGACCCTGCTGGGGCTCATCCCGGTGCTGGTGCTCTTTCTGCTGGTCATCGGTTTCTTTTCGCGCGGCCCGGAACTCGGGCGCCGGGTCCAGGACACCCTCTTCAACGCGATGAACATCACAGAGATTCAGGTCGTCATCGAGGGCCAGGAGTACGGCCTGGGGGAACGGGTCGAGGCGCTGGTGGAAGCGGCGGGCGAACGGCTCGAGACCGCCGCCACCGCCGCCGTCGGCATCGCGTTCCTGTTTTTCCTCTCCATCAACGTTCTGGCAACGATCGAGGGGGCGATGAACCGCATCTGGCAGACGGGCCGGCGCCGGCCGATATGGAAAAAGATCCTCCTGTTCTGGCTCGTGCTGACGCTCGGCCCGCCTGCGGTCGCCCTGGCGGTGTATGCCTCCGGCACTATCGCCGCCCAGGCCGCCGTCCTCCCCCCGTGGATCGAGGTCCTCGGCCGATGGAGCGTCGGCCTGCTGGCCGTCTGGTTCGTCCTGTTCGTCATCTACAAACTCATGCCGCACCTCCCCGTCACCGGCCGCGCCGCACTCACCGGCGCCGTCGTCGCGGGAACCCTCTGGCACGTCGTCGCCAAGGGGGCGTTCGGCTACTACATCCAGTACGCCGTCGGCTACGGCCAGGTGTTCGGCAACCTGGCGATCGTGCCGCTGTTCTGCATCTGGGTCTATCTGACCTGGATCCTGGTCCTTTTCGGATGCGAGTTGGCGTACGTGGTCCAGAACTTCGGCAACCTGGAGCGGGCGGAGGCCCAGGAGCGCGAGCGCGAGCGAGGCCGGTTCCTGGCCTCGGACTTTGTGGGCCTGATGGCCGCCGCCGTCTGTGCCGAGCGATTCCGCCGCGGCGACGGGCCGACGACGCTGGCCCACCTGGTCGAGGCGACGGGCGCGGCCCGCGCCAACCTGGAAGACCTGCTCGGCCGGCTGGTCGGGGCGGGCGTGCTCGCGCAAACTCCGGCCCAGACCGACCGCGAGGAGTCCGACACGGCCTTCCTGCCGGCGCGCGACCCGGCGCGCCTGACCGTGGGCGACGTCCTGGGCGCGGCGCGCGGCCACGTGCCGGCCCCGGCCGACCCCGCTCACAGGACCCTCCACAACGCCGTCCGGCGCGCCTACGAGGCGCTGCGCACCGACCGCTCCGACGCCGCTCGCGGCCTGACCGTCGCCGACCTGGTGAACCGGGCGGACGCCCCGCCCGCGGAACAGAAAGAGAAATCCGCCGAAGCCTGAGTTATAATAGATTCCTGGGGACCCGAGCACCGCGCCGGAAAGGAGACAGGCCATGGACGTCGTCAAGTTTCTGAAAAAGGCGAAGGTCAAGTTCCAGTTGCGCCATCATCCCGCGCGGTTCACCGCCCAGGAGGTGGCCGCCGCCGAGCACATCACCGGCGAAGAGGTCGTCAAGGTCGTCATCGTCAAGGCCGATCCCGGCGATCCGGGATTCGCCATGTGCGTCCTGCCGGCAACGTACGTGCTGGACATGAAACGGGCCGCCAAGGCCCTCGGCGCCAAGAAGGTGCGTCTGGCCACCGAAGGCGAGATCGCCGGCCTCTTCCCCGACTGCGAGGTCGGCGCCATGCCTCCCTTCGGCGCCGAGTACGAACTCCCCCTCTACGCCGAAGAGCATCTGGCCGAGGACGAACAGATTCTCGTCCCGGCCGGCACCCACGAGGACTCCATCCTCCTGGCGTGGAAGGACTACGAGCGCCTGGCCAAGCCGAAGGTCGCCTCCTTCGGCACGCACGTGGATTAAACTCGGGGCAAGGAGCAGCGCAACTTCCCAGCCAATATGGTGGGTGGCACGGCCGGTCTTGTCTGCCACGCCGTAGCCCCGGCGCGCCGGGGCGAAGGCGGGTCCGGCCGTGCGGCACGTCATTCAGGCAGCATTGGCGGGGCCCGGCGCGCCGGGACCAGTGCCACCCCTCAAATGAACGGGGACAGAGCACCAGGTTCTGTCTGATGAATCGCGCCGTTAACGTTTACGAACCAGAACGTAGGCAATCGTCCCGATGCCGAGCAGGGCCATCGTCGCCGGTTCGGGCACCTGGATGACGTCGTTGCCGCAGCCCGTCGCCAGATGGGTTTCGAACGTCTGCGGCGAAGCACCGAGGCCCGCGCCGGCGACCAAGCCAAAGGCTGTAGTGGCCCATTATGTAGGGTCTGAGATACGGGTAAGGCCCTACGGGTGGGGGTCGGATGAGGCTGAGGCCTGGGTTGCCGCGAGGGGCTTTTCAGCCTGGTGCGGGCTGCGTTCTGCCGTGCGTTCTGTGCGCGCGCAGGGGCGGGATTTGATGGGATTTTCTCCCCCGCCCGTGCGCCTTATCACAACCCGACGCGACTTGTCACGCTGAGAGTCAGAACGGCCCCAACGGTTCCGCATCCCAGTCCGGCCACAAGTGCCGTCCCAATCGCAAGCCGGCGTGCCTTTCGCAGTTCATCCGACAGACCGGTGGCGATCCGCTGGCGACGGATTCGCAGAAGGAGGCGGATGGCCAGCACAAAAACAATGGGTGCGGTGAGACCGATCAACAACAGGTACGCCAGCCGCCTTGCCGATTGGTGCAGCGCCGCGCCAGGATCTTCCCGCTCAGTTTCCGCATGGGCGCCGAGTTCGATGTCGGGTTCGGCCGCGCGCTCTTCCGCATGTTCGGCGATGACGGCTTGTGCATCGGAGAGGCGCCCCAAAGGAACCATGACCCGGACTCCCCCCGACGACAGGCCGAAGCGAAAGTGCCAGTACCAGCCAGCCACGGCGGCGCCGTCCACCCAGGCCGGAATGCCTTCGCCGCGAAGAACCAAAGCGACGAGTTCAGCCTCCTCGACGTCATAGGCGGTTGCGGCGACAGTCAGGCCGCCGTCCTGATAGGCTTCGGGTTCCGTGGGCTGGCCCAGGCTTTCGGCGCGCTGCTGAAGCGGAGGCTTTTGCGCAGCCGAATCTTTCCAGCGCGACCGGAAGATCCCTATGCCTACCGCGAGGATGCCCAGAAGCAGAAAACAAATGCCCGCGACGAGGAAAGTGGTTCGGCCCAGAAGGTCTTCCATGACGGCCACGCCGCCGAAGACAAGGCAGCCCCCCAGTCCCAGGAGCGCCGTGCCAAGCAGGACGCCTGCCACCGGCCCAAGAGGCGATTTGCCAGGCCGCGCTTCGTCCATTATGTGCCCCCCGACCCTTGGTGCACCCTGCACGGGCCGCGCCGTCGGCCCATAGATATCGCGCCAGGGGTCGGCGTGCAAGCGGAACGTCCCGTCGGGGATTCTGTGCGGCGGGGAGGGGGGGGAACGGTCAGTCGGCCGGCACCTCGTGCCGCGTCTCCAGGAGCCACTCGCGCCACGCCGCCTGGTCGTAGCCGAAATCCTCGCCCGTGATTTTCCGCAGGGCCTCGCGGACGGCCGGCTCGGGCCCGATGATGTGAATGATGATCCGCCGGCCCGTGACCACCGGGTTGTGGATGGCGAGGACGCTCCCGACGGTGATGGCGCCGATGACGGGGTTCCAGGCGACGACACCGTCGCCGACGACAGGCTCCGCGTCGCGGACGTAGGTGACGACGGTGCCGACCGCAATGTAGGCGCTCGGCCCGCCGGAGCCCTCCTTGCGCGGGGCCTGGAGGACCTTCGGCTCGCGGACGTTGAGGTATTGGATGAGCGTCGGCACGGAGGCCGACGAACGCAGTTCGCCGAGGGCGTAGGCCGCACGCCGGCGCGTTTCTGTCGGGCCGGAGAGCGCCCGCAGGAGCGGTCCGACGTAGAGGCTGTCGGCCCGGCTCCGGAGGGCCGCGACCGCCGCCAGATACGCGCTCTCGGATTTTTCCGCCAGGATCATCTGCACGAGGCACCGACGCGCCTCGTCGCCGGGGATGCCGCCCAGCGCCTCGGCCGCAAGCGTGCGCTGCTCGACGCTCCCCGCGCCGAGGAGGCGGGCGATCGGCTCCGCCGCCGCCGGCTCGCGCATCCGGAGGATGCGATCGCGTCCGTCGGCCCACTTGGCTTCGTCGGTCGGCACGAGATAGCGCCAGAGGATTTCGCGGACCTCGTCCTCCAGCGCCCGCTGCCGCGCGAGGAACTCGGCGTCCGTCGACTCGATGGGTTCAGCCTCGGCGGCCTGCTGCGGCGCTTCCGCCGGCTCGTCCTGGGCGGCGGCGACAAGCACAAGAAGGAGGGTCATCGCTACGGCGACGGCGAGTTGGCGCATAGCCGCTCTCCTGCCGGCGGTTCCTTTACATTATACGCGGCAGGTGGGACGGCGGGGTGGAAAACTGCTGGGCGCGGCGTCCCGGCGGGGATGCCTAGTGCTCTGTGACGCGTCAACCGATGGGTGCCACGCTTTCGCTTGCGAAAGCGTGCGCCCCTGTCAGGAACATGCTTTCGCAACGGCACGAAAGCATGGCACCCCTCAGAACACATGTCACAGAACATTAGACTTTCAGGGCATCGAGTTGCTTGACCAGCGCCTTGACGTGCTCGACGCTGCGGTCGAAGGCCGCACGCTCCTCGGCATTGAGGTCAAACTGGAGCACCTCCGTCACGCCGCCCGCCCCCAGACGCGCCGGCACGCCGACGAAGTATCCGCCCACGCCGTACTCGGCGTCACACCAGGCGGCGCACGGCAGGACGCGGCCCTCGTCGCGGAGGATGGCCTGGGCCATTTCGACGGCCGCGGCCGCGGGAGCGTAGAACGCCGAGCCGGTCTTGAGGAGCGCGACGATCTCCGCGCCGCCGTTGCGCGTCCGCTCGACGATCCGCTCGAGAGTTTTCTTCGCGAGGACGCGCGCAAGCCCCACGCCGCCGACGCTCGAGTGCCGCACGAGCGGAACCATGTCGTCGCCGTGGCCGCCCAAGACGAACGCCTGGATGTCCTTGGGGCTTGCGCCCGTTTCCATGGCGACGAACGCCCGCATCCGGGCCGAATCCAGAACCCCCGCCATGCCGACGACGCGCCGCGGCGGCAGGCCCGAGACTTTGTGCGCAAGGGCCGTCATCGCATCCACCGGATTCGACACGATGATGAGGATGGCGTCGGGGCTCGCCTCGACGACTTTTCGCACGACGCCGGCGACGATCTCGGCGTTTCGGGCCAGCAGGTCGTCGCGGCTCATGCCGGGCCGCCGCGCCAGGCCTGCCGTTATGATGGCCAGGTCGCTCCCGGCCGTCGCGGCATAGTCGGTCGTGCCGGCGATTTTGTGGGAGAAGCCGGCGATGGGCGCCGCCTGGGCCAGGTCCAGCGCCTTTCCCTCGGCGAGGCCGGGGACGACGTCCACGAGCACCACGTCGCCCAGGTCGCGTGCGGCGGCCCACAGGGCGCACGTTGCCCCGACGTTCCCCGCCCCCACGACGGTGATCTTCTCCTGGGCCATGTCGGCTTCTCTCCAGGGCGATGGCACAGATACGAATATGGCTTCGGCTTGCGGCGTACAGTACAATGAGTACCGTCCGCTAGTCAAGCGGCCTTACGTACCATGGCGTGGGGCTGCGGGGGGTTTGCTGATGGCAACCTGTCCTCGCTGTGCCGTGCCGCTTGTTCGACTGAAGACCCAGGCGGGCACCGTCTACCACTGCCCTCGCTGCGGGGGGCGGAACGCCGCCCTGGCGGTACTCCGCAAGGCGGGAGCCAGGCCCCGTTTCCTCAAGGACCTCTGGATCACCGGACTCCGGTCCAAGGCGCCGTCCCCCTTGCGGTGTCCCCATTGCAATCGGGCCATGGCGAGCGTGGAGATGCCGTCGGCTGGCGAGGACACCCTCCGATTGGACCTCTGTTCCTCCTGCCAGGCTGTCTGGTTCGACGCCCGCGAGTTTGAGACGGTTCCGGTTTCGCCGCCACCTCCCACGGAGCCGCACCTTCCGGTGGAGGTGGCCGAGCAGCTGGCTGTCATGCAGATCAAACGGGAGGCTCAAGCGCGCGCCGAGGCGGATGCCGTCAGGGGAAGCGGACCGGCGGAGGGATGGAAATGGGTCGCCGGGATCCTCGGCCTGCCGGTGGAGTTCGCCGAGCCTGAACGCCGGACCCGACCATGGATGACGTGGGGGGGCGCTGGCTTGCTGATGGTGGTCTTCCTGGCGACGCTTCCCCACCTCGAGCAGGTCGTCCAGGCCTGGGGCTTCGTTCCGCAACTCTGGGACCGCCACTGGGGGCTGACACTCCTGACGTCGTTCTTTCTTCACGGCGGCGTCTTCCATCTCCTCTCGAACCTATATTTTTTTGTCATCTTCGGGGACAACGTGGAGGACCACCTCGGTCCGCTCTGCTTCGTGCTCCTGCTCCTGGGCGCCGAGGTGTTCGGTTCGCTGACGCACGCAGCGCTGGACCCGCGGGGGGACATTCCGGCCATTGGGGCCAGCGGGGGAATCAGCGGCATCCTGGGCTACTACGCGGCGACGTTCCCCCGGGCGCGCGTGGGCTTCTTCTGGTTCTTCCCGTTTTTCCGCTGGATCCACCTGCCTGCCTGGGTCATGCTTCTGCTCTTTTCACTGCTTCAACTCCTGGGCGCGTGGATCCAGATGTACGGCGGCGGGGGCGTGTCGTACGCGGCTCACCTGGGGGGCTTGGCGGTGGGTGTCGCGGTTGCCCTGAGCGTGCGCTGGCTCAAGTCCCAGCCGTCGGAGTTTGCGTGAGTTCGCGTGCGAGGGGCACCCTGCTGGCGGAGAGGCGCCTCTACGCCCGTGGATGGTACTTCTTGTGGATGGCGCGGCCGCCCACAGGGCGCACGTGGCCCCGACGTTCCCCGCCCCAACAATGGTAATCTTCGGATGAGACATAACCCGCTCCTTTGTGTCCGGTGTCATCGCCGAGGCGGATTATAGGCCCGCCTGGCTCGACAATCAAATCCAAGAGCCTTTTCCGGTCGGCATGTCGCGGCCTGATTGGCCACCCCGTTTGCTTGCAGGGCGCCGCCCTGTTCCTTTATGATAAGGCCCATGACCTCGCGTGAGCGTGTTCGGGCCGTGTTGGCCGGGCACAGGCCAGACCGCGTGCCGTTTAATTTCTGGATGGACCGCGACCGGATGGCGGAACTCGACCGCCTGCTTGGCGCCAATTTCCGCGTCTCCCACTACGGGGCCGACGTGATCGAGGTCATCCCGCCGATCCCGTGGTGGCGCGAGCGCGAGGCCCGGCGCGTCTGGGATGGCAAGACCTCCTGGCAGATCGAGCCGCTCGTTGGGTCGATCGAGGAGGCGATGGACCTGGCCCTCCCCGATCCGGACAACCCCGCCCTTTACCGTCCGATTGCCGAGGCGCGGGCCGCGTGGCCCGACCGGGCCATCTTTTGCCTGATCGTGAGCCCGTTCGAAGCGCTGCTGCCTCTTCGCCTGATGGAGCAGACGTTCCTTGACCTCGTCGACCGGCCCGCATTGGTGCATCGGCTTCTTGGCCGCATGGCGGCCGTCCTCGAGCGGATCGTGTCTCGCGCGGTGTGCGAAGACATCGACGTTCTATACCTGGCGGGCGACATCGCCAGCCGCAACGGGGCGATGCTCTCGCCGCGGCACCTGCGTGAGTTCGTGTTCGGATACCTGCGGCCGCTCGTTGCGGTCGCCCATGCCGCCGGCAAACCCGCCTTCTACCACACGGACGGCCGGGTGATGGACATCCTGGACCTCTTCCTGGAGGCAGGCTTCGACGGCCTGAATCCGCTGGAGCCGCGCTACCACGAAGCCCGCGAGTTCCGCCGCCGCGTCGGAGACCGGCTGATCCTCTACGGCGGCCTGGACAACTGCGGCGTGATCCCGCGCGGCACACCGGACGATGTTCGGGCCCACGTCCGGGATCAGTTCGACGCCCTCGGCCGCCAAGGCCGGCTCATCTTCTCCAGCCACGATATCCCCGCCACTACACCGCAGGAAAACATCGACGCGATGGTGGAGGGGATCAAGGTGTGTCGGTACAACCCCTGATCGTAAAATCGGGGCGGCCTGAAGGCGCAACCCCGCGCTTCCCAGGATTTTGCATCTACGCGGCCTTAGCATCATGAATCAGTGTCCGAATCATGTTGAGGATGATCTTGCCTTGGACCCACAGGCGAACCCGGGGAAGGGTGCGGACCCAATTGGGCAACGGCGCCAGCCCGCCCCCGAAA
>DATKUU010000270.1:0-4502 GCA_035530455.1 Phycisphaerae bacterium | reverse complement strand
AGGCACGGACGCTGCCGGAGGCATGGGAACGGGCCGTCCGCGAGTGCTGGGAAAAAGGCGCGCGGTTCCGGACGCAGTACGACAAGCCCGGCGACCCCGAGAGCCGGGACGTGGCGTGCCTGATCCACGTCGCCGAACCGTTTGCCGAGCCGAGGATCCACAAGGCGTTTCCCGGCGGCCTCGAGGACCTGGAGGTCTATCGGGCCGAGGTGCTGTACGGCGTGCACGACCACTGGATCGCACCGGAGGAAGGCAAGTGGGAGTACACGTACCACGAGCGTCTGCGGGCGTACAAGGTGCCCGGGCGGCGCGAGCCGATTGACCAGATAGCGGCAGTGGTGCGGTTGCTCAGGGAGACGCCGTACACGCGCCGGGCGCAGGCGGTGACGTGGCAGGCGTGGAACGACCTGGGCATCCGCGACCCGGCCTGCCTTCAGCGGATGTGGTTTCGCATCGAGCAGGGGCGGGACGGGCGCGGGGACCGGCTGAACCTGGCGATCCACATCCGCTCGAACGACGCATTCAAAGCAGCGTTTATGAACATGTATGCGTTCACAGAGTTGCAGCGGGAGGTGGCCCGCGAACTCGGCGTCGAGCCGGGCGAGTACGTCCACGTGGCCGACTCGTTCCACATTTACGGCTCGTACTTCGGGGAGTTCGAGGGGTTCCTGCGGCTCCTCCAGAAGCGTCCGGACCGGTACTATACGACGGAGTTTGCACGGCCGGTGTTTGCGGACGGTGCGCGGCGGGTGCTGGCGGAAGCGGATTTGCCTCCGGCCGCGCGGGACGCGATGGAGCGGCGTTTGGCGGACCTGGAATCGGCCGGGGAGGAGTGACCATGGAGGCGAGGCCGCAGCCACCGTACGGGCCGAAGAACGACCGGCGCGCCAAGACCCGGGCCGACACCGAGCCGCTCTACGCCTCGCCCTTTACGATCACAGGGCGCATGAAAAGTTTCCGCCACGCCCTGGTGGGCCTGCTTTTTGTGCTGCGGGGCCAGCACAACGCGTGGCTGCACGCCCTGGCGACGGTGCTGGCCCTCGTGCTGGGCGCGGTGCTTCACTGGACGGGCGTCAAGGACTTCACGCCGGGCGAATGGTGCGCGCTGGCGGTCGCGATTACGCTGGTGTGGGTGGCGGAGGCGTTCAACACGGGCCTGGAGGTGCTGGCCGACGCGATCAGCTCCGAGCGTCACCCGGTGGTGAAGATTGCGAAGGACGTGGCGGCAGGGGCGGTGCTGGTGGCGGCTATCGGGGCGACGATTGTCGGGATCGTCCTCTTCCTGCCGCCGCTCGTGGAACTCTTTCACCGCTTCTTCGAGCAGCGGGCGGGGGGTTGATTTCGCGGGCGGTCCGGCTAGAATGCGGACCGGGTCGGGGCGTAGCTCAGTTTGGATAGAGCGCTGCGTTCGGGACGCAGAGGTCGCTGGTTCAAATCCAGTCGCCCCGACCATTTCCTTTATAGAGGTCGCTGCCCGCCACGGCGGGCAAGGTTCAAATATTAGCCGCCGCAGGCGGCCCAGTCGCCCCGACCAATTTATCCGTTGCGGGTCCTCAGGCTCCGATTCCCGCGCCGTCCGCCCTGCCCGCCTTCCCTACCGCCTGACCGCCACGCCGGGGCCGATGAGCCGCGGCAGGTATCCGCCCGCCGCATGTTGCACCGGCTCCAGCACCACAAACGCCTTCTCATCCACCTCGCGCACCAAATCCAGCGCCTGCCGCGCCTGGCAGCGCCGGACAACGCTGAAAAGGATCTCGACCGGCCCGTCGCGCCCTTCCCCCGTGACGGCGGTGACGGCAAATCCGCCCGCGCGCAAACGGTCGCCGATCGGGCCGCCCGGCGGTCGGCGGAGAACCCGCAAGAGCACAAACTCCGCCGAGAGCCGAGTCGCCAGCGTCATCCCCACCAGCGTCCCGACGCCGAAGCCCGCGGCATAGCCGACCATCTGAAGCCAGTGGATCGGCGGCCGAAGCAGCACCGCCAGCGCAACGATGAAAATCCCCGCCTCCAGCATCCCGAACACCGTCGCCCGCCCGCGATAACCCTTCACGATCGAGACGATGCGCAGCGTGTCGATGCTCATGTCGGAGACGCGGCAGAGGAAGATGAAGACCGCGCCGAGCATCACCCGCTGCCACTCCGCCCCGCCGACCGCTTCCGCCAGTCGCCCAATATCCATGCTCCCTCCTCCGTCCCATGCGTTCGCAAACGCTCCCTCACCTCTACCATACGCCGCCGCGAAGCCCCGGTCAAAACAAAGCGGCCAGCCCCCCGCCCGCTTTGCCAGCGATTGCAATGGCCCGCGCCTCAGGCACTCCGTCCTTTCGTCACTTTCAGTTCCAACCTTGACTCGCCCCCCGCCCCCCGTATAGGCTGAAGGGTTCGATACGCTGGAGCCACTCTGCCCATGCAACGATTCATCGAAGTCCGCGGCGCCCGGACGCACAACTTGAAGGGCGTCAGCGTCTCCATCCCCCACCGGCGTCTGACGGTCGTCACGGGCGTCTCCGGCTCCGGCAAATCCAGCCTCGCCTTCGACACCCTCTATGCCGAGGGCCAGATGCGGTACGTCGAATCGCTCTCCGCCTACTCGCGCCAATTCCTCGAGCAACTCGAGCGGCCGCCGGTCGAGTCCATCACCGGCCTGCCGCCGGCCATCGCCCTGGAACAGAAGAATACGGTCAAGAACGCCCGCTCGACGGTCGGCACAGCCACCGAAATCGCCGACTACCTGCGCCTGCTCTTCGCCAGCGTCGGCCAGACCTTCTGCCCCGATTGCGGCATCCGCGTCGAGCGGCACACCGTCCAGGCGGCCGTGGACGCCTGCCTTGCCCTGCCGCCCGCGTCGCGCCTGATCGTCCTCGCCCCCGTCGCACGTGCGGCCGGAAACGCTTCCGCCGACTTGTCCGCCGAAGCCCTGAGCAAGGCCGAAGGGGCGAAGGCGGAGGCCCGGCCGTGGGAATCCTTGAGGCGGGAACTCCAACGCCAGGGCTTTCGCCGACTCTGGATCGACGGCCGCATGATCGAAATCTCCGACGCCGATCTTGCTTCGTCTTTCAATCCGCAATCCGAAATCGCCGTCGTTATTGACCGCCTCGTCCTCGCCGAAGAGCCTGCGGCTCCTCCATCATGCTCGAGCCGCCCTGAGCAAGGTCGAAGGGCCGACAGCCGCAGCCGCCTCGCCGAATCGCTCGAAGCGGCCTTCAAGGCCGGCAAAGGACGCGCGACCGTCCTCGTGCTCGATGAGGCCGGCGCCGAGCGCGAGCGCCTCCCCTTCGACGTGCGATTCAACTGCGCCCGCTGCGGCCGGACGTTCCCCCGCCCCGAACCGCAACTCTTCTCCTTCAATAGCGCCCTCGGCGCCTGCCCCACCTGCGAAGGATTCGGACGCACCAGCGACCTCGACCCCGACAAAATCGTCCCCGACCCGCGCAAAAGTATTGACAATGGTGCAATCATCTGCTGGCAGACCCCCGCCTACAAGCAGGTCCACAAGGAATGCCGGCGCGCCTGTCACGCGCGCGGCATCCGCACCGACGTCCCCTACATGGACCTCCCGGACGCCGCCAGGCGGTTCCTCTGGGAAGGCGAAGGTCCTTGTTCTCCGGGGGACCCCTCACGGGGCGACTGGCTCGGCATCCGGGGGTTCTTCGGCTGGCTCGAAACCAAACGCTACAAGGTCCACGTCCGCGTCATGATTGCCCGCTACCGCGGCTACTACCGCTGCCCGACCTGCAAGGGCCAGCGCCTCCGCCCCGAGGCCCTCTCCGTCTTCCTCGTCCCCGCCGCGCCTGGTTCGCCGCCCCCCGCATCCGGTACGCTTAGCCGCGACCCGAAGGGGAGCGCGCGCCGTTCCATCGCCGATCTCGCGCGGGAACCTGTCAAAAATCTCCGCGCCTGGTTCGATTCCCTCCGCCTCGCCCCCGACGACGAAGAGAAGGCCGCCGTGCTGCTCCGCGAAATCCGCAGCCGACTCGCCTACCTCGACGACGTCGGCCTCGATTATCTCACCCTCGACCGCCAGACACGCTCCCTCTCCGGCGGCGAATCCCAACGCATCAACCTCGCCTCCGCACTCGGCTCGAGCCTCACCAACACCCTCTACGTCCTCGACGAGCCCACCGTCGGACTCCACGCACGCGACACCCACCGCCTGCTCGGCATCCTCCGCGCACTGCTCGCCAAGGGCAACACCTGCTGCGTCGTCGAGCACGATCCGGAGGTCATCCGCGCCGCCGACCACCTCGTGGACCTCGGCCCCGGCGCGGGCGAAGCCGGCGGCGAGGTCATCTTCGAAGGCCCTTTCGACTCGCTCGCCGCCTGCGAAGCGAGCGAAACCGCCCGCCAACTCCAAACCCACGCCGGCCGCGCCTTCTCCCCCTACGCCCGACGGCCCAAAGGATGGATCACCATCTCCGGCGCAAGGGAACATAACCTCAAGAACCTCACCGTCCGCTTCCCGCTCGGCGTCCTCGCCTGCGTCACCGGCGTCTCGGGCAGCG
>DATKUU010000269.1:0-2394 GCA_035530455.1 Phycisphaerae bacterium | reverse complement strand
GGGATACGGCCCGTCCTTTTCCGCCACGCACCGGAATCCGTACATCCCCAGCAACGCCTTGAACTGCGGCAGGTCGTAGATGTACGCGGCTGCCGTGTCCGCCGTGACCGGCTGCCCGAGCTTGGCCGCGTCGAGCTTCTTCACGCGGTTCTTGTTGCCTTGGATCAGGACGGTGCAGATGTTCGACTCCGCGACGGCCTTCCAAAACGTGTGCAGGCGGTCACCGAGGTGGTAGACGACGCAACAGGCCAGCAGGACGTCCGCGTGTTCGACGAGGTCGATCTTGTCGAAGATGTCCCCGGCGACAAACGTGACGGCGCCGTTGGACGGCTTCGTGAGGCTCCAGATGTGCTTGACGAATTCGGCCTGCTCGACGCTCTCGCCCCGCTTGTCTATTCCGACAACGCGGCACGCGCCAAGCCTCGCGGCGGTCAGAGAGTAGAGCCCGTCGTTGCATCCGAGGTCGAGCACGCGCTTGCACTTGACGTCCGGCATCATCTCGACGACCGCGCCTTCCTTGTGCTCGCGGCGGGGGTGGGTCCAGACGCCCGGGGCAACCTCGATGCTCTGATACCACTTCGCGAATTGCGGAAGGCCCTCGTCAATGAAGTGCTTGACGTAATCGTCGGGATGGATGACGAGGCACTTCGCCTCGCGGTAGCCGAGGAACTCCATCACCGAGAGCCGGTGCGTCCCGTCGATCCGCTTCACGAGCTTGCCGTCTTTCCAGAGGACGATCGGCAGTTTGTCGCGGTCCTGCCACTGCCCGTGTTCTTGGAAGCTTTGCAGGAGCCCGCGGTACGCCATCGCCTTGCGGCGGGCGACATCCTCGCCGAGCCGGGCGACCTGCAACGCGAAATGTTTGGTGCTCTCGACCTTCGACGCGAACTCCTCCTCGGTCGCCGACTCACTCGCCAGCAATAGCAGCTCGCGTCGGATCTTGTAACTGGCACGCCCGAGGAGCCGCTGCGTCGGCAGGGCCTGGACGGAGCCGAGCCGGCCTTCATAGGCATACTTCAGCAGCAACGATCTTGTGTCCGTGACTACCGACATCAACTGTCCTTCCTGCAACGCACGAAGAAATAGGCCTCCGTGCCCTTGTACTTCCATTCGATCTGCTCGGCCGTGAATCCGGCGGGCACGTACTCGGCTCGCCACGGGGCGCGGACGTCACGGTCCCACCAGCCGGTTACGATCGCGCCGCCGGGTTTCGAGACCCGGCCCATCTCGGCCATCGCGGACTGGATCGCGGCCGGCGTGAGCGATCGGCGTATCAGGACCTCGATCGAGTAGACCAGATCGAAAGCGGCATCGGCAAACGGCAGGTGTTCGTCGGTGCCGATTGTGAACTCGGGAATGTCGACGCCGAGGTGCTCGTTCAACGTGCGGAAGTGCGAGCCCTTGCGGTCAGTTCCGGCCACGTCGTGCCCCAGCCAACGGATCGCGGAGAGGTGCCCGCCCGTACCGCAGCCGACGTCCAACACGCGACACCGGCGGCCGTCGAGCAGCTCCGGCATCAGCCAGCGGATCTGCGATTCGATCCGTTGTCTCCGCCCGTCCTTGAGCCACTTCGGACCCATCTTCGTCTTTGCGAACTGGGCGACGTGCTCCGCCCCCGAGCCGCCGAACTCCGGCAGGACGCCGATCCACCAGTCTTTCGCGAATTTCGTCCTCATTTACCTGCGCCCTTCATCGCAACGCGGACCCATTCCCCGGCCGCACCGTTTGGCTTGAACTTGTGCGTCATCTTCGGCAGTTGCGGGATCTGCGTCCCCGGAGAGTGCCGGAAGACACCGCGCCGCACCCCGATCCACACGTCCGGTCCGGGCATCGGAAGGAACCTGATGTCCGACCGCCAGAGCGCGGTGAACATCGGCAGCATATCCCGCCCCTGCCCGGCCTGCTTCCAGAGCCGGTGCCACGCTGCGAAGAAATCCGCCACGCGGCGATTCTTGCGGAAGTACACAATCCCGCCGCAGTAGCAGAAGTGGCCGCCGGTTCCGAGGTTCTGACAGACAGGACCCCAATCCGCGTGGGACCGAAGCCGCTCGTCCGCGCCAAGCGTTTTGTACGTCACGACGACCATATCGAAACGGTCGAGGTAATCGAATGGGACTCCCACCTTGTTGCTCGTACAGTAGGTGTCCGCGTCCAGCAGCAACGTCCGGTCGAACGGCGTCAGCATGTCCATCTGCGTCCGAATCGCCCGGTTCGCCTCGTCCGGAAGCGGCCGATAATCGAACGTCGTTCCCACCGGCCACCGCTCCCGATGCTCGAACTGCTCGCGGTTCGTGACGACGTGAATCCCGAGGTCCGGCCCCCACCGACGAATCGAGTGTGCAGAGGCCGCGCCGACCTTGATGTACTCCGTCCCGAATGCCACATAGACGACCC
>DATKUU010000268.1:0-4344 GCA_035530455.1 Phycisphaerae bacterium | reverse complement strand
ACGAGATCGAAAAGGCCCACCACGACGTCTTTGGCGCGCTGCTGCAGATTCTCGACGACGGCCGCCTCACGGACGCCCAGGGGCGCACCGTGGACTTTAAGAACACCATCCTCATCATGACGAGCAACATCGGCTCGGAGTACCTGATGGAAGGCATTACGGCCGAGGGCGAGATCGGCCACGTCGCCCGCAAATCGGTCCTGAGCGCCCTGAGAAGCCACTTCCGCCCGGAGTTCCTCAACCGCGTGGACGACATCGTTCTCTTTAAGCCGCTGCGCCTTGAGGAGATCGAGCAAATCGTGGACCTCCAGGTCGAAGACCTGAGGCGTCGGCTGGCGGACCGGAGAATCGGGCTGGAACTGACGGAGGAGGCACGGGCCTTCATCGCCCGCGCGGGGTTCGACCCGGTGTACGGCGCCCGGCCGCTCAAGCGATACATCCAGAGGCACCTGGAGACCCGCATCGGCCGGCAACTGGTGTCCGGCGAGATTGCGGACGGGTCCCGGATTCGCGTCGGCGTCAAGGACGAGGCGCTGACGATCGAGACGGAAGCCCCCGATGCGGCCAACGGACCGGCCGAGGAGTAAGAAGGGGCGATGCCGATGCCGTTTCGGGAGATTTCCCTTGACGCGCAGCCGAAAAGGTGTATGTTAATGCACGACAATTGAATACGGAACCGGGGACGGGAAGGCGGTTCAAAGCCGCCGCGGTCCCGCCGCTGTAAGCGAGGACGAAAGGCCCGATGGAGGCCACTGTTCCGAGGAATCGGGACGGGAAGGCCGGGCTGAGTAGGACGATTCGCAAGCCAGAAGACCGGCCCCGGAATCCGAGAGCCAGGCGTTCCTCGCGGAAAGGGAATGGCCGGCCGGCGGTGCGCTCAAACCTTCGGCCTCCCACGCGGGGCCGAAGGTTTTTTCTTCGCCCCGCCTTGCCCGGGCGAAACCCCGCTACAGCGGGGTGAAGCCCGGCGGGACCGATGGCTGAGAAGCACCCGCCAAAACAGTCGCACCCGGGGAAGTCAAACAGGAACCAGAAGAGTCGGCGAAGGGCTCGCGCCCGGATCGTGCCGCGGCGATTCGGCCCAGGTCCTTCCGCCGGACAGGGGAGGCAGACCGATGAAGCGCTTGGCATGCGGGATGTTGGTAATGGGGCTGGTGTGGGCGCTGGGGGGCGCGGGTGTGGCGGCGACGCCGGTGGACCTCGGCATCACGGTGCCGGGGCCGGCCGCAAAGACGAACTCGTGGACCACGCTGCTCGCGACGGACGCATCGGGCGGCGTGTATGCGTGCGACGGGGATACGATTTGGCGCCTGGACGCGGCGGGGGGGGCGTTCTCGGCCGTCTTCGCGGGCGTGGGGTCGGCGGCAGACGCCGGCGTGGACCCGTCGGGGTTCGCGGTCAACGCGGCGGGGACGACGGCGTACGTGGCGACGGGGGTGTCGGGGCGGATCGTCGAGGTGGACCTGGCGGGGGGGTCGGCCCGGGAACTCTCGGGCGCCCGGGCCGGGGCGAGCAACTACGGCCTGGCGATGGACCCGATCCACGGACAACTTTTCGCGACGGACTCCTACACGCAGGAATTGTGGAAGGTGGACCCGGCAGGCACGGGGTCGCTCACGTCGCTGGACACGTTCAGTTGGACGGGGTGGTTCGGGAGCGGGATCGGCTTTGCGCCAGACGGGACGCTCGTCGTCCCGGTGGCGACCGGCTTCTCGGATTGGGAGAACGACAAGGACGACTATCCGACCGACGTGTACCGCTTCACGCGGGAGTGGCTCGACGCCGTGGCGGCCGGCTCCGTCCCCGTCGGCGCCAGCCAGAAATACGCGACGGGCGTCCAGGTCTCCGGCTCCGGCGTCGTCGCGGTGGACGTGCGCGGCGATGCGTACCTCCTGGCGACCGACGCGGTCTATCAGGTCAAGGCCAACGGGGCGGTTGACGTTTTCGTCGGCGACGCCTCCCTGAATGCCTTCTCCCTGTGGGGCTGCGGGTACACGGGGATGGCGTACGACGCGGCGGCCGACCGGCTGCTCTTTGTGTATCGCGCCTCGGCAGGCCAGGATTGGGGCCTGTACGAGGTGGCGCTGCCGGAGCCCGCCACCGCGTTGCTGCTGCTGGGGGGGACGGCGGGGGCGATGCTGCTTCGCCGGCGCCGGATGGCGCGGCGTTAGTCGAGACGCGAGGAGCGCGATGGGTCGTCGCGGAATCACGCTGGTCGAGTTGATCGTCGTGAGCGGCATCATTGGCGCGCTCGTGGGGCTGGTCGTGCCGGCGGTCACGGGGGCGCTGGACTTGGCGGACCAGACGGCGTGCGCGGCGAACCTGAAGCAACTCGGCGCGGCCATGAGCCTGTACCTTGCGGACCACGACGGGCGATTTTTCCCGCTGCGGGAGACGCAGGCGGACGGGATCCTGTGGTACTTCGGGTTTGAGGCGTCGGGGTCACCGGCCTTGGGGGAAGGCAACCGCATCCTGGACCGGACGCGTGCGCGGCTGTATCCGTACCTGGAGGCGCCGGAGACGGTGGAGACGTGCCCGTCGGTTCCGTTCGGCGGCCCCTACAAGCCGAAGTACCGCGGCAGGGGATGGACGTATGGGATCAACTACAGCCTGTCGAACCACCAAGGGGGGGGCGACTTTCACTGGATCCGTCCGGTGGACGCGACGCGGACGGCGATCTTCGCGGACGCGGCGTACGTGAACACGCACCAGGCGCCGGCCTCGCCCCGCAAGCCGATGGTCGAGGACTGGTACTACGTGCAAAAGGGCTGCCGGTACGTCCAATTCCGCCACGCCGGAAGGGCAAACGTCCTGTTTGCCGACTGGCACGTGGCGGCGGTGGAGCCGGCCGAGGGGAGTTTCGACCCGCGGTTGCCCTCAGCCCGGATCGGCTATTTCGACGGCGAGCGGGTGCTCCTCGCGCCCCGCGGCGGGCCGTAGCCTGAAAAATAGGGACAGGCAACCTATTTCGCGGACGAAAAGAGGTACCTGTTCCTATTTTTGCCCCTATTTTTGCCCCGCAAAAGGGTTTTCAGTTCCCCCCGCCCGTTCGCCGATAGGAACCCTACAGAACGGTGCGCGAGCCGAGCCACACCCCCGGGAAAGGTGGAGGGTGGGTTCTATGGCCACCCCCTGGCGGAAGGCGGCCGACCGCGCGCAAGGAGCGAGCCTGCTTGCCCTCACCCCGCGCGTCGAAAAACGAACGCGGAATCCTGAGGCGCCTGCTTCCCGTGGCGATAACGATCTGCCTGGGCGTGGGCGTGTCGGTCGCCGCCTTCGTGACGGTCCAGACGTGGGAACACACCCAGGTGCGGGCCACGTTTGAGAGCGCCGCCCACGACCAAGCCACTGTCCTCGGGCACATCATCCAGCGCGACCTGCTGATGCTTAAACTGCTGGAACGGTTCTACGCGGGTAGCGAGAAGGTCGAGCGGGATGAGTTCCACGAGTTCACGAAGTCGATCCCGGAGGACATCCAGTGCGTCCAGGCGCTGGAATGGGTGCCACGGGTACGGGATGCGGAGCGTGCGGCCTACGAGGAAGAGGGCTGTCGGGAAGGGCTGACGGGGTTCCAGATCACCGAGCGCGACGCGGACGGCCGGATGGTCCGTGCCGGGCCGCGCGAGGAGTACTTTCCGGTCCATTTCGCTGAACCCCTGACCGGCAACGAACAGGCGCTGGGGTTCGACCTCGGGTCCGAGCCGACCCGGCGGGCGGCGCTGGAAGCGGCGCGCGATTCGGGCGAGATGCGCGGAACGGGGCGGATCCGCCTCGTCCAGGAGACGGGGGAGCAGTGGGGTATTCTGGTTCTCGTGCCCGTCTATCGGAACAGTGCCTCCCTGGAAACGGTCGAGGCGCGTCGGGCGAACCTCGCGGGATTTGTCCTGGGCGTGTTCCGCCTGGGCGACCTGCTGGACTGGGCGACCGGCCAGTTGGGTCCCCGGGGGATTGACGTGGCGCTGTACGACGCGTCGTCGCCGGCGGGCGAGCGGCTGCTGGCGTGGCGGGGATCGCGGATGCGGAACGAGCCGGCGCCGCCGCCACCTGATGCGGACTTGCCGACCTTAAGGGAAATGCACCACGCGGCCACGTTCCACCCGGCCGGGCGGACGTGGGTCCTGGTG
This sequence comes from Phycisphaerae bacterium, assembly GCA_035530455.1. Lineage (GTDB taxonomy): Bacteria > Planctomycetota > Phycisphaerae > FEN-1346 > FEN-1346 > JAPLMM01. The sequence continues at coordinate 220 of DATKUU010000268.1, read as the reverse complement.
TGTACGCCGTGCCCCGAGTTCCTGGCGATGGCGAAGGAAGCCGACTCGTGGGGGCTGCTGGTGGGAGGATTGGCGTTCACGGCCTTGTTGGCGGCCTACTTTGCCATGACGGGGCGCCGGGCGGCCGAGGTCGAGCGCCTGGCGGACCGCCTCCTGAAGAGCAACGAGCAACTCCAGGCACAGGTCGCCGAACGCCAACGGGCCGAGGACGAAGTGCGGA
>DATKUU010000267.1:0-10025 GCA_035530455.1 Phycisphaerae bacterium | reverse complement strand
GGCCCACGAGACCGGCCGATCGTGGAGCACAGCCCACAGGTACGTCAGCACGATCACCACGTCGGAATGTTGAACCCGTTTGGGCCTCCGCCCCTTGCCCGCATCCATCACTATCTGGTACACTCTGGACCACAGTTCGCTTTCTATGCTTGGTCTCCTGAAAAGGGGTTCAAGACAAGCATAAGGGCGAACTGCTTATTGCGCAAGAACTTACATCAATGGCGCAAAATCCTGGGATGCTACGGGGAGGCATGCTCGAATCCTGCCGCCGCAGGGGCTGGACAACGGGCACAAGCTGCGACAAGGGCCAAGCCTTTTCGTGGCGGGGTTGGCAGTCCCAGAGTTCCTGGCGGGAACGGGGCCAGGGGTGGATGATGGCTGGCCATGGGATTGGACGGGCCGCCCGAAAGCTTGCGCTCGACCTTCACGGCCAGACGAGGGCGCGATCAGAGGACAGCAGGGGCGGCGGCTCGGATGGCGGCGATCTGGGCCTCAACGTCGGCGTCGGTGCGGTCGACGTTGTTGCCGATCATGACCGTGCGATTGAGAATCTCCAGAGACTTGGCGCACATGTCGGGCGAGTAGTTCTTGCGGCAGGGCTTGTTCGCTTCCCACGTGAACGGATTCATGGCGGGGTGATGCCCCGCGCGGTGGTTGAGGATGTAGTCCCACTCCGTGTACGTATGGCGGCCCGTCTTGCCGCACACCGTCCCGCCGGCGCGCGTGGCGAATTCGTCCGCTGCCGCCGGGGTGGGAAGCAGGAAATGCGTATGCGTTCCGCACTCGTCAGCAGCGCTGTGCAGCGGGTTGGGCTGGAGCCCGGGGATGGAAGCGGTTTGGGTGAGGATGCGTTTCTTGTGGCGGCGAAGAAGGGCGATCAAGGGGTCGAGGCGGTCGAGTTGGGCGTTCATCATGGCGCCCTCGATCTCGGAGGCGCGCGCGCCGGAGGCGCTGAACGAATACAGGTCCGCGTCCTCGGGGTTCCAGAAGAACCTGCAGCAATCGATGGAGCACCCGGCCTTCTGGGCCACGCGGTTGTCGTTGGTCGCGACCGCACCGCCTTCGCCGCAGGTCATGTTCTTGAAATAGTTGAAGCTGAATGCGCCGGCGTGGCCGATGCTCCCGAGTTTGCGCCCGTTGTAGGCCCCGCCGACGGCCTGGCAGGCGTCTTCCACGACCAGGAGCTGGTGCTTCTCGGAGATAGGCATGATGGCATCCATATTGCAGGGCAGGCCCCACATATGGACCGGGATGACGGCGCGGGTGCACGGGCCGATGGCCTGTTCGAACGCCTCCGGGCAAAGGGTGATGCTCTCGTCGATGTCGACGATGACGGGAATGGCACCCACCGCAAGCACGGCGACGGCGGTGGCCATGTACGTGTGGCACGGCACGATGACTTCGTCGCCGGGCCCGACGCCCAGGCCCGCCAGCGCAGCCACCAGCGCGGCCGTGCCGCTGCTGGCCATGGTGACGTGCTTCACCTGCAGATATTCCGCATATCGTTTCTCGAACAAGCCGCACTGGCCTATCCCATTGTCGGGATAGCGGAACAGGCCGCCCTTACGGATGACGCGGGCAATCGCATCGATTTCTTCCTGTCCTACGCGCAACATGATAGCCTCCGGCATTCACCTGTGCTGACGAATGTGATCGGCGACGGCCACGACCGGGGCGACGCAAAGGTCGGCCTGGCGGTTGCGAAGGTACGACCCCAGTTCCCGCAGCACGGGGATCTGCGTGGTTTGTCGGCCGCCTTCGCCGATCTCGTGGCCTGCGGCGGTCGCCCGGCGCCACCCGTCGAGGCGGTCCTCGATGCCGCCCAGGCTCACGTAGAAGGTGACGGGGAGGTCGTATTCCGCAAGGACATCCAACCCCGGGGAGACCTGGCTCGACCGTGCATCGTCGAAGGAGAGACTCAGAGCCGCCTTCCGGCCGCCGGGGAAGAATCCCTTGCTCATGGGGTCATCTCGCAGCCGGTCACCGTGCGCGACCGAGGATATGTCGGCGGCAATATGGCACAGGGATACCTCTCACGTAACGGGAGAAGGCTTCCGCCTTCTTGGGCGCGAGCGCCGGGCGGCCTTACGGGTTATACTTCCCGGTCCGGTCACTGCGTTCCTGGTAATCAGCCGGGGTCTTATCGTCGTAGTCGTGCTTTTCCTGGTAGTCCTGTGGGGATCGGTAGACAGACTCCTGGTCGGTCTTGTCCTTGCCGCCGGAACCGGTGGTTCGACCAGCCTGGCCTTGAGCAGCGTGCTGTTTCACCAGTTCCGCGAGTTTCTCCAGTTCCTCCTTGGCGACCGCGTTCTCGGGGTCGATCTTCAGGGCCTGTTGATAGTATTCAATGACGGCCTTGATGTCGTTCTTGTCCATCGCCTCCTGGGCAAGGGCAAGGTAGATGCCGACCGCCTTGTCGCGCATGGGAACCTCGTACTGCGCGATGACGGCGGCCTGGAGGTCGGCTTCCTTAATCAGGTCCTTTTTCTGGCGAGCCTGTTGCGACGCCGCCAGATACAACTTGGCCGCGCTCAGACGGTAGCCGAGCGCGCGCTTTTCGTTGCGGTCCTTTTGCTCCTTGGCCATTTCCTTGTCGTAGAGGGCGAGCACCTTCTCCGCCTTCTCAATCTGGGTGAGAATGGGCTGGATGGCCCGCTGATAGATCTCCGGGGAGAGGGCTTCCTGCAGGTCCACGCCGCCCTGGTTCTGGGGGGTGGCTTCCTGGTTCTGGTCCGGCGCGGCCGGCTCCTGAGGTTGGCCGGGCTTCCAGGGCAATTCCTCTGCGGCGGCGGCCGAAATCAGCGCGCCCAGGAGGGTCGCGGTCACAAAGAGGCCGAATAACCGGGTCATCGCGGGACTCCTTATCTTAAACAGGTTCGCCCACCGGCGTATTCTATCTATCCTATATTGTAGGCCAAAACACGCCGCCGCATGCAGAAAAAATCCGCCGCGCCGCCCTACCGACCACGGACCTACGTACCATTGGGCTAATTTCTGTGGATGTAGCGGTCCCTGTAGGACTCCGGTGTATAGTAGTCAGGGTTGTAGCGCTCACGGTAGTACTTCGGGTCGCGGTTTGTGGATTCTTCTTCCTTCTTGCTGCTGGAGCGTCGGATGGGGCCGGTGTCGGAAGCGGCCTGTTCCACAGCCGCCGCAATCTGTTCCATCTTCTGCTTGGCCTCAGCATTCTGAGGGTCAATGTTGAGGACCCGCTGGTAGCAGGCCACGGCCGCACGCAGGTCGTGCCGGTCCAGGTAGGCGGCGGCGACCTCCAGGTACAAGGTGACGGCCTTGATGCGCATCGGCACCTCGTACTGGTCTGTGAGGGCCGCTTTGTGGGTTTCCTGGGAAACGTAGTTCCGGGAGAGACGGGCTCGCAGCGATGCGGCCAGATAGAACCGGGCCGCACGCTCCTTGTGCCCCAGGGCCGTGGCCTCGTCGCGTTCCTTATCGGGCTTGGCCATTTCCTCGTCGTAGAGGGCGAGTGCTTTCGCACCGCGCTCCAGGAGCGTCAGGATAGGCTGGACGGCGCGCTGATACTGCTCGGGCGTCAGGGCGGCCTTCAGGTCAACCGGTTTCTGCTCGACCGCGGCGGGAGCGGCGGGGGCTTCCTCGGCCGGCGTGGGTGCTTCGGCGCCTCCGGACGCCGGCGCGCCCGCCCAGACGGCGCCGCACGCAAGGAGCAGGGCGGCAACGAAGGCTGCGGTTCGCAAAGTGTCTTTCATGGTTCCCGCCTACCGGTCACGGTGCGGACCGGCCCATCTTGCCTCAACGGATTGTACGGGTGCGAGCCCCGAAAAGCGAGGCGAAAATAGAGCGTGGGGCCTACGACTGCCCGCGGACGAGGTCGGCCACTTGGCGCACGAGCCCCCGGGCCGTCCGCTCCTCCGACGCCTCAGCGATAATGCGGAGGATCGGCTCGGTGTTCGAGGGGCGGACGTGAAGCCACCCCTTCGCCCAGGCCAGATGCACGCCGTCGCGGTCGTCCACCTTCGCATCGGTGAAATGCTCCCGCACCGCCCGAAGGACGCGGTCCGGCCGGGCCTGGCCCAGCGGCACCTGCTCCTTCACCAAGGTATAAACGGGTAACTCGCCCGGAAATTGCCCGAGGGACTTTCCAGAGGTGGCCATCATCCCCAGGATAAGAGCCGCCCCGGCCAGGCTGTCGCGGACGAGGACTACGCGCGGGTCAATCACCCCGCCGTTGCCCTCGCCTCCGATGAGGCACCCGTGCTTCTGGATGGCTTCGGAAACGTTCACCTCGCCGACCGGCGTGCGGTGGAGCGCCACACCGGCCTCGAGGGCCACGTCATCCATCATGCGGGAGGTCGAGAGGTTCGCCGCCAGCGGTCCCTGCTGCTGCGTCAGGCGGTGGCGGCAAGCGAGGGCCAGCGTGTATTCCTCGCCGATGGCCCGTCCGGTCTCGTCCACAAGGCTCAGACGGTCGGCGTCGGGGTCGAGCGCCAGACCGATGGCGGCCCGCTGGTGCCGGACGGCCTGGCAGAGGTCGCCCAGGTTCTCCGGGACGGGCTCGGGGGCTCGGCCGAAGTCGCCCGTCGGCTCGCCGTGTATCATCGAACACGTGCAGCCGAGACGCTCCAGCAGCAGCCGCATCTCCGCGCCGCCTGCCCCGTTAACGGCATCCACGACGACGCGAAAGCAAGCATTCCGGATGGTGTCGGCATCGGTGACGGTCAGGACGCGTTCTGTGTGGATACGGCCGGCGTCGGCCAGCGATTCGACACGGCCGCCGGGCGCCTGGCGGAAGGTTTGGCGATGGTAAAGGTCGGCTACGGCGAGGCCTTCCCGGCGGCTGAGGCCTTGGCCGACGGCCGAGAGCAGTTTTATGCCGTTGTACGGGGCCGGATTATGGCTTGCCGTGATGACCGCCCCCCCGGACGCCCCGATGTGCTGGACCATCACCGCTGTCCCCGGGGTCGAGAGGATAGCGGCATCGAGGACTCGGCAGCCGGCGGCGACCAGGCCGGAGCAAAAGGCTTCGGCGAGCATCGGTCCGTGGGGTCGGCTGTCGCGGGCCAGAACGACTGTTCCGCCGCCCAGATGGGTTCCGAAGGCCAGGGCGAACCGTTTGGCCTCCTGAGGCCCGAGGCCGTCGCCGACGATGCCGCGAATCCCCGAAATGCTGACGATCAGTTGGGCCATGGGTTCAAGTGCCCCGGTTCGCGGGCATTATGGAGCGACCGGTCCGACGGGCAAGGGAAAAGCGTAGCGGCTAGCGGCGGATGCGCTCCCGGAGATGGGCCAGCAGGGCCTCGGCCGACAGGGCCCGCCGGTCGCTCTTGTCGGTCCAGGCGATTTCCGTGCCCTCTTGGAGGAGGCGGCGCCATTTGCGGCAGGCGGCGAGGACCGTGGTGTGGTTCTTGCCGCCCAGCAGGCGCGCGATCTCCGCCAGGCTCAGGTCCGTCATTTCCCGGGCCAGCACCATCGTCACTTGACGGGCCAGGCTTATCAGGCGCGCCTTGCGGCTGCTGTGGATGTCCTCAATGGTGACGCCGAAGAAGTCGGCCACGGTTGTTTCGATCTCGCGGACTCCCGCGCGCGGTCGGCGGGTGACGATGAACCCTTCCACGGCCTGGCGCGCCAGCATCGGCGTGACCGGCTGCTTCAGCAGCGCCGCGTACGCCAGGATGCGCGTCAGCGCTCCCTCCAGGTCGCGGACGCTCCCTTGGACGCGGTCGGCGACGAGATGCACCACGTCGTCGGAAAGGGTTCGGCCCATCTCGCGGGCTTTGGTGTGGAGGATGTGGCGGCGCGTCTGGACGTCGGGGGCCGACAGGTGAACGACCAGGCCGGAAACCCATCGGCTGATGAGGCGGTGCTGGACGGCCTGGATTTCGGTCGGGTGCGCGTCGGAGGCCAGGATGATGAGCCGGCCGCTTCCCTCAAACTCGTCGAACGTGTGGAGGAACTCCTCTTGCGTTGCCGGCTTGCCCCCAAGGAAATGGACGTCGTCAATCGCCAGGACGTCGAGGTGGCGGTAATGGTGGCGGAAGGCGTCGAGGCGCCCCGTGCGAACCCCGGCGAGGTAGCGGTTGGTGAACTGTTCGGCCGAGAGGCACACGACGCGCAGGCGGCTGCGGGTCTCCAGGGCGTGCAGGATGGCGTAGAGCAAGTGCGTCTTGCCCAGGCCGCACCCGCCGTGGATGAACAGGGGGTGAAAGTCCTTGCCGGGGGCGGTGATGGCGGATCGGGCAGCCGCATAAGCCATTTGATTGCAAGGACCTACGACAAAGTTGTCGAGGGTGAACCGCGGCGCCGCCGGCGGCGAAGACGGCGCAGGTTTCGTCTCCTGCCCGGCGGAGTCCGGGAGTTGATCCATCGCCTCGGCCTCGTCGGCGAGGTTGGCGGCGCGGCGTTTCTGAAAGAGGTCCGGTTGGACGTGCCACGTGATGGGCAGGTCGCGCCCGACGCGGGCGCGCACCGCCGCCGCCAGGTGCTTGGTGAAATGGCTCTTGAGGTAATCGCTGATGAACAGGTTGGCCACGCCGACCGTGACGCGGTCGCTCTCGACGCGGATGTCGGTCGAGCCGTCGAACCAGACGCGCCAGCGCTCCGGTCCGACAGCCGCTTGAAGATCCGATGTCACGTGCTCGGTGGCAGTATCGTGAAGCAGCGCCACAGAAAACCCCTGTCGCTGGCGCAGCGTAACGCTCGCGTTGTCCCCACAGCTAGAAAAGCCGGTGGCGAGACGGCAAAGGATTTGCGACCGGCGACCGCAAGACGACCGGCATCCTAGAGGGAAGGGGGAACGCGGCAAAGCAAAAAATTTTGCGTGGCGCCCGCCGGAAATGCGCTTCCGTCGGAAGGCGGTCTGCGGTCCGAGGTTATGGCGCGGACGGAGCAGAACTTTTTTTCAGACGCGCGCCGTAAGGGGTGGTGGAAAGAATGTGGAGAATTCGCGCACGCCGACTGGGGGCGCTGCGGCCCGCTGGCGGCCGACGTCGCCGGCGCAGCGCGTGGCGCACGGCCCCAAGGGCCCCCGTGCCTTTTGCATTGACAGGTTTGTGCGGCGCTGCTACTAGTAACTCGTGTCTTCGTGGCGACGACGGCCCGCACGGGACGGCCGAGCCGGAGTCGGAGAGGATGCTGCTGATGGGAAAACCGATACGGCTGGCGGTTGCGGGTGTCGGCAACTGCGCGTCGAGTCTGCTTCAGGGCATCGCGTACTATCGTCGGCGGCTGAAGGCGGACGGCGTGCGCGAGACGCTCGGCCTGATGCACTACGATCTGGGGGGCTACCTTCCGGGTGACCTCGAGTGCGTCTGCGCGTTCGACATTGACCGGCGCAAGGTCGGTCGGCCCCTGGAAGAGGCCATCTTCGCGCCGCCCAACTGCACCAAGACGATTCTTGCCGACCCGGAGCCCTCGGGCGTGACGGTCCAGATGGGCCCGGTCCTGGACGGATATTCGGACCACATGGCCGAATTCCCCCAGAATCAGCGGTTTATCCCCGCCAAGAAGAAGCCCGTGGACGTGGTGAAAACGCTCAAGGAAAGCGGGGCGGAAATCCTCCTGAACTACCTTCCGGTGGGGTCGCAGAAGGCCGTGGAGTACTATGCACGGGCCTGCCTGGAGGCGGGCGTCGGCCTGGTCAACTGCATCCCGGTCTTCCTTGCAAGCGACCGGGCGTGGGAGAGCCGGTTCCGCAAGGCGGGCATCCCGATCGTCGGCGATGACATCAAGGCCCAGGTCGGCGCCACGATCGTCCACCGGACGCTCACGCGCCTGTTTGAGGACCGCGGCGTTGCGCTCGACGCGACGTACCAGTTGAACGTCGGCGGGAACACCGACTTTCTGAACATGCTGAAGCGGGAGCGGCTGTCGAGCAAGAAGATCTCGAAGACCGAAGCGGTGCGCTCGCAACTTGGGACGCCGCTGCCCGACGACCAGGTGCACATTGGGCCCGCCGACTATGTGCCTTGGTTGAAGGACAACAAGGTCTGCTTTCTGCGGATGGAGGGTCGGGGCTTCGCGGGCGTGCCGCTCCATCTGGAACTTCGGCTGAGCGTCGAGGATTCGCCCAACAGCGCCGGTGTGGCCATTGACGCGGTCCGCTGCTGCCGCCTGGCCCGCGACCGCGGCACGAGCGGCGCCTTGACGAGCGCGTCGGCGTATCTGATGAAGCATCCGCCGGAGCAGTTGAACGACGGTGAGGCCCGCCAGCGGGTCGAGGAGTTCATCGCGGGGAAACGGGAGCGGTAGGCGCCCTTGCGCCGGAGGCCCGGGCGGCAGAGAGCGAAGGCGTTCCCGCAGATTCACTTCATTCATCTGCGGGCGTTAGGCGAAGGCGGATGATTTCCCACTGGATAGACCGTGGCGTTTCCCCCCTGCGCGAAGGCCTGGCGCGCGGACTTTTGCGCATCGGCCTCCGGCCGAACCACATCACCCTGCTTGGAATGGCGCTGACGGTCGGGGCCGGCATCCTGATCGCCGCCGGAAAGCCTTGGTGGCTGTGGGCGGTCGGGCTCATTGTTGCCGCGGGCGCCTGTGACATGCTCGACGGGGCGATGGCCAAGGCGGGTGGGGGAGCGAGCCGCTTCGGCGGTGTCCTGGATTCGGTCTGCGACCGCATCAGCGATGCGGGGCTCTACCTGGGGCCGGCGGCGTACTATATGGCTCGTCCGGTCGGCTTGCCCGGCTCGGAGGCCAACCTGACGCTCGGCCTCCTGGCCGCGATGGGCCTGGTGTGGGCTTATTTGACCAGTTACATCCGCGCGCGGGCCGAGAAGGGCGTAACTTTTTGCGTCGGCGGGTTTTGGCAGCGCGGCGAGCGGGTCGTCACAGTTCTCTTGGGGCTGGCGTTCGGCCACCTGGCGACGGCCGTTTGGATCCTGGGTCTCTGGCCGCTCTCGACCGTCGCCCATCGCCTGTGGTGGGCCCGCCGGGCGTGTGACACGAACGGAGGGGCGAGCCCCGGCGATCCCCGCGGCCTGGCGGCCATCCTGCTCTGGCGGTGGGAGAGGGGCAGCGCTGCTTTTGACCTCCATGCCGGGACGGTCATCGCCCTGCTGATCGTTTTGGAGCGGTTCGTGAATCTGGCGGAGGCGGATCCGCTCCGCCGACTGCTGGCGGCACTTGGCGCTTGACTTGCCTCGGGCGCGCGATAGACTTGGACCTCGTCCACGGACGTGCAAACGAAAGGGGTATCCGATGCGTGCAGCAGCGGTGTGCGTGTTGGTGGCGGGCCTCGCGTTGGCGGTGGGATGCGAGCAGCAGAAGCGCGAGGAGGTGCCGCAGATGAACGCGGCGGAGTTGGAAGCGCCGCCGTCCGAGATGGCGCTCCCGCCGGTGGTGGAAGAAATGACGCCCGTGCCGGTCGAGCCGTCCGGCGGCGCGCAGACGTACACCATGAAGCCGGGCGACACGCTCTACACCCTCGCCCGCCGCTATTACGGCGACGGGAAACTCTGGACCAAAATCTTCGAGGCCAACAAGGACAAGATCCGCGACGTGCACGACATACCGGTCGGCACGATGCTGGTCATCCCACCGAAGTGACGGTCGGCGGAGCGTTCCATGCGGCGGGTCGCCGCGGCCGGCGCGACGCGCAGCGGTGTCCTTGACGCCGACGGGAACCAACCGGCCGGAGGAAGAGTACCCCCGTGACGCACAGGCCCGGCGCTTCGGACGGATTTTGTGACGACGGGGCGCTGGGGGACGGCCAGTTCAGTCTCGACGAAATCTGCGCGGACTTTGCGCGGCGCGAACGGCACATCCGTGCCCGCGCCAGGGCCGAAGGGCTTACCCGCCGCGAGTTCCTCGAAATGATGGCCGCGGGCGCCGCCGCCGCGAGCGCCCTTGCCATCGGATGGCCTGCTGCCGCGCAGGGTCAACCCCGAAGCCGCGTCGTCGTCGTCACCCACCCTGAGGTTCTGATTCGGGAGTACCGCGTCAATCCGCCCGTGGTCCGCGAGATGCTCGACCGGGCGCTCGTGGAATTGACCGGCGCCCGGACGGAGAAGGACGCCTGGCGCTCGTTCGGCCGGGATACCGACCTGCTGGCC
>DATKUU010000266.1:0-4018 GCA_035530455.1 Phycisphaerae bacterium | reverse complement strand
AGAGCAAGGAGACGAACGATGGCGAAGAAGCGGACGAAAGTGGGGTTCGTCGGTCTGGGCGTGATGGGGACGCCGATGGCCGAGTGCCTCCTGAGGGCCGGGTACCCGCTGTCGGTGTGGAACCGTACGGCGGAGAAGATGGAGCCGCTTGCCGCCGCCGGCGCGAAGAAGGCTGTCTCGCCGGAAGCCGTTGCGAAAGGCGCCGACTTCGTCGTCGTCATGGTTTCCGACGATGCGGCGCTCGACAGCGTCCTCTTCAGCGAGGAGGGTCTGTCGCGCGGCATGAAGCGGTCGAGCGTGCTGGTGAACTGTTCGACGACGAGCCCCACGATGAGTTGGCGTGCGGCGACGGCCCTCAGGAGCCTCAAGGTCCACTACCTGGAGGCGCCGGTGATGGGGAGCGCGGCGGCGGCGCAGGAGGCGCGCCTGCAGATGCTCGTGGGCGGCCATCGCGACGATTTCGCCAAGGCCAAGCCCATCCTGGAGGCGTTCGGCAAGGAGATCCATTACGTGGGCGACGTCGGCAAGGGCGCGACGATGAAGATCGCGTGTTGCCTGATGGTGGCGGCGATGGTCCAGGCCTTCGGCGAGTGTTTCGTCCTGGCCCGGAAGGCGGGCATTCCGTTCGAGACGATGATGGAGGTCCTCCACGCCGGGCCGCTCGATTCGCCCCTGTACCGTGCAGCCGAACAGGCCATTGTGAACGCGGGCGGCCGGCCGACCTTCTTGCTTAAGCATATGCAGAAGGACTTGAACCTCGCGACGGATCTGGCGAGGCAACTGGACGTGCCGCTCCCGCTGGCGTCCCAGCTCCGCCAGATGCTTACGACCGCCAAGAACCTCGGCAAGGGCAACGAGGACTATACGGCCATGCTGGATGTCATGGCGGCGTGGTCGGGGGTGGCGCTTCGCGGGTAGCCGCGGCGCGCCGGAGTCGGACCGGTCGCAGCGCCTGTGGTACACGAAGTGGCTGGGGCCGATGGTGGAGCCGTGCGCCATCAGCGCTATCGGCGGCACCGAAAAATACGCTTGACTTGAATTCAAGAGATCCTGAGAATGTTGGCAAGCAAGATGGGTTGAATAGCCCTGGCAGGGAACAAGGGGGGTGCAAGTGAGAAACCTTACACAAGTCGGGTTCCTCGTATTGTATGTCATCCTCTACACGCCCCTGGCGCACTCAGCGGAGGCAGATGGTCTCAACCTGGCGGACCTCTTGCCATCCGTGCAAGCCGCGGTCTGTCGTATCAGAGTCTTTGATGAACATCAGGTGCCAATTGGCTCCGGAAGTGGTTTTCTCGTCTCGGAAAAGAACATAGCATCGTGCCATCATGTGTTTTCTGGATCTGTCCGCGCCACCGCGGAGTTTGAGACTGGGCAGATACTTGAAATCCGTGCCATTCACGCGGAGGATCGAGACCGAGATCTCATCGTGGCCATCTTAGAGCGCCCCCCGGAAGGTATACATCCTCTAAAACTCGGTGGGCTTGTCAAGCCGACAGTGGGGATGGATGTTGTGGCTATTGGGTATCCTCTCTCGCTTGCCCAAACCGTATCGCGCGGCATAGTCACTTCATTGCCCAAAGGGAGCGACCTCAATCGAAGCGTTGGCATTCCCGTCTGTAAGGAAGACGACCGCTTCATTCAGACGGATGCGGCGGTATCACCTGGGAATAGTGGCGGGCCCCTAATCAACTCGGATGGGAATGTCATCGCCGTGATGTCAATGGTGAGGAGGGGTGGAGCAAATCTTGGTTTTGGTATACCTTCGATTTACATGGAATCCATGCTTCGGGCCGATAGTTTGAATAAACCTCTCGGCGGTATTGCAGACTCAAACACGGCTTTCGATTTCTTCGCGCCGGTCATTCCCCCGCGCAAGGAGAAGGTTTCCCTCAACGAGGTCTCCCGCTGTATCGGGAGGCTTAGGAGATTGACGTATTGCGTGCACTGCCGAGGCTCCGGGTCCGTTACACAAAGGGAGATAACCAGGCAACCCGGCATGGTTACCGGGGGAGATGCGCGCGAGATCCGAGCACGCTGCGAGGTTTGCCGAGGCAGGGGTTTCCTGGTGACAGAAAAGGTAGTGGCATATAACATACTTTGCGATCTGGCCCAGGCGCTTGTCTACCTCGACACCGATGCCAGTTCCGTCAGGCCAGCCCAGGCGAGTGTTGTCATACAGGCGCTGCTAGCAGCCCTCGACCGAGTATCCTTGTCCAAAGTCCCTGTGTCCATCTGCGGGAAGGCCGCGGAGGCCATTCAGAATGCCGACAAGAACCAGGGTGTCGGAATTTGCTTCGTCGGGGAAATTCTCGAGAAGGTATCCGCGGGAAACCATGATTATTTCCTGGTGAGTCTTGTTGGATACGACGCCATGGTTGCGATTGTGTGCGAGGGAGGAAAATACAACTTCGAAGGCACTTACTTGATAAGCGGAATATTGGGCGGGCGCTTTTCGACCGCTAATGAACCTAAGGCTCTCGCTTTCGTGTGGCCAGCGTTCTTGGCGAGGCCTAGCGAATCGGGCTACTTCATAGGTCCCTTCGGTTACCTTACGCGCTACTACGCGCCGGGTGACCTAAAAATAACTATCAAGTTTTTACAGGAGGAGGACTCGGGCTACATCCCGGTTAAATAGGCTCTGCAGGGATCGCACTGTAGTCCCTACCCTTGGTTCTTGCACGGACTTTTTCCCCTTGCGCCTGTTGCCGGGAATTGATGGCACTCCCGCAGGCGCGATAGTTGCGGAGAACGAGTGCACAGCGTTTGCTTGGCGCGGGCTAAGGTGCGGTCGCCTGGGCCGCGCGCTCCAGAAGGGCCTTCAGCGCGTCCACCTTGTCCTGCTGGGGATGGCGCCAGTCGGCGGGGAAGTTGCGTCCGGCCAGGCGTGCCGCCTCCTGGAGTTCCACCCGCATGCGTTCGATTTCGGCCTGGAGTTCCGTGTGGAGGGTCCGCAGGTCCGTCAGGAGGTGGAACCGGCCGTCCCACTCCGCGATGCCTTTGCGCCACAAGAGTTCCTGTGGCACGGCCTGGAAGGCTTCCACCATGGCGTCGGACCGCGTCGCAAGGGCCTCGGCCTGCCGGCTGAGGGCCAGCATCCGGTCGCTGACAGCCTGGCGTTTCTCCAGAAGCGGTGCCTGGGCGGTCTCCAGTTCGTTCGCCAGCGTGTCGAGTTGCTGCTGGCACTCAGCGACCTTGGTCTGGGCTTCCTGGATGACCGCCTCCGTGTCGGCCTTCGCCTTCTGGTACTCGGCGAGGCGCTTGTCATATTCTCTTTTCAACTCGCGGTTTTGGTCCCTGATGCGGCGGATCTCGCGCCGCCAGCGGTCCATGGCCGCGTCGTAGGAGTCGGAGGAATATTGGTTGCGCGTGGGCTGCGGGGGCAGAGACTCATATTGTGGCTCGGAGGGAGAACGGGTGCGGAGGGCCGCTTCCGCCTTCCGCCTGTCGGCGACGGCCTTGGCCATTTCGGCCCGGATGGGCCGTTCCTTGTTCTGCGCCTCGCTGCTCAGCGCGTACACCTGGCGGTTGATATCGTCCAGTTCGATGCGCACTTCGCGGTCCTGATCGAGCGCCTGCTGCGTCTCTGCCTGGGTGGCCACGTACTGCTGGAAAAGTTCGGTGACGGCAACCCAGGCATCGCCGTAGCGGATTTCGCTGCGGGCATGATGAGCCGCCACTTCCTCCGGGCTGAGGGGGCTTTCGTCCTCCATTTCCTCGGCGGCAAGCGCGGCCGACCACGGGAGGACCAGGACCGCCAGGAACCCACCAATCCAGGCATGATGCAGTTTGCGCATAAACCGCCTCCCAGATGTAAAACGAACATCCGGCCTCCTTATTGTATACTAATTCGCCCTGTTGTGGGCAAACGCAAAAACCTCCGGCGCCCGCGCGGTTGCGGGCCGGAGAATCTCCTTGAACCCCTGGATGCCGGCGGCGACAGTAAGCGGGGCCGACGAGCCGAACCGAGGAGACGCTTATGAGGCCGGGAGCAAGACGCTTGACGACGATCGTGGCA
>DATKUU010000265.1:0-11617 GCA_035530455.1 Phycisphaerae bacterium | reverse complement strand
CGGCGTTGCGGCGGTCGGCGTAGTTCATGACGATCATCAGGGCGCACAGGCCCAGGGCGCCGTACTGAAGCCACATCGGGGTGGGGACGGCCATGCCCACGACCGACACTGCGCCGGATACTGCGGCCGTTCCGAGAAGTACCGTACTCACCATTTCATGCCCCCTCCGCTCTTTATGCCACCGGCCTGAACCGGTCGCCGATGACGCGGCGGCCCAGGAACCTCACGTTCGTGCACCCGTCGCCGTTCCAGGACCTTACGGGGTCCCCGCCGGAGTCCACCGCCCGGTGGACCACGAGCCTCCGGCCGGTCGCCGTGACCGCCGTTACCCGGCCGGTCCCGCCGCAGTCGATGCGGCCGTCGCCAGAGACGGTGACCACGATCCCGGTGCCGGTGAACGAGCCAGCAAGGCGGGTCCGCCCACCCAGGTTCAGTTCATGTGTCGTCACCGCCCCCACAGCGGTAATTGGCCCAGCGACAACATGTAGTCCCGCCCCCAAAGTGATTTTGCCCACTCCCGAAGTTGCGGCGCTTCCAATCGTGATGCCGTCGCAGTCCAGTGAAGTAAACTCGCCAGTATAGGTGATGCCGTCCCCGCTGGCGATGGTAACAGTACCGCAGGCGACTTGCCCGAGGAACTTGAACTTCGCGTGGTAGGTGACGGCATAGCTAGAGTGATAGGTGATAATCGGCGCTGCCCCCCAGTTGCAATCAGCATCGTTGGTGGCAGTCGGACCACCAGCATAGGAGTGTTCTATTTCGTGAATCGCAATCGAACCCGTCAGCGAAAAAGTCCCTGTGTGCGTCCAGAAGTTCCGACGACCCGACGGCAGCATAATCCGCAAATCGCCCGCACCGGAGATGGTTCCTGCACCCCAGTATTGATCCGCTACGAAACTCCTTCCGGCGGTCGGGACGGATAAGGTGGTCCCCGCAGCGAACGAGATGACTCCGGCGACTTGAAACCCCGCGCTATCGGATACTCGGTCGGCGATAAAAGAGTGGGTGAAACCGGATTGCAACCATAGTTGCGTGAGTCCAATTCCCAGGTAGGCCGTCACCGCACAATCTCTCGCTGCCGTACTTGGAAGCCAAATGATGTCCCCGCTGGTGGGAATAGCCCCATCTTCCCAATTGGCTGCGGTCAACCAAGCCGTACTCGTTCCTCCCGCCCAAACGCACGTTGACCAGGGCGTTACGGGGACGTTGTCCACGGCATTACTCAACATCGACAACCTTCCGGTGTCGGTGTCGATTACCAGAACACCTGCCCTGGCACGGGTAGTAGCACCATAGCCTATATCTGGTAATGCGATGAATTGGATGGGCCTTCCGTCGCTGTGCGGGTCGTAACTACGGAGCAGATTGTTGTGATTGTGTCCGTTGACACAAGCCAGAACCTTCGGACACGCCTGGAGCATGATGCGGATTTGTTCCCAGTTGTTGATTCCTGACCCCAAAAGAGTTTCAACACCTACCGCGTACAACGTGAAAAGGGAGGCATGTGTTGCCACAACGACCCATTGGTCGTCCGCAACGGCGGCATCGAGTTGGGTCTGAAGCCAAGCCACATCGTCGGGATGGACGAACATGCTAGTCGGGTCGAGACTAGCCGGGTTTGGGGTAGCCTGGTCACGATGCTGGTAGGAAACCCCATCCGGCTTTATCTGCCAGTTGGTGTCCAAAATGATAAGTCGCACGCCTTCAGCAACTTGGATTGTCTGGTTGAACGAAGTCTGGTCACTCCCACCCTCAGTCGCAATCGCCGCAAGAAAAGCGGCGCGAGTGCATCCTGCCCCAATGCAATCGTGGTTTCCGAGCGCGATGGCATAAGGAACCGTCCCGTCGCCGTTCATGGCATCGGCCACGTCGTCAAACTTCGTCGCGTCCTGGCTAACCATGTCGCCTAAACCGACCACGATGTCCGCACCCTGTGCGACGCAGTACACCTGCGCGTCAGCGAGAAGGGCGAGATTGCCGACGCGGTATTCCACGTGCGGGTCTGCGACTACGCCGATCTTGACGGTAGCCATCAACCAACTCCTACGCCGGGATGTACCACCCGGTTACACCATCCGCCGTCGTGGCGGAGTCCACGTATATCGTGGCCAGGTTGAGCTTCGTCCCCGCCGGCATCTCTATGACAATAGCGTCCCCCGGCGCCAGCGCCATCTGCTGTATGCTGGTCTTGTCCACGGTCGAGGTGCCGATGTAGACCACGCCGGTATTCGCGGCGCCCGCGCGCTTGGCGTTCAGCCATACCTTGGTGACGAACGTTTCCGACCCGACCAGGGGCACCCCCGTCCCGGCGGCCGCCGTGGCCTTCGTCACCAGCGTCAGGGTCTTGGCCACCAGCACGCCGGTTTCGCTGGCCGATTGGGAGGAATCATTCCACATTGTCTATCTCCTGCCCTACGAAACGCTCCAGAAATATGACAGCGTGGTGTCGCTGCTCGCCCCCGCGCTCGCCTTGAACCGCACGTTCTGCAGTCCCCGCACCTCCAGCGCGATGGTACCGCTAGAACTTTTAGCCAATGTAGTCAAATCTACATCGCAGCCCATGATCGGCCACTGCACGGACGTGGTGTAGTCAGAGGCCGCGTTGGCGATCGTGGCCCACGGTGCCGTATCCGAATCGCCAGCCTGTACCTGCACCTGGAAGGCGTCGAGCAGCTTGTCGGCCGAGTTGGTGAACCCCGCCCACAGCCGCGAGGCGCCCTTGCGTATCGGCACGGTCAAGAAATCCGAGGTTCCGACGTCGTCTATGAGCGCTGTGCCTTTACCCGACATCGCCATAATCAAGCCCTCCGGGCCGGTTATCCAGCCCGGAGGGCTTGTCGGTTCCTGTCAGCCCGTCCGGGCCCGGCCGCTGTTCGCGTGCTCGGCCTACGCCCTATTCACGTCGCGTCCGGGCGGTACTCTGGAGACACGCTGTTTCCCGCCCAGTCGTGTGTCAGTTCCTACTCGGCCTTCCTGCGGACCGGCCCCGTGGGCTCCGTGCCGGCCTTGGCCTCCTCGACGGTGCGCTTGCCCACGACGCGGGCCACGGTCGGCATGTCCCCCACCCGCCCTACGGGCTGGGGAGCGACCAAATCGTTTGCTATCCGGGGCGGCACCCACATCCGGCTCTCCCGGCCCGGTTCGCGGCCCTGGACGAAGATCATGGTCGTGTCGTCCCGGCCGTCCTGCCGCGAGCGAAGCACCGTCTTGCCGGCCTTGTTGACCTCGGTGCGGCCGACCGTCGCGTACCGCCGGGGGTTGACCTCGATCAGGACCGTGGCCGGTTCTACGTCTGGGTTGAATCTGTGCATCCCTCGTCTCCTTTGACCTCTCCCGCCCACCATTGGGCGGCGAGCAGCGTCGTTCGTTTACTACGCAGTGGCGATGCGCAGCGTGTTGCCGCCGGCGTCGCTGACGAACAGGTAGCTGCCGGCGTCGCTCGGCGCGGCGGTCGGCAGGCCGAGCAACTTTAGGCCCGTGCCGTTCCACACGATACGGGCGTCGCTCGCGTCGCCGAACTGGAGCTCTACCGTGTCGCTCAGCTCGATGTTGGCCCCCGCCCCGGAGATGATGATCTTACCGGTCGCGTTGGTGATGGCGGTGGTCGTGCCATTGTGGGTGATCGTGAAGTCGCCGCCGTCACCCAACTGGAGCGCCTGAGTGTCGCTGAATCGCCAGTCCGCCCCGGCAGTCAGGAGGACGTTGTTGCCGTCCTCGTCGTATTCGAGGCTGACGTCGCCATCGTTGCCGAAATAAAATGCCTTGTCGTCGCGCATCCAGACTTCGTTATACCCTCTCTGGAATGCCGCCTGCCCTCTGTCTCCAGGAATCGCTCCCATTTCAATCTCCTCTGCCCAGGCTTATTGCGATATGGGTTGGGTGAGTGCTAGGCAACTCCCCACCCCAGTCAGAAACAGCTTTCCGTTTACATTCTCAAAGCCAATGGTTCGGTTAGCCAAGGCTCCCCGCCACCGCTCATTGGTTATTCGACCGTAAGTACGGCTGTGGCAAGCCCTACAGAGCGCTACTAAATTACTCGGCTCGCAGTTCTTTTTATTACCATCAATGTGGTGTACCGACAAGGCCTCGCCGCCATTCTGAGATTCGTGCCTGCCGCATATCTGACAGGTACGATGGTCTCTATTCCTGATGGCCTCTTTCCTTTGGAAGGAAAAAGCCTCGGGGTACTCCTCGAAGCTGCGGCCTCCCCTCCAATTTCCGCCGTATTTGTACATACCCAAGGCCCGCCGCTCTGCCCGAACCTTCGATGATTTCACGAGAGTTTCCTTAGAGAAGAAAACCCTACCGGCAGCCCGCTGAACCCGGTTAGTCTTGCTGATCTTTTCTCTCACCGACTCCGGCCGTGGGGGCCTGGGGGCCTCCCAGTAGCAACGACGGCTACAAAAGCGGGTCGTCTTGGTCCGCCTAACCACAAATTGCGAACCACACGTTGGGCAGGTCCTGCTTTCCTGTTCGACAAGGCGCTTACGAAACTGCTTCCCCCTCCGCCAGACTCCATAGCAAGACATTGAACAGAATCGCCTGTTCTCCGTCTCCAAACCGCAGATTTCGCAAGCGTTCATCATATCCCGCTCGACCTGGGTGGAACGGACCGGGGTGAAAGGAGGAAAGCCCCAGGTCCGCTCCGCCCAAGCCCTACCCACTGCTAGTACGCCGTACGGGCGGCGGTCCACGGCCGGTCGCTGCCGCTCGGGTCGCGGCCGATGAACGTGATGCCCATCACACAACCGGTCCCGGCGTTGTTGTACTGGCCGTACAGGTAGCGCCTGATGTTCGGCAGCTCGACCGCGATGACGCCGTCCTGCGCAATGCTCGTGAACCTGTTAGAGGCCACGGCCAGGTTGGTGATGCGGGTGTTGCCGTTCCATGCCTGGAGCGAGTCGTCGTCCGAGGCGATCACGACGGCGACCGTATTGGTCGAGGCGGTCGTCGCGGTGCCGGTCACGCCGCAGGTGTCGGAGCTGGAGGTCCAGAATCCCAGGTCCGTCACACTGTGGTTAGTGTAGTCCACATCCACGATGGCCAGAGCGTTCTGGCAGTCCCCCATATCGCAGATCGTCGTGATGACGTCCGAACTGTTAGCCGTGACGGCCGGCAGGCGGGCGATCTTGACCAGTTTGCTGCTTAGCGTTTTCTGCATCTCAGGTTCTCCTTGATTGTCCTTGATTGGCGGGGATGGGGGCCGCGTTGTCGCTCTGCATTCGCCCCATCCCCATCAATCCACCTTTATCTGTTACGTGCCACTGATGCCCTTGACGACCACGAACGTGGCCGGCAGGAGCGGCCCGCAGCCGAACCACTTCACGACGCGGACGCCGATCTTGGCCTTGGTCCAGGCGTCGCCGCCCTCGCGGGTGACGTCAACCATCAGCCCACCGCCGTCGAGGAGCATGAACCGCGCCCAGTCCCCGCCGATCAGGTACGTCTCGTTACTGCCGGGGTAGCTGCCGACGCCGATCTGGGTGGTCTGGAACAGGGGCACGCCCCCGAGGTCCTTGACGTTCGCGCCCAGGTTGGCGTGCTGCCCGGTCTGCGGGAACAGGTAGCGGCCCTCGGCGTCTTTGAGCTTGGAGATCTTCCAGCCCAGCGCCTTGTCCCCGACCCAGGCACTGAGCGCCCCGTGGGCCTTGTCCACCTGGTAGGCGGCGTTGGTGATGTCGTCCTGGTCGATCTCGCCCGACAGGTCGGTCGAGTTCACCCGCGGCTGGTACAGCAGGCCCAGGGCCTGCGTGCCGCCGAGACCGCGGAACGCCTGCGCGTCCTCGTCCAGGGCCATCTGGTCGGCGATGTCGTTGCGGATCTGGGACTCCATGTCGATGTTCGCGTTCATCATCAGCTCGACGGGGGCGTAGATCAGGCAGGTCGTTCTGTGCTGCTCGATGTTGCCGGGGTCGAAATCCATCGATGTGTCGGCCGTCAGGGTGTCGCTCTCACCGTCGTGCGTGATGGTCGGGGCCGTGCCCTGCACCGGGTAGATGTACTTCTGGAAGCCCTTGACGGTGACCACCGAGCAGCCGAGCGCCCGCAGCACCGACTTCTCCTGTAGCCGCGGGATCAGCGTGGCGCTGACCACGTCCGGCACGAACAGCCCGCCGGCAGACTCGCTGGTCGAACCGAGGTCGGCCTTGCTCAACTCGAAGCGCTTTGCGTAGATGCGCTTCTCGACCTCGGCGCCATCCCAGACGCCGAACACGCCGCCGCGGAGGTACTTGGCCAGGGAGATGTGCTCATCCTTGACCCGGACATCAGCATCGTCCGCGAAGTCGTTGCCGGTCCCGCGGGGGTCCGGCGTGCGGATGGTGGTCAGGTTCTTGGCGATCCTGGCCTTGGTCGCGGCCTTGCGCTTCTCATAGTCGGCCTTTTTCATGAAGTACGCCATTCCTCTGTCTCCTTGCTATGTGGTCGTGCCAGCTTCCTCGACCGCCTCTTTATGCGCCTCGGCGGCGACGGCGGCGTTGGCTTCGTCCTCGGACTCGAACTCGATCTCCTCGCCGGTCCCCACGGCAGCCGCGTGCTCTGCGGCGTCCTTGGCGGCCTGCTCTATCGCGGCCTGCCGGTCCTTGTCGGCCGTCTCGATAGCCGTGACCTTCTCAGCTATCGCGCCCATGGCCTCCGTCAGCTTGTCTAGCTTCTCGGTGACACCGGTCAGGTCCACGGCCGGCGGCGCCGGCGGCACTTCCCCGTCCTGAGTTTTCGGCTCTGGCACGGTAACGCCCTCCTCTTCCTTGGCGATCGGCTCGTCCAGCGACTGGACCGCTCCGACCAGGTTCTCCACGCTCCGCCGCAGTCGCGGCGGCAGCTCGTTTATATAGGCCTGCACGGTGTTCACGTCCTCGGGGTCCAGCCGCTTGCTGAGAGGGGCCGTCCCCGCCGGCACGGCGTGGTCGGCCTTGCTCAGCGTATAGGTGTAGGTGGGCCGGAACCCGCCCGCCGTCTGGCCCTTGGCGCCCTGGGTGTAGGCGCAGTAAATGCTCATGCTCTCGCCGACGGGAGCGGCCGACAGGGTGATGGAGTCCAGTTCGGAGATGGCCTTGCCGTTGATCTCCAGCGAACTGCCACCGGCGGTGCCGTCGCTCTTGAACGCGACGTCCAGCGACTTGAACTGCTTCTCGAACGCGGAGTCCTGCCCGCCATCGGCGGACTTCCAGAACATGAACCGCCGGCGGGTGGCCGGCTCGTCCACGATAGAAACCTCGTCCACGGAGATGTTCTTGAGCTTTGTGGGCTTCTTCGGCGTTGGCATGAAGCGGCGTTCCTCTACTGACGAGCGCCTCTCGGAGCGGCAGGTCCTTCCTCCCTCCGATTAAAGGTTAAAGAAATCCAGGCCGAATCGGCCGAAATATTTTGGAAAACTTTCGGCCGGGCCGGAAGGCGGCGTATAATAGGGTGGACAAGGAAAGGGAAAGGGGCATGAAATGTACGTCTATCTGAGCAGCGAACCCGGCCTGTGGACGGTGGGATTCTATTCGCCCGATGGCGAATGGCACCCGGAACATGATACCCCCGACAAGGAGGAAGCGGCTCAACGTGTCGCGTGGTTGAACGGCAGCGGCTGCTCCAGGCCGGCAACGACGTGGTCATGAACCAGGACACGCGGATCCTGCTACTGGCGCTGTTCGTGACGTGGTGCCTGTGGTGAACCCGTAAAGGAGACTATGATGAGTACGATAGGCAAGCGGTTTCTCGTCCAGAAAGTCACCAGAACAGCCGACTTGAAGCCGGGTGATTTGGTGATAACGGCCGAGGTCCATCGGGTCGCGGGGCCTCACGAGGAAGGTAACAAGAGCGACTTTCGCGTTGCCGACATTCTGCCGCGCTGCCCGACCTGCAAGGGACGCCGTTGCTGCCACGAACACATCATGTCGGCAGGCCGTTTCGGACAGCAGTGCATCCTGAAAATCATCGACCCTGACGCCTGATTCCCCTACGCATCCGGGGACTATGGTGAACCCGTAAAGGAGACCGTGATGAGCACGCATAAGGAACGGGAGTTCGGCCCCCAGTTGGTCATCGACGACGCGAAGGAGTTGGGCGCCGGGGACCTCGTGCACCGAGGGCCCGTGGCGTACGCCCGCACCTACGCGGACGCGAAGTACGCGCTGTTCGAGGCTATGGCCTATAAGCGGGAGCCCTGGGATGTGGTCTACATGGATCACGACCTCGGCGATCCCCGCCCCGACCACACCGGCCTGGCCCTGCTCAAGTGGCTCTACGAGTACTGCCGCCCCGAGCGGCTGCCCCGCGTGGTGAAGGTCATCACGCTGAACGCCCCGGCCATACTGCCGATGGCCCGTGTGGCCGACGCTATCATGGAACGCCGCAAGGCGGAATGAAAGGAGAGGCGAAATGGAGTGGATAACGATCGTACGGGCGGTATTGGTGTTCTCCCTCATCTGGTCCGGCCTGGTCCTATTCTCGAGGCTGGTGCGGGGATATAGGCTGTCGTGGCCGAACGTCGCCTGGTTCGCGGCTTCCGTGGCTGGCACATTGGCCGCGATGGGCTGGCTGGGCTAACATGCAACGAACAGCGTGAAAGGAGAAGGGACTATGGCCAATCTACTCAATCGGGCGGAGGTCCGGCGACAAGTATTGGCCCGGTGCTCGGCCGACCGGCCGACCGTCGGCTTCAGCCGCGTCTCCGCAGGCTACCTGGACTGGCTGGAGGGCCGCATCTCGGCCATGATCCAGGCGGACGTGCATTGTCATCCCAGCAATGGAAAGACGTTCGGGGGGTCGCTGGTGCCAAGAGAATAAACTAGGCGGCCCCCGTTTCCAAGAGCCGCCTATCCTTGCCTTGCCTTGCCGCGCCCCGCCTTGCCGCGCCAAGCCCCGCCCAGCCGCGCCCCGGCTATTGCCACTCAGCAACCTCGAACTTACCGAACCGACCGCGGAAGGTACCGAACCCCAACGCCACGCCGCCCTCCACGAACATCTGGCGCAGCATCGGCTCGCCGACCTCCTGGTTGGCGTACAGCTTAATGGTGAGCCGCAGCTCCCACGGCAGCGGCAGCACCGGCCGCTCCTTGGGGTTGGGCACGCCCCTGTCGAGTCGCGCTACGCGCTTGTCCACGAAGATGCCGGTCCTCGGATCGGGGTCGCCGTCGCCGAAGCCGCTGAACTTGATGGGCTTGCCGTCCCGTAGGAACGGGATGTTCTCCTCCATGATCTCCACGAAGCACTGGAACGCTCCGCACACATCCTTGTACTCGCGCTTGTCCAGCAGCCGCTTAGGGGCGCTGGTGGTGTTGACGGCCGTCAGGAAGCTCATGACGTTCTCAGCCGGCAGCACCACGGTCCCACCGTCCAGGTAGAGTTTGTCGCCTGGGGGCAGTTGGGTCTTGTTGTCGCCCGGATAGCGGTCGAACATTATCGGCCGGAGTCCCCGCAGCAGCACGTCCCTCGTGGCCGTCTGGTCCTGCGACATCGCCGTCTCCTTTCAGTTGGGCCTCAAGACGCATTTCGGCCAGGTCCACGCGCCATACGCGCTCGCATCCGCCGCCCCCGCCCGTTAGCCACGCCATCATAAACTACCCTTGCCTTGCCGAGCCCTGCCACGCCGAGCCCTGCCACGCCGAGCCCCGCCCCGCCGCGTCTATCCCATTATAACCGTATGCGGCGGACGCTCGATGTCCTCAATCCTCACCAGATTCTTCTCGTATCGGTACGAGTCGCCGTCAAACTCCATTCCGACGAACCCCAGGTGCCCGAAGCCCAGCGGGTCCCGCCGCGCGATGAACGGGTCCGGGCACTTCCAGGCCGGCAGCGTCATACCCAGCGTGCCGCCAGCGTCACACGCCCAGAAGTAGTGGCCATGCGCCCTAATGACGACCTTCGTGGAGAATGCCCGCACCTCATTGTCCAAACGCTCGCGATGCTCTTTAGTCGACGGCATCTCGCGGTACATCCGCTCCAATTCGCGCCGCATGGGGTCGTTGAGTTTGGCCTGCATCATCTCGCGGGCGATCGGCGTGCTTTTGTAGTGGAACACCCGGCTGATGCTGACGTGATGAGCCACATGGACAGTCGTCGCACCGAAGGTCAGGAACCAGTGGATGCCGCTCCGCTTGCGCCGCTCCTGCGGAATGTGGTCCTGGCCGGGGTACTCGACGGCCCCCACATTACGGGCCAGCATCTCCTCTGCGCTAAGGCCGCTGTCCCGAACTAGGACATGGTACCCGCTGCCGCCCAGGATATAGATTTGCTTCGCCTTCCACTTGCGCAGCATTTCAGCCGCGACCATCACCTGCTCGTCGATGTCCGTGGTCCAGCAGTGGGTGCCGCCGTCCTTGCGGGACTGGCCCTCCACGGCATCGCCAGCCACCACCAAGGCGTCGGGCTTCGCCCAAGGCCCTGACGCGGCGTCCTGCCACTCGCGGTACAGCCGCTCCTGGATCTGCTTGCCGGGCGAGTACTTGTTCGTCTCGCTAGGATCGGTCAGACCCCAGTGACTACCGCAGTGCAGATCCGCCACAAATACGGCCCGTAGCGGCTTACTGGGTTTCTTCCTGCTCATGCCTGTTTCCTTTCCTATCCGAAGGCCTTACTTCCAATTCTTGGTACTGATACTACCCTTGCCTTGCCTTGCCGCGCCGTGCCCGGCCCCGCCGCGCCCGGACTATCCTATTATACGCCGCCAGCGTTGCTCGGCCGACCGCGCTAGATCATCTATGGGCCATCCTTGGGGGGCCGCAGCCTACCCTCAATATAGAAACAATCCCCGTCCCACCGCACGTCCAGGAAGTCCCTGAACGGCGTCCGGTTGCGCCAGAGAACGAACGCGACGGCCGCGACGAATCCCAGCCATCCGCCCGCCAGCGATATGATAACGAACCAGATTATCCAGCCCAATTGGGTTCTCCTTACTAAAAAGTATGCGACCGTTGGCAGGTTTCCCCAGCCTGCTACCGGAAAAGGCAGCCATGATTCCAGTGAGCTACCCGCCCATGCCGCCAAGGAGCTGGCGAATCTCGCCTGTTAGCCCCACCGGCCCCCTCCCATACCTGGCGCTGAAACGCCACAACGGTCGCATGAATGGTTAGCCGTGACTGGATCTGTCCAGCCGTGTGCGTTCGACGAGCCCGAAGGTTCTCCGCACATCCCGCTCCGAGCACCTTATCAAGCCTGCGCGTCAGGCCGCACGGCCAATGTTTTCAAAGAACGTGGCGACCACTACTCGCCGCCCCTCGTCGTACCGCTGGCATGGGGCGTCGAGGTGCTGTACTTCAGCGTCAGCATGGCCGGCTCCCACCTCAACCCACATTCGCCGCATCGCTTCACCTGCGATCCGCCGACGTAGCCGACCACGTCGCCCCGCGGCGATCCGCAGGACAGGCACGAGGCCTTCGAGATTCCCCTGTTCCGTATCATCGCCCTGCCTCCCTTTCCCCTCGTCCACCCTATTATACGCCGGGGTGGGCGCTACCCCATCAGGGAAGTTCCACACTTCGAGCAGAACTCCGCATCACTGCGGGCCTTGCGGCCGCACGTGGGGCACGGCACCCTACGAAGATCCGTTGCTGCGACAGGAACACCTTTCCGCCTGACTGTAACAATCGGCTGCGGGCTGACTTCGTATACTTCGACGAGCCTGTACCGC
>DATKUU010000264.1:0-3066 GCA_035530455.1 Phycisphaerae bacterium | reverse complement strand
GGCTGCGTGAGGCCCAAGCGACGGTCGAACGCGAGGGCGTCGCGCGGGCCCGGCGCCAGATGGCCGAGGCCCCCCTCGTCGTCTATCTTCTCGATGCGGCCGAGGGCGTCCAGGCCGAGGACGCGGCTGCGCTCGCGGCGCTTGGCCCGCGGGCGCTGGCGGTGTGGAACAAGTCGGACCTGGCCTGCCACGGCGTAGTCCCGCCGGGACGAAGCCGGGCGCCCGAGGCGGAAAAGGGGACTGGCTCCTTTTCCGGACGTAGGGAAAAGGTGCCTGTCCCCTTTTCCGCCCTTCGCGTTTCGGCGCTTCACGGCGACGGGATGGACGCGCTGGGACGAGCGATCCTCGCGCGTCTCGGTTGGCAAACGCCTCCGGCGGGCGACGCCGTCCCCTTCACCCCCGCCCAGGCCGCCGCCCTCGAATCGGCGTGCGCGGCCCTTGCGCGCGGCGATGCCGCCGAAGCGCGCAAAAACCTGGAATTGCTCCTCAAAGCGCCCGCAGGATGCGCGCGATGTCCTGCCACAGAATCAGCAGAAACACCACGCCCATGAGCGCCCATCCCGCCGCCCAGAAAGCCGACTGGACCTTCAGCGAGAGGGCCCGGCCGCGGAGTTTCTCGATGAGCGCAAAGAGGATGTGGCCGCCGTCGAGCGGCGGAAGCGGCAGGAAGTTGATGACCGCCAGCATCACCGAGACCATCCCGAAAAAGTTTATCAGCGTCCCCACGCCCTTCTCGGCCAGGGTGTAGGACGCCTGGAAGATCAGGACCGGTCCGCCGACCGCCTGGGTGCTCACCTGGCCGCGGATCAGTTGCAACACCGTCGCGTACGTCCGCCGCATCCACATCCACGTCTGCCGCAGTCCCTCCCCCGCCGCCGCCAGCGGGTTGTAGATTCGCGGCAAGGGGACAAAAAGCGGGGCCGCGCTCACCCCCGAGAGGGGGAATCGCTCCAGCGGCACCGCGTCGGCCGCCAGCGACGTCTCCACCGTCTGGTTCCCGCGCGCCATGCGAATCGGCGTCGCCTTCGTCGGTTCCTCCAGGAGCGTCCGGAGCATGGCTTCCCAATCGCCGGGCGCTTTGCCGTTCTTCCCGACCGCCAGCACGAGGTCGCCCCCCCGCAGTCCCCCGCGCTCCGCCGCGCCGCCCGCCTCGACGCGCCCAATCTGGACGGGGTTCCCCGGAGCGGCGGTCATCTTGATGCCCACCATCGGCCGCTCCTCACCGCCCTCGGTCCGCATCGCCACGCTGCACGACGTCTCCACCCGCTTCCCCCCGCGCCACAGCACCAGGTCCACCCGGCCGTCGGCCCCGGCCTCCTTGACGAGGTTGACGAACTCCTCCGCCGTCGGCCAGGCCGTCCCGTTCGCTTCCGCAATGCGGTCCCCCTGCTCCAGACCCGCCTCCGCAGCGGGGCTGTCGGGGAGAACCTTCGCGACGGCCATCGGCGGCGCGAACCCGAACTGGTAATCCTTCAGCTGCGCCGGGTCAACCACAAGGTCCCGCGGCTCCCCGCCGCGCTCGATGCGCAGGGTCACTTTCCCCGGCGGCGCTTGCTCCAGGGCGGCGACGGCGTCGTAGAGTTGGCCGACTGGGCAGCCGTTCACGGCCAGGATCCGGTCGCCCTTCGCCAGCCCCGCCTGGGCCGCAGGCGAGTGCGCAAACACCTCGCGCAGCACGGGCTCGTAAGGCATGCCGATGCCGAGCACCGGCCAAAGCGCCCCTTCGGGGCGTTCACTCGCCAGTTCAAACGTCTTCGTCTCCGCCACGCCGCCCTCCGCCCCCGGGCGCTCGACCGTCAGGACAAACTCGGTCCCGGCATCGCAGAGGGAGACCGCGTACATAAGGTTGTCGAAGGAGGCGAGGGGCTTCATTTCCTCGCCGGGCCGTCCGATGGCCACAAGCCGGTCGCCCGGTTCGATGCCGGCCTTCTCGGCGGGCAAACCCGGTACGACCGCCCCCGCGATCGGCGCCCCCGCCTTCACGCCGATGAGAAACGCCACCGCGAAAATCACGACCGCCATCGCGGCATTCATCGCCACCCCCGCCGCGAAGATGACGGCCCGTTGCCAAACCGGCTTCCGCCACAGCCCGCGCGGGTCGTCCGCCCCTTCGGCCTCGGGATGCTCGCCCGCCAGGTCCACGAACCCGCCCAGCGGCAGGACACGCAGAGAGTACTCCGTCTCGCCGCGCCGCCACTTCACCAATGCGGGCCCGAATCCGAGCGCAAACTGGCGGACGCGAACGCCGAACGCCTTCGCCGCCAGAAAATGCCCCAACTCGTGGACCAGAATCAACAGGCCGATCCCGACCGCTATTTCGACGATGTAGAGGATGTTAGGCACCGCGCAGTTTCCTCCCTTGCCCAGGCGTCTGTGTGCAGGATGTCATCCAGCGTCGGCTCGGCCGTCCACGGATGAGCCGCCAGGACGCGCTTCACCGTCGGCACGATGTCCGACAGGCGGATGCGGCGGTCGAGGAACGCCCCCACCGCCACCTCGTCGGCCCCCGAAAGCGCCGCCCCGCTCGTCCCCCCGCGACGCACCACCTCAAAGCCCAACTCCAGCGCCGGAAACTTCTCGCGATCCGGCTCTTCAAAGTGCAGCCGACGAAGCGCCGCAAGGTCCAACCGCTCCCACCCCGCCTCACGCCGCACCGGCCACGTCAGCGCGTACTGAATCGGCAACCGCATGTCCGGCGGACCCAACTGCGCCATCACCGAACCGTCCGCAAACTCCACGAGCGCGTGCACCACCGACTCCGGGTGCACGAGCACCGCAATCTCCTCCGCCGCAAGACCGAACAGGTGATGCGCCTCAATCACCTCGAGCGCCTTGTTCAAGAGCGTCGCCGAATCCACCGTAATCTTCGGGCCCATCGTCCACGTCGGATGCGCGAGCGCCTCGTCCGGCGTGACGGAGTCCTGTTCCTCGCGCGGCCGGCGGTAGAGCGGTCCGCCGCTCGCCGTCAGAATCACCCGCCGCACTTCCTCCCGCCGACCGCACGCCAGCGCCTGGAACACCGCCGAGTGCTCGCTGTCCACGGGAATGACTTCGGCCCCCGACCGC
>DATKUU010000263.1:0-2206 GCA_035530455.1 Phycisphaerae bacterium | reverse complement strand
TTCTCGAACGCCGGCTGCATGAACGGGCGCGCCGGATAGTTGTAAATTCGGCCGTCGCGGCGCATGACAATGCCGCCGTATTCGTTGACTTGCGGGACGGTGGTGTCGCCGTAGGGGCTCCAGCCGCTTTTCAGCAGGGTCGGGCCGATGACGGTGGAACGGTGGACGACGTCGAAGGCATACGCCATCAGGTTGTAGATCAGGGGGTTGCCGTGACGGTGCGGCGGCGTGCCGGGGGCGCTGGGGCCGGGGCGCTTCCGCATCGAGCGGCGCGCGGTGATGCGGACGGACGCGCCGAAGTGGTTGAGGGCGCGGCGCGTGGTCCCGTCGATGGCGCGTTTGACCAGGTCCGTGTCGAAGAACCAGCGTTTCATGTCGGACAGGCGCATGCCGAATGAGATCATGGGCTACCTCCAGCCTTTCAGTTCCAGGACGAGCACGCTCTGAAATGTGCGCTTCTCGCGCAGATAGTCGGGAGCGACAATGACGGGGACTTCAACGCTTTCGCAGGTCACAGCGACCGAGTTGAATGCGCGCCCGCGCAGGAAGTCCTCGATCTCCTGCACGAGATCCACCAGCGGGTCGATGATGGTATTCGTGACATCGCCGAGTTTCTGCATGACGCCCATGTGCATCTCGTGGATGTCCGCCCATGCGTCGCGGGTGTCCTGGGCGGTTTCTTTCGTGACGGGGATGACGCGAACCTGAAGGTCGACCAGGTCGGCGAGTTCAAAGGACGGCGCCCAGGCGCGCTCGGCGGTGAACTCGACGCTGAAGGTTTTGGCGTTCAGCGCGGCCACTACCGCGTCGGCGATGTCGGTGATGCGGCTCATGTCACTTCACCAAGTGGGGGACGCCTTCGAGCGTGAGCTGGGGCGGCGCGGCCACGTCAAGGACGATGGTCACACGCTGCACCCATCCGGGGCTCTCGCCGTCCATGTGTCAGGTCACTTTCGAGAGCAGGCTGCCGATGGCCCCGCCGACCACGCCGGAACCCAGCATGAAGGCGACGAGCACGGCGAATCGGAGTTCGAGCTTCGTCACCCGGTGGCTCACGGGGCACGAGGCCGCGTGTTTCAGGAGCGCGCGGTCGATGACCCGCTCCACCCATTCGTCCAGCGGTTCGCTGATGACCGGGTCAGGCATCGCGGGTCTCCACATGTTTGGTGTGAACGCGGAGGGTGCCCCGGTGGCCATCGGAGTATTCCCACTCGGGCACGTCGCCGCCGGGGCTCATAACTTCGTAAACGTAGGTTTTGCCGTCGTCGCCGACTTCCTCGATGCGGTCGCCGGCCTCGGGGAGCGTGGCGGCGCCGGAGAGGATGAGGTCGACGGTGTCGAAGAGGTAATCGCGCACGACGACGTTGGTGAACGAGCCGTAGGACTGCGAGATGCGGTGACGGCTCTTGCCGACTGTGGCGCTGAGGGCAACGCTCCCGTCGCTACGGTTATAGGTGGCGCTGACGGTCATGTGGGCCTTGCGCTGCGTGCGCAGCCAGGCCAGGCCCTCGTGCAGGAGGTTGGTCATCCCCTGGCCCTCCCGATCAGGTCGGCGAGAACGTCGCCCTGGCGCAGTTCGGCCTGGTTCCACTGTCGGCAGGCAAGCCAGTGGAGGTAGTTTCGGACGTCGGCGGTTGTGGGTCGCCAGCCGTCCACCATGGCCTTGAGGCTCTTCTGGAAGTCGGCCTGGGTGGTCCGGGGTGCGACACCGGCCTGGGCGTAGAGCGCGGGGCCGAAGCACAGGACGGGGCAACCGAGGGCAAGGCACTCGTTGCCGGCGTTGGAGTTGATGGTGACGGCGAAGCGTGCTCCGGCGATGGCTTCCTCGAGTGTGGTGTCGTCGCGGGGGCAGAAGTGCGGCGGCATTTCGCGGCCGAGGGCGTCGGGCGAGCGCGGGTGCGGGCGGAAGCGGCCTTCGAGCCCGTGCTTTTTCAGGCTGCGGCAAACCATTTTGTCGAGGGGGGTGGGCTCGCGTATTTCGGAGTCGATGAGTTGGGCGTCGCCTTTGATCTGGCCGAGGACGAGGACGTATCCTTTGCGCTTCCGGAACGGCTTGAGTTTGTGCGGCCAGACGCGGGCGAGGCGTTCGGCGCCGTCTTGCGGCGCGGGGGTAGTGAGCTGGTCGCACCAGGAGGCCCGGTGCAGGATGCCGCCGTGGTCAACCTGGACGTGTTCGCGGCGGTCGAAGAAACCGTGCTCGACGTGG
>DATKUU010000262.1:0-2790 GCA_035530455.1 Phycisphaerae bacterium | reverse complement strand
GTAGCTGATGGCAAGACCCAAGAAGAACATCGACGGCGAGCAGGTGCGCGAACTGGCGGCCATCGGCTGCACGCACAGGGAGATCGCCGCCGTCTGCCGCTGCTCGGTCGATACCCTGAAACGCCGTTTTGCCGAAGAAATGGACAACGGCGCCGAAGAGGGCAAAACGCGGTTACGCAAGGCCCTGTGGCAGAACGCCCTATCGGGCAACGTCACCGCGCAGATCTGGCTATCGAAGAACGTGCTGGGCTTCAGCGACAAGACCGAGCTGAGCGGCCCGGACGGCGGCCCGGCGTTCAAGGTTTATCTGGGTGTCGATGACAGCAAGGTCTAGCTACACCGCCGCGAACAAGCCCTATCAGCCCCACGGCGCCGCCCGCGACCTGTTCCACTGCCGCGAGGCCGAGATCCTGATCGAAGGCCCCGCCGGCACCGGCAAGACGCGGGCGATCCTCGAGAAGCTACACCTCATCGCCGAGAAGTACCCCGGCTCCCGCATCCTGGCATGCCGCAAAACCCGAAAGAGCATGACCGAGTCCGTGCTCGTGACCTTCGAGCGCGACGTGTTGCCTGAGGGCCACCAGGCGGCCCAGGGCGCGTCCCGTGCCATGCGGCAGGCCTACCAGTACCCCAACGGCTCCAGCATCGTCTGTGGCGGCCTGGACAAGCCTGAGCGGCTGTTCTCGACAGAGTACGACATCGTCGCCGCGTTTGAGGCTACCGAGCTGAGCGAGGACGAGTGGGAGAAGTTCTTCCGGGCACTGCGTAACAACGTCGTGCCCTACCAGCAGGCCATTGCAGACTGCAACCCCGGCGCCCCGAGCCACTGGCTGAATCAGCGGGCGAACACGGGCAAGATGGCCCGGCTGCTGTCGCGGCACAGCGAGAACCCCACGCTGACGCCGGAGTACCTGGAGCGGCTGGCTGGGCTGACGGGGCCGCGCAGGGCGAGGCTGTTCGAGGGGAAGTGGGCGGCCGTCGAGGGCCAGGTCTACAGCGAGTGGGACGCCGCTGTCCACTTGGTCAACCCGTTTGCCGTGCCGGCCGACTGGCGGCGGCTGCGGGTCATCGACTTCGGCTATACGAACCCATTCGTCTGCCAGTGGTGGGCGGTGGACGGCGACGGCCGGGCGTACCTGTACCGCGAGCTATACCGCACGCACGGCCTGACACGCGATCACGCCCGGCGGATCCTGTCCCTGTCCGAGGGCGAGCCCGTCGAGGCGACGATAGCCGACCACGACGCCGAGGAGCGGGCCGTGTTGCATGCCGAGGGGATCCCGACGCTGGCGGCCCGCAAGTCGGTGGCCAGCGGCATCGAGGCCGTCAAGGCGCTCATGCGGGTGCAGGGTGACGGCAGGCCCCGGCTGTACGTCATGCGGGACGCCCTGGTCGAGCGCGACCCGCTGTTGGTGGACGCCAAGCGGCCCGTCTGCACCGAGCAGGAGATCGAGGGCTACGTCTACCACCAGGCGGCCGACGGGCGGCCGGTGAAGGAGGAGCCCGTCAAGACGGACGACCACGGCTGCGACGGTATGCGGTACATGGCGATGTACCTGAACCCGGTCACGGCCGGCAAGGTGGAGTTCATGGGCGAGGGCGAGCCGGCGGCGTTCGCCGACCTGCCGGAGGACGCGACGGACGAGGACCGCCAGGCGGCGTGGCTGTCGCCCGAGAACGAGGAACTATGGGGGGCGGTCTAGGAGGACACGCGATGCGAATGCGAAAGGGATGGCGGAAGGCGTTGGATGCCGCGTCAGTGCGAGACGTGGCGGCGGCCTTCGAGGAGTGGGACCGGCGATACCGGGACGAGCCCGAGCGGTTCCAGAGCGAAGCGGAACACCTGTTGCGTGACACGCCGCGAACCTATGGCGAGCGGGTCGCGTTGTACTTCCTGAAAGTGTTGGCGGAGGTGGTATGACGGGGCACTGCCTGGCGTGCGGGGCCGCGAACTGACACCCTCCCCGGAGCAGTCTAAAGTGGGACTCTGGCAAACGCTCAAGCGGCGAATCGGGGAGGAACTGAGCGCCCGCGTGCTGGAGCAGAAAGACCTGGGCGGCTTCACGATGTACGGCGCCCCGACGGCCGGCGGCCGCATTCCCGTCGCCGCGGACGCCGACAGCCTGTTCCGCCAGTACCGCGAGGTCGTCTATTCGTGCATCAACGTCCTGGGGCGTGGCGTGTCGTCCGCGCCCCTGCGGCTGTTTCGCGTGCTGCCCTCGAAATCGGCGCGGGGCCGGAACATGATGGCGCGGCTGATCGAGGCGCAGGGGCTGGACCCGTCCCGCCCCTGGCGCGTGGCGTCGGCCGAGGATACGCAGCCGGTAAGCAAGCGCGTCCGCCGCTACCTGCACACAAAAGAGGGCCTGCAAGCCTGGATGCGGGAACGCGAGGAGGTCGAGGAGGTCGTCGGCGAGCATCCGTTCTATGACCTGTGGCAGAACGGCAACGCCGTAATGACCGGCGCCCAGCTCCGCATGGCCGTCGAGGCGCACATGGACCTGGTCGGCGGCGCCGCCCTGCAAATCCTGTTCGACGGCGACGGGCCCGCCTCGCTCGTGCTGCTGTCGCCCGGCACGCTGGAGGTCGAGCAGACGGACGAGGGCGAGCTCCGGGGCTACGTCCAGACCTTGCAGGTCGGCGGCAAGCGCGAGGAGCGGCGGTTCCCGTTTGACGAGATCGTGCGGCCCTACTTCCCCGCCCCGCAGAACCCGCTCCGCGCCTATTCGCCGCTGCATGCCGTGGGGCTGAGCGTCAAGCTCTATCACTCGTTCCTGGAGTACGAAGACG
>DATKUU010000261.1:0-3987 GCA_035530455.1 Phycisphaerae bacterium | reverse complement strand
TAGCGGAGACACAGCGTGGCGAAGAGCAAACTGAACGGTGCCGCGAAGTGGGTCATCGCGGGAGTGGCCATGCTCGGCCTCGTCGCGGGCCTCATCATTGCCTACAAGGACGTAGAAGCCTGCGCGGCCTCTAACAAGGACCGCTTGGACAAGCATGACGAGTGGATGAAAACGCAGGCCGAGAACACGACCGACATCAAGACCAGTCTGGCGGAAATCAAGACCATGCAGGGCGAGAACGGCAAGCGCCTGGAACGGATCGAGCGGCGCATAAACGGAGGTCCGTGAGTAAGGAGCCGTGCGGTGGCAACGCTCAAGCAGTGGCACAAGTTCCGGGTCACGACCGGCGGCGAGGATAAGGAGGGGGGCAGCCTCTCGACCGAAGTGGACCGGACGATGACCGGCGGCATCTACGAAGTCACCGCCGTCGTCGCCGACGACTACGCCGTCGAACTCCTGTGGGACACCGGTTACGGCAACCTCGACAACTGGGACTGGCTCTACATCCTCTCCGACGAGGACGTGATTCTCGAACTGACCTACGACCGGGCCGGGGCGGGCGAAGTCGTCTGCTGCATCAAGGTCACGGCCAACGTGCCCATGATGATCAACGGCGACGCCATCTACGGGACGGCCCTGACCGCAGGCAGCACCACGACGACCGTGGCCTGCGACCAGATTCGCGTGAAGAACAATCAGGCGGATGCGGCGGGTGACGCCACGGTCCGTCTGGTCCTGATAGAAACCTGAGCAAAGGAGGAGAGGCAATGAGAAGGGTACTGTTGCCGGTAGTTCTGTTGGCGGCGGTCTGTATGGCCGGATGCGGCATGATGATGAACTCCGACTACGCCGACCGCCTGGATAACGCCGTGCTGTGGTCCGCCGAGAAGGCCACGAAGGCTGAAGCCGGGGACCTGGCGACCACGGAGATGGCGCAGGCCGTCGCAGAAAACGCAGAACGGTGGCGCGCCTTCAAGGACGCGCGCGGGCCGTGGCTCGGCGTCTCGGCCGTCTGGATGAACGCCGGGTACACGCGGGTCCTGGACAAGACCGTTGCCTGGACGGCCGATATGGCCCGGCGGGCATCGGCGGGCGAACTCGATGACGGGCAGTTGAAGCACGTCCTGCGCTCCACCGCCCGGTTCTGGCGCCTGTTCGCCGACGGCCGCAAGGGAGTCGCACCGGAAGGGGAGGGCAAGTGATGTCAACCGACCTCAGCAACATACTGGACAAGGTCCCCGAAGAACTGCGCGACCTGGCCGAGCGGTATCTGCCGGAACTGCTGAAGATGACGCAGGCGGAACTGACCGCCTGGCTGGGCGTCGTCCTCGACGGCGATTACGAGGGCGCCTACGCGGCGCTGCTCGAACGCATGGACACCGACAAGGCGATTGCCGAGGGCGAGAAGGTGGAGGCCCACTGGAAGGCGCAGAACACGGCAGAGGCCGAGCGCCGGGCGTTCTTCAAGAAGATGTGCCTGGACCTGCTCTCCGTCCTGCTCGCTCTGGCCGCAGCCTCGGTGACTCTTTAACGCCTGGGTCGCGTGGAAACTCTGGTTGAGGATGATACTCGTGGATAAGGCAACGGCAATCAAACTCCTGGCGGGAACCCTCACAAGGGGAATCCTGTGGGTGGCGGCAGCGGTAGCGACCAAGTACGGCGTCGAGACGCTGGACGAGAACACGGTCCACGGTCTGGCCGGGTTCGGCGCGGCGATCATCGTTGCGGCCGTGTCGGTCTGGTGGTCGAAGCGCAAGGACCAGAAACTCCTGGACGCGCCGCCACCCGACTAGCGGCTGCCGCAACACGCGCCAACGAATACGCCCGGCAAGCGGGCTGGGGCTATCGCCCGGAGCGCAAGGAATAGGCTATGGCGCTGAAACTCAACGGCCTCGGCGTAACGACGCTCCGCGAACTCCTCAAAACGGAGTACACGGGGCGGATACGGAACAAGGAACGCGTGGGGCAGGTCCTGGAAGCCGCCATCACCGGGGCCGTCAAGGACACCTGGGCGCTGGCCCGTCACGCCATCGGCGAGTACGACATCACCCTCGCGACCGTCGCCAGCCAGGCGTACACGGTCTTGCCGAAGAACCTCCTCGGCTGGAAGGTGCCCAAGGGCGGGTTGTACAACAGCGACGACCCGTCCGTTTTGTCGCGGGTCCACTTTGCCCATCCTTTGGAACACGCTCACCTGACGGCGCAGGACGCATCGGGCGAGGGTTGGCCGGAACGCTTCTGCGTGCGGTATCGCAGCGTGGACGGGGTTTCCACGCCGGTTGTCGAGTGGAGACCGCCCCCGGACGCCATCTACAACATCGGCGGGCTGGTCGTTCGGGTCGGGGCGCCGGACGTGAAGTTCGGAACCGTCGAGACGGATTCCGATTACGCCTACCTCCCGCGGGAACTCGACACGCTGCTGGAAATCACGGCCAAGAAGCGGCTGGTCTGTGAAAGCGGCCAGATTGCGGCGAAGGACGTCAAGTGGGCCGCGCTGGAATCGCGGAACCTCTCGATGGGTTATGCGCAGGCCCGGCGCGATGCCCTGGAATGGGCGGCGCACGAACAGGGCAACATGGAACCGGAACGGGTGGACGTGAACGGGTGGGTCCAGGAACTTCAGA
This sequence comes from Phycisphaerae bacterium, assembly GCA_035530455.1. Lineage (GTDB taxonomy): Bacteria > Planctomycetota > Phycisphaerae > FEN-1346 > FEN-1346 > JAPLMM01. Next base: position 1,363 of record DATKUU010000261.1, on the reverse strand, counting down.
GCGCCCACGCCTCGACGGCCGAGGATGCGGATTGGCGGGCGGTGGCGGATTAGGAGCGGGCGATGGCGGTTTCGTGGCTGGGCTGGGATTACGACGGCATCATCGCGTATGCGAAACAACTGTTCGGGGACGGGTGGGCCTCAGACGACGCCGTGGCGCTGGAAGTCGATAAGGCCATCCACAACGCCTGGTGCGAAGCACAGGTGCTTATGCCCCACGATGCCGCCACCGAGGCGGTGGCCGACGACCCGGAATCCCAGCCGACGATCCTCAACGTCTACTGGTTCAAGAAGTCGCTGGCCGACGCCGGACTCCTTATCGACAGGCTTTCGCCACTGGTCCAGACGCTGCGCGACGACGCCAACGCATGGTTCCTGCAAGTGACCAAGGATACACAGGTCAGTGAAGCGATTCACACGTTTGAGACCTGACCCGGAGGAGTGATTTGTGCAGCCTCTCGACGTGCTGGTTATGGACAACCACGCCGCTCCGACGCTCGCCGGGGTCCAGGTTCGCGTTGCGCTGAACGCCGAATCCATCCCGCCGGGCCACTTCTCGAAACGGCGCGGTATCAGCACGCCCGTCACCGTGGCCAAGGTGTTCGGCGACGCGGCCCCCTACCGCATCATCTCCTGGAAGGACACGGGCGGGACGGACCGCCTGATTGCCTTCGGGTCGAACGCCATCGCCTTCATCAACCCCCTGAACGGGCGGTTGTACGCGCGGCTGGCGGCGGGCAACGGGCAGATTTGGAGCACGCCCAGCAGCCAGTACGCGACGGCGTGGGGTCTGGGCGCACCGACCGGCAGCCTGCAAACGGACAACGTGGACTCTGATGGCGACACGAACACTTCCGCGCTGGACGGCGGCGCCTACATCGTTGCCGTGACGGGCTATCACAGCGACCGCAACGTCGAGAGTCCGCCCCTGTTCCTGACCTCAGAAACAGCCGTTGCCGGGGCCGTGTTGAGCCAGAGCCTTCAGTGGCTGCCGGGTCCCGGATGGAGTCTTGAATGGTCTACCGGCAGCGTGGCCTGCACGGGCGCCACGCATATCCGCGTGTACATCGAGCGCATGCACAGCATCAGCCCGTCGAACAAGTGGATACCCGTGCGCGTGAGCCAGTACGGGCTGCACGGGATGCGGTGCCAGCGAGAAGTCAGCGGTGCCACGTATCAGCCGGGGGACGCGGGGCGCATCACGGGTCTCGAACCGAGCGATTGTGTCCTGTCCTACGCGAGCGCCGTGTGCCCTTACGGTCACGCCTTTGCCTGGCACGACGGCCGGATGTTCTACGGCGTCAATCACCACGTGTACTACTCCAACCCCAACTGCCCGGAGACGTATGCCGGGCGGACGACGA